>JBBIOE010000146.1:0-20755 GCA_037443525.1 Archangiaceae bacterium | reverse complement strand
GGCTCGGACGCCTTCGACAACGCCATCGCCACCGCGCGCACCTGCTACTCGAGCCGCATCATCACCGCCGAGGAGGTGCGCCGAGACGAGCGGGCCGTCGAGCTGAGAGACCGCATCGCCAAAGAGACGTACGAGGCGGGCCACCACACCACGCTCCAGCACGCGACCTTCCAGTTCACGCTCGAGCAGGTGAGCCGGCAGGCCCTCTGGTCCTTCTTCCACGCGCACCCGTTCTACAACTCGGAGCAGGTCAGCCAGCGCTACGTGGAGGTGAAGCCCGGCAACGTGATTCGCCCGGCGATGCCCGAGGCGCAGGCGGCGCTCTACGCGAAGGCCGTCGAGGGCGCGATGGAGGCGTACCAGACGCTCATCGCGCTGCTCGTCCCGCGGGTGGCGGAGGAGTTCTTCCGCATCTTCCCGGCGCGCCGGAAGAAACCGGAGCAGTGGGCGCTGGGCATCAAGAAGCGGGCGCAGGAGGTGGCGCGCTACGTCTTGCCCATCGGCACCTTCGCGCACCTGTACCACACCATCTCCGGGCTCACGCTGCACCGCTACCACCGGCTCTGCGAGCAGCTCGACACGCCCACCGAGGTCCGCGCGGTGGTCGACGCCATGGTGGCGGAGGTGAACCGCGTCGACCCGCTCTTCTTCCGGCACCTGGAAGATCCGATTCCCCTCGCCCAGACACTGGAGGCCAAGGCGCTCGCGCAGCTGGGGCGGGTGAAGGCCTCGTCGAGCGCGAAGGCCTACCTGACGGAGTTCGACGCGCGGCTGGGAGGCTATCGCTCCAGGCTGGTGGACTACGGGGCGAAGGGCCCTTCGAACGTGGCGCAGGGCGTCCGCGACGTGCTGGGCCTGCCGGCCTCCGCGCTCTCCGACGATGGGGCGCTGGAGCTGGTGCTCTCGCCCAAGCACAACGACTACCTCGGCAACGCGTTGGTGCTCACCACGCTCTCCAAGCTCGGCCGGGCGCTGTCCCACGCGCACTACACCTTCCAGAAGAAGCTCTCGCACACCGCCGACAGCCAGGACCAGCGGCACCGCATGACGCCCGGCTCGCGGCCGGTGCTGCACGCGCACTTCGTGCCCGGCTTCGTGGACGTGGTGGTGCCGGGCCTGCTCGACGAGGTGCCCCAGGCGCGGGCGCTGTTCGACGAAACCTGCACCGAGACTTGGAGGACCATCGAGCGGCTGCTCGACGCGGGCGTCTCCGAGGAGTCGGCGCTCTACCTGCTCCCCAACGCCTTTCCCATTCGCTTCCTCGAGTCGGGCGACCTCACCCACCTGCACCACAAGTGGGTGCACCGCCTCTGCTACACGGCGCAGGAGGAGATCTGGCGCGCCTCGCAGGACGAGACCCTGCAGGTGCTCGAGGTGCACCCTCAGCTCGCCCGGCACATTCACGCGCCCTGCACGCTGCGGAAGGAAGCGGGGCTCACGCCCTTCTGCCCCGAGGGGCCGCGCTTTTGCGGCGTGCCGGTGTGGAAGACGCCGGTGAAGGACTTTCAGCGCCTCATCTAGAGGCAAGGAGCTCGCGATGTCGTCCATCTACACGAAGACCGGAGACAGCGGAGACACGGGCCTCTTCGGCGGCGGCCGCGTCGGCAAGGAAGACGTGCGCGTCGACGCCTACGGCCAGGTCGACGAGCTCAACGCCACGCTCGGTCTGGCGCGCGCGGAAGGGTTGGGCGCGATGGACGAGCTGGCGGCGACCCTGCAGTGGCAGCTCTTCGCGGTGGGGAGCGTCTTGGCGACGCCGGCGGGCTCCAAGGCCGCGCAGGCCATTCCGAAGATCGAGGAGGCATGGGTGACGGCGATGGAGAAGGCCATCGACGGCTTCGACGCGGAGATCGGCCCGCTCACCACCTTCATCCTCCCCGGGGGCACCAAGGCCGCCGCCGCCCTGCACCTGGCGCGCACCGTGTGCCGCCGCGCCGAGCGAAGGGTGGTGCCGCTGCTCCGCTCGGGGAAGGTGGGCGTGGAGGTGGTGGTGTACCTGAACCGCCTCTCCGACCTGCTCTTCACCATGGCGCGGGTGGCGAACTTCCGCGCCGGCGTGAAGGACGTGCCGTGGGTGACGAACAAGGCGTGACCACCGCTCAGGACACGCTGCGACGAAGGGGGCCGCACGCCGGCCCTCCGTTCACCCTGAGCCCGTCGAAGGGTGCCGAAATCAGCGCGCGAAGCGTGGCGCGTGTCCTCCCGTCCAGCGCCGACGTTTCGCCAGCGCGTCCGAGCCAGTCGAGCGCGAGTCCACCGACCTCGATCCGCCCGGACCGTCTCGAGGAAGCGCCGTCATGACGCTCCCCTCCGGCCGCATCGCCGAGCTGGCGCGGGCGGCGGGCTTCGATCTGGTCGGCTTCGCCAAGGCGGAGCCGATTCCGGCGGCGGTGCTCGGCGAGTGGGTGGAGGCCGGCTACCACGCGGACCTCGACTGGATGCGCTCGAGCGTCGCCGAGCGGCTCGACGTGGGGCGCCTGGTCCCGGGGGCGAAGACGGTGGTGGCGCTCGGGTGCAACTGCTGGCCGGGCGAGGCCGAGTCGCCGATCGCCCGCTACGCGCGGGGTCGCGACTACCACGCGACGCTGAGGGACCGGCTGCGCGCGCTCAGGCGGAGCATGCGCCAGGAGTTCCCCGGCATCGCCGACTACGGCAGCGTCGACTCGAACCCGGTGATGGAGAAGGTGTGGGCCGCGCGCGCGGGCCTCGGATACGTGGGCAAGAACGGGCTCCTCATCACGCCGGAGTTCGGCTCCTACGTGATGCTGGCGGCGTTCATCATCGACGCCGAGGTCGACGTGCATGCCGACGGGCCGCAGGCCGACCGCTGCTTGAAGTGCACGCTCTGCCTGAGCTCGTGCCCGACCTCGGCGTTTCCGCGCGAGCGCGTGGTGGACGCGAACAAGTGCCTCTCCTACCAGACCATCGAGAACGAGGGGCCCATGCCCGAGGGCTTGCGCGGCGCGACGCAAGACATCGTCTTCGGCTGCGACGTCTGCCAGAGCGTGTGTCCCTTGAACGCTTCGCCGGTGCTGGCCGGGCCCAGGTTCGCGCCGCGCGCGGTAGCGGGCCTGTCGGTGCGCGAGCTGGCGGCCTTGAGCCGCGAGGACTACCAGCGCCTGGTGCCGGGGACGCCGCTGGCGCGGGCCGGCTTCGACGGCCTCCGGCGGAACGCGGCGTACGCGCTCGGCGCCGCGAAGGACCTGGGGGCGCGGGAGCTGCTCACCCGGCTCGCCAGCGACGAGAGCGAGGTCGTGCGCGAGGCGGCGGCGTGGGCGCTCGGGCGGCTGGACTGAGCCAGCGTCCACCCTGAGAGCGTTCGACGGAAGAGCGACCCCGTTCAGCCGAGCGGAGTCGAGGGCCGGCGCCGCTCCGGAGTCCGCTCGGTTCAGTCGAGGTCCTCGACGAAGCCCGTCCCGAGCGGAGTCGAAGGGTGCCGAATTCCTCTGAGTCGTTAAAACCACCCTCGTGAGCGGTGCGACGACGGCGGCGGGGGACAAGGAGATGGGCGCGGCGGTCCTCGTCGCCCTGACCGCGCACACCGTGATCAGCTCCGGCACGCACCTCATCACCCGGCACGCGGCGCTCATCTGGCCTCCTCTGGCCCTGCTCACCGCCCGGGCGCTCATCTCGGGGCTGGTCTTCGTGGCGCTGCTCTTCGTCGTCAGAGGGCCGGTGCTCCCGCCGAAGGGCACGCGGCTCGCGTACCTGGGCCTGGGCCTGCTCGCGGGGCCGCTCAACCAGGGGCTCTTCGTTTTGGGCATGGCGAAGACGCACGCGGTGCACGCGGGGCTCCTGTACGCGCTAACGCCCATCGGGGTGTACCTGTTGGGCATCATGCTGGGGCGCGAGCGGTTGGAGGCTCGGCGCGCGGTCGGCGTGGTGCTGGCGTTTCTCGGGGTGTCGGTGCTCCTGGCGCGGCGGGTGTTCGGCGCGGAGGGCGGCCTGGTGGGCGACCTGTGGCTGTCGGGCGCGATGTTGGCCTGGGTGGCGTGGACGGTGGAGTCGCGGCGTTTCTCCATCGAGCACGGCGGCTTCCGCACCGCGGCCTGGAGCCTCATTGCCGGCGTGCTCTGGATGCTGCCGCTCGGGCCCCTGACGCTCTCCGGGGAGACCTTGGCGGCGATTCCCCGGGCCGGGTGGGCGGACCTCGCCTACCTCGTGGTGATGACCTCGGTGGTGAGCTACGCGCTCTGGAACTTCGCGCTCTCTCGAATCGTGCCCTCGCGGGTGGCGGTGTTCGCGAACCTGCAGCCGGTGCTGACGGCGCTGGGCGCCTGGGCCTTCCTCGGCGAGCCGCTCGGCTGGGACGTGCTCGTCGCCGGGGTGTTCGTGCTCGGCGGCGTGCGGCTGGCGCAGACTCCGGCGCCGGGGTGAGGGACGCCGGCCGCCTTCTCAAGCGATCTCGAGAGGAGTACAGACCCCCGAATGGCTCTCGGAATCGACTTCGGAACGACGCGCACCGTGGTGGCCTTCGCCGATCGCGGCAACTACCCCGTCGCGAGCTTCTCTTCGGACGATGGCGAGACCGCCGAGTGGTTCCCCTCCATCGTGGCGGAGCGCAACGGCGAGCTGCGCTTCGGCTTCGACGCGCTGGCGGTGAAGGACGATCCCTCCTGGGGCACCGCGCGGTCCTTCAAGCGGCTCCTCTCCGGGCCCGAGGCGTCGACCACCGGCACCGTCACCGTCGGCGCGACCACCTTCGGCGTGGCCGACCTGGTGGTGCGCTTCTTCTCCTCCCTGCGCGAGGCGCTCAAGACGCGCTCCAACCTGCCCAAGGCCCTGCGCGAGAAGGACCGCTTCGAGGCCGTCGTCGCCACCCCCGCCAACGCCTTCTGCACCCAGCGCTTCCTCACCCTCGACGCCTTCCGCAAGGCGGGCTTCGACGTGAAGGCGATGCTCAACGAGCCGTCGGCGGCGGGCTTCGAGTACTCGCACCAGCACGCGCGCACCATCACCTCCTCGCGCGCGCACGTGGTGGTCTACGACCTGGGCGGCGGCACCTTCGACGCCTCGCTGGTGCGCATGGACGGCAAGCACCACGACGCCGTGCTCACCGCGGGGCTGGCGCGGCTCGGCGGCGACGACTTCGACCAGGCGCTCTACGAGCTGGCGGTGAAGAAGGGGAAGGTGAAGGAGGCCTCGCTCGACGCCTTCGCCAAGGCCCGCCTCCTCGACGCCTGCCGCGACGCGAAGGAGAAGCTGAACCCCAGCTCGAAGAAGCTGACCATCGATCTCGAGGCCTGCCTCGGGGAGAAGGCGCCCAAGGCCGAGCTCTCCTTCCCGGTGGCCGACTACTACGCGGCGGTGACGCCGCTGGTGGAGCAGACGCTCGAGGCCATGGCGCCGGTGCTCAAGCGGCTCGACGGCGAGGCGCCCAAGGGCGGCGACGACGAGCTCGCCGACATCGCGGGCCTCTACGTCACCGGCGGCGCGAGCGCGCTGCCCGTCATCGGGCGCATCCTGCGCGAGCGCTTCGGCCGGCGCGTGCACCGCTCGCCGTACCCGCACGCGGCCATCGCCATCGGGCTGGCCATCGCCGGCGACTCGCTGGCGGGCTTCGAGCTCACCGATCGCTTCTCGCGCAACTTCGGCGTCTTCCGCGAGGCGCAGAGCGGCGCGAAGGCGAGCTACGACCCCATCTTTACCCGCGAGACGCCGCTGCCTCGCCAGGGTGAGCCGAAGAAGAGCGTCTCGCGCCGCTACCGCGCCCAGCACGACGTCGGGCACTACCGCTTCTTCGAGTGCGCTGCGTTCGACGACCAGGGCACGCCCAAGGGCGACCTCGCGCCGGTGACCGACGTGTTCTTCGCGTTCGACCCCGAGCTGCGCGGGAAGAAGGTGGACCTCGCGAAGTGGCAGGTGAAGCGGCTCGAGCAGGCCGGGCCGATCATCGAGGAGGAGTACGCGGTCGACGCGCACGGCATCGTGGAGATCACGATTCGGGACGTGGGGTCGGGCTACGTCGCCAGCCACCGGCTGGGCAGCGCGGCGAGCTGAGCCGTGGGCGCCCTGGGCCCGTTCGTCGCGGCGCGCGCCGGCATGGCGCTCCTCGTGAGCGCGCCCCTTCCGCCTCGTCGGACCTCGTGGGGGAATGTTCGGCACCCTTCGAGCGCAGGGTGAATGGGAGCCCTCGCTCAGGGCGAACGGGTGGGCCGCGTCTCAGCGGGAACGGGCGGCCAGCAGCGCGAGGATCGCCGCCCCGTGCCGCTCGACGAGCTTCGGTCCCACCCCGCGCACGGAGAGCAGCGCGCCAGGACTCGCGGGGCTCGCCGCGACGATCGCCTCCATCGTGCGGTCCGACATCACGCGGAAGGCCGGCACGCCCAGCGACTTCGACAGCGTCCGCCGCCACTCGCGCAGCTTCTCGACCTTCGTCGCGTCCACGGCCACCGGCGCGACGTGTCCCCCTCCGCGAGCCTCGCGTCTCTCGCTGCGCTTCCCTTTCTTCTTCCCCTTCGCCGTCCGCCGCGCCGGCGCCTCGACCTGGAACGCCTCGCTCTCCACCGCCTCGCGCGCTCCGACGAGCAGCCGCACGCGCTTGAAGCGAATCACCTTCCCGTCCTTGGTGAACTCGTCGTCGCGCTGGGCGATGGCCTTCACCCGCTCGAGCGCCGAGAGGAGCAGCTCGAACGTGCGCCGGTCGACGTCCTCCGAGGGGTGGAGCTTCCGGTACAGCGTGCCCGACGAGACGTCGTCCAGCTCCTCGAGCGCCTGCACCACGAGCTCCGCTTCGTCCCGCTCCCGGTCGCTCGCCTCATGGAACTTCCGCCCCAGGCTGCCCCCGGGTGCGCACGCGTCGCAGTGGCCGCAGGGCCGCGAGTCGGTCACGTCTCCGAAGTGCCGCACCAGCCGCGTCATGCGGCAGTCGCTCGACTGCGCGAAGTCGAGCACCTCCTCGAGCTGCGCCTCGCGGTGCGCGCGCATCGCCTCGTAGGTCTTCTGCCAGCCCTCCTTGCCCGGCCGCACCACGTCGTCGCCGTCCACCGTGACGCCGCCGTGAATCCACAGCTTGTCGAGCGCCGGCTCGGCGACGTCGGCCGACACGCCGCCGCGCACGAGCAGCTCGTCCCGCGAGACGCCTCCCTGGGGCACGGCCCGCAGCAGCGCCTCGAGGTGCCGCGTCGCCGGGTAGTCGCGCTCGAGGAACGACTCGTGAATCATCTTGTCGCCCCAGCCGTAGAGGAGCAGCGCGCGCGCCGGCTTCCCGTCGCGGCCCGCGCGGCCGATCTCCTGGTAGTAGCCCTCGAGCGAGCCCGGCAGCGCCATGTGAATCACGGTGCGAATGTCGGCCTTGTCGATGCCCATGCCGAACGCGATGGTGGCGACGACCACGTCCAGCCGGCCTCCGAGGAACGCGTCCTGGGTGCGCGCCCGCGTCGGCGCGTCGAGGCCCGCGTGGTACGGCGCGGCGCGGAAGTCGCGCGAGAGCTCCTCGGCCACCTCCTCGGCCTGCTTGCGGCTGGGCACGTAGACGACGGCGGGCAGGCGGTCGTCGCCGGAGAGGGTGCCGAGCACCTCGTCGAGGCGCGCGCCGCGCTGGCACTCCATCGCCTCCAGGGCGAGGTTGTGGCGCCGGAAGCCGCGAATGAAGCGCTTGGCGCCCTTCACCCCGAGCTGCTCGAGGATGTCCTCCTGTACCCGGCGCGTGGCGGTGGCGGTGAGGGCGAGCACCGGCGCGGGCCGGAGCAGCGGCAGCCGCGAGCCGAGCAGGCGGTAGTCGGGCCGGAAGTCGTGCCCCCAGTGCGAGATGCAGTGCGCCTCGTCGACCGCCACCAGCGAGGGCGCGCGGCGGGCGAGCATCTCCGGGAAGCCCGGCACCGAGAGGCGCTCCGGCGCGATGGTGAGGAAGTCGAGCTGGCCGTCGAGGTACGCGCGGCAGACGGCGCGGGACTCCTCGCGGCTGCGCCCGGAGTGGATGCGCTCGGCGCGGAAGCCCAGGGCCTTGAGCTTCGCGGTCTGGTCCTCCATCAGCGCGATGAGCGGGCTGATGACCAGCGTGGTGCCGCCCCGCGCGATGCCGGGGAGCTGGTAGCAGAGCGACTTGCCGCTCCCCGTCGGCATGACGAGCAGCGCGTCCGCGCCGTCGGTGACCGCGCGGCACACCTCTTCCTGGAAGGGCCGGAAGGTGGAGAAGCCGAAGCGCTCGGAGAGGACGCGGGTGAGGGGCGAGGCCCCGGGCGGCACGAGCGGAGGGGCGGGGACGGAGCTCGGCAGGCTCCGACTCTGCTCCGCGTGAGCGGGGGAGGGGACGGAGCTCGGCACGCTTCGACTCCGCTCAGCGCGAGCGGTGGCGGGCCCCGCGACTCCGCTTGGCGCTGGCTGCGCTGAGGTCGGCACGCTTCGACTCCGCTCAGCGCGAGCGGTGGCGGGCCCCGCGACTCCGCTTGGCGCTGGCTGCGCTGAGGTCGGCACGCTTCGACTCCGCTCAGCGTGAACGGTGACGGGCCCCGCGATTCCGCTCGGCGCGGGCGGTGCTGAGGTCGCCACGCTTCGACTTCGCTCGGCGTGAACGGTGAGTCCGCCCTGCGCGACCTGTCCCACCACCTTCACCACCCACTCCTCGATGCGCCGCATGAACGCGTCGAGCGAGCCTTCCCCCCGCGAGAGGCGGCCGAGCGCGAGCTCCCACTCGCCGGTGAGCGCGGGGCTCTTCACGTCGTCGTGCACCACGTCGATGAGCGCGCAGCCTTGCTCGGTCGCGTGCAGCGACTTCCCCTGCCTCGCCACGTAGCCGCGCGAGAGCAGGGTCTCCAAAATCGCCGCGCGCGTCGCCGGCGTGCCCAGCCCGCGCTCGCGCATCGCGTCCTCGAGCTCCCGACTGTCGAGCGCCTTGCCGGCCGACTCCATCGCGGTGAGCAGCGTCGCGTCGGTGAAGCGCTTGGGCGGCTCGGTCTGCCGGTGCTCCACCGCCGTCTTCTCCACCCGCCGCGTCTGGCCTTCGGAGAGGCCCAAGGGCAGCGCCGGCTCTTCGCTCTTCGGCCCCTTCTTCCTCGGGCCGTCGACGTCGAGCACCTTCCACCCGAGCTGCGTCACCACCGTGCCCGTGGAGCGGAACGCGTCGACCGCCTCCGCCGTGCGCACCTCGGTCACCACCCTCGTCACCCGGGTGAGGTGGTCGTCGTGCCAGGCCATCAACAGCCGCCGGCAGACGAGATCGTACACGCGGGCCTCGTCCTTCGAGAGCGCGCGGCCATGCGGAGACGTGGCGGTGGGGATGATGGCGTGGTGGTCGGTCACCTTCGCGTCGTCGACGTAGCGGCGCGAGAGCGGCCGCGTCCCCGTGCCCGGCGCGAGCGCGCTCCCGTACTCCGGCGCGATGGCGTCCACGACCGGCCCGAGCTCGGCGGCGACGGTCTGCGAGAGGTGCCGGCTGTCGGTGCGCGGATAGGTGAGCAGCTTGTGCTTCTCGTAGAGCGCCTGCGCCACCTCGAGCGTCGCCTTGGCGGTCAGCCCCCACAGCCGGTTCGCCACCCGCTGCAGCTCGGTCAGGTCGAAGAGCAGAGGGGGCGGTTGCGCCTGGTCCTTCCCGGTCATCGAGCTCACCGCGCCGGGCTGGTGGAGGCAGCCCTCGGCGATGCGCTTCGCCTCCGCTCCGTCGGGCGGCAGGCGCTGGGCGTGCTTCGTGTCCTCGCGTTCACCCTGCGCCGGACGGGGTTCGACGGGCTCACCCCGAACGGAGTCCGGTCCCGGCCGAAACCACGTCCCCTGGTACGCGTCCTTCCCCTCGCCGAAGGTGGCCACCACCTCGCAGTACTTCTCGGGCACGAAGCTCTCGATGGCCCGCTCGCGCTCGACGATCATCGCCAGGGTCGGCGTCTGCACGCGGCCCACTGACAGCAGGTCGGGCCCGTGCCGCACGGTGTAGGCGCGCGAGAGGTTCATGCCCACCAGCCAGTCGGCGCGGGAGCGGCCCTCGGCGGCGTCGGCCAGCGCGTCGAACTCCCGCGCGGGCCTGAGGCACGCGAAGCCCTGCGAGATGGCCTTGGGGGTCAAGGAGCTCACCCACAGCCGCTCCACCGGCCGGGTGCAGCCCGACACGCGGAACAGGTAGCGGAAGATGAGCTCGCCCTCGCGGCCGGCGTCGGTGGCGCACACCACCTTGGCCACGTCGCGCTCGCCGAGCAGCCGCTTCACCTTCTCGAAGTGGTCGGCGGTCCGGTCCAAGACGCACAAGGGCCACTCGCGGGGGAGCATCGGCAGGCGATCCATGCGCCACGCCTTCCACGCCGGGTCGATGACGTGCGGCTCCGCCAGCCCCACCAGGTGCCCGATGGCCCAGGTGACGACGTAGCCGTTGCCCTCGAGCGAGGCGTCGTGCCGCGCGCGCGCGCCCAGCACGTTGGCGATGTCCCTCGCCACGGAGGGCTTCTCGGCGACCACGACCGTCTTCACAGGCGCGGACTCTACCCCGCACCGCTGACACGCTGCCCTGATCCGCTCTCTCGCGAGTGCACGACCAGAGTGGGGAAGGAGGAGTGGTTCCGGGGAGATCCACAAGCACGACGCGACGTGATCTGAAGGCGCCCCAGGAGGGCGCATGTCACGACATCGAACGAGGAAGCCGAAGTCCCAGACGACGGCCCGAACGATGGGACGACCTGGGGGCACCTGAGCGACGCTGACTTGGTGAAGCAGGTCGCCGCCGAGCTCGCGCGACGACGGGTGGCGCGCGGGGAACTCGACCTCGATGCCATCGAGGAGCTCTCGGAGAGCTCGCAGCAGGACTTCGGGCAGGAGACGCTGTCGGCGACGGTCGCGGCGCTGGGGCCGGAGGACTCGAGCCCGAAGCCCTGCCCAAGGTGCGGCGCGCTGGTGCCTGTCGAGCCCCCGATTCCGCACCGTCCCTCACCCGCCCACCAGCGCGCCGCTCTCATTGGTGGGTTCTTGGTCCTTCGCTTCGGACGCGGTCGCATCACTTCTCGGTGGTGGTCCCCGCGCCGAGCCGCTCGACGTCGAACGCGTCGGGCGACTCGAGCCCCTTCTCATCGAGGGGTATGCGCCTCGGCCCTGCGACCTCGGCGACGAGAAAGGGGCTTCCATCGACGATGATGAAGGTCTGCCCCGGCCCCGGGGTGCCGCGCACGGCGGCCAGCGAGTGCTCCGCGGCTGCGTTGACCAGGAGCACCACGTCCTCGACGCCCACCAGTGCCACCATCAGGCCGGCGAAGAAGATGGCCTTGGTGTCGCAGTCCCCGTAGCCGTCGAGCAGCATCTCGGGCGCGGGGAGGATGCCCTGGCGGTAGGCGCCAGCGTCGCGCACCTCCCGGTAGGGAATGTCCTGCACGAACGCGAGCGCCATGGCGATGCGGTTGGCGCGGGTGTCGAGGTGCCGCTGCTGGAGCTCGTCCAAGAGGAGCGCGGCGACGGAGCGGGTGACGCCATCGTAGTACCTCACCAGCGCCACGGGGTCGGCGCTGAAACGCCCGCTCTGGATGCGCATGAGGTGAGCGCGCAGCTCGGCCTCGCGCTGGGCCCGCTCGGTCGCGAGGAAGTCGCCCTGGAGCCAGGGCGGCGCTCCGAAGACGTGGCTCGCGGCGTAGAACGCCTCGAGGTCCGCGGTGAAGGAGAACGTGGAGGAGCGCCCGGTGAAGTCCTTGAACACGTACTTGACGTGGGCGGTTCGGGGCGGCTCCAGCCGCACCGAGTAGCGCACCCAGTCGTTCTTCGCGGCCTCGGCGTGGTCGACGCGCGCCGGACTCGTGGCGAGCAGGGCGGCGAGCATGAGCGTGGGCCCCATCACGGCATCTCCGACCGCGTCGCCGGTGTTCCAGTCATCCCGGCGTGCGGGGAGGCGGTGACGCGGGCGACTCGGCCGTCCTCTTCGTGCGCGTCGTCCTGCCGGAGAAATGACGGCCGCCCTTGCCGCTTGGCTCTTGCTCGGCTGCGTCCAGGTTCACGTGCAGCCCTTCCGTATCCATGTGAGTGTGCAACTGTCGGCCCCACCGCGAAGATCCTCGCACGAGACGGCGTACCTGTCGTTGGCGAGGACCAGGTGCCACGCACTCTGTACAGGCAGCGGTCGGCGAAAGCGGGAGAGACGGAGGGGGTGCAGAGGAGCAGCAGGGTGAGGCGCCTGACGGGCGGTGGACTCAAGCGCTCCGGCGAGACCGAAGTGCCGTGGTGAAGACGAGCTGCGCCCCAATCCACATCACCTGCGTTACGGCGAACATCGCGAAGAAGGCCAGGCCCGAGGTCAACATCGAGTGGGGAGAGTAGCGGTGTTCGACGCGGGCGTGTCATCGGTGGCGCCGTGCGGACCCGGCCTGCGCTGGTACAGCCGCCCGCACTTCGCCATGCCCGTTCCCCGACGAGGATGCCGTAGCGCACGGTCGAGTCGCCGTCGCGAAGCACTTCCCCCAACGCGACACTGGCGTCGAGGCCTCCCTCCTCGACTCTGACACCCGCGTCGCGCCGGCGCGCACGGAGGCGCTCAACCCGCGAGACTCACTGGCGCGGCGCCGCGGCGGCCTCTGGCGCGAAGAGTGCTAACGACGCCCCCGATGCCGGCGTCGAGGACAGCCCCCGAGTTCTTCTCTCCGGCCCCGCTGCTGGCTGTCGCGCTCCTGGCGACGAACGATCACCTGCTCAAGGATGCGTTCCACAACGCGGTGACCGGCAAGCTGTCTGACGTCGCGGGCTGCTTCTTCCTCCCCCTGTTCGTCTCGGCCTTCCTGGTGTTCGTCACGCCCTGGTCGCTGAGAGTCCGCGTGGGGCTGGGCGCGCTCGCCACGGTCGCGCTCTTCGTCCCCGTGAAGGTGTCTCCGGCCGCCGCTGGCTCCGTCTGCCGCGCCATCGAGCAGCTCTCGATTCCGCTGGGAATCGGCGCCCAGCACATCGTGAGCGATCCGACCGATCTCCTCGCGGTGCCGATGACTTTCCTCGCCGTTCTCTACGCCCAAAGGATGAACCCATGCGTCGCTGCTTCGAAGTGATGGTGATGGCCGCAACCCTCGTGGTGCTCCTGGCGACCAGCCAGGCACGCTACCCGTGCGCGCCCGACACGGCGACGCTGCGCGCGGAGACGACGTGCGGCCCCTCGACGGAGCTGACGGTCGCGCTGTCGAGCACCTGCGAGGTGACGGTGACCAGCGCCGACGCTGGAGAGTGGCCCAGCTCGGGTGCGGTAGAGAACACCGTCCCCGATGCGGGCCTCGGTGACGGCTTCACCTTCCGCGGTACGACTCAGGACGCTGGCTTTCGCGACTGCTGGGCGACGCCGAGCGGTGCGGGTTTCAGCGTCTCCTGCACCTGGGGATCGAGGGCCCCCGACGCCGGTGACGGCCCCTGGACGGGCCCCCGGTGCGACGGCACGCTGACCCCGCGGTAGGGCCACCGCACCAAGCGCCGCTCGCGTCCCTCGGCGCCCGCGGAGGTCTCACCGCGCGGCACCTGACCTGGCGGCTCACTCCCCGTCCGGTCCCGCGCGTGGCGCATGCCGTGCAACCCACACCCGCGCCCATGACGCCCGCCGCATTCCCGCGTTCTTGCCCGTCACTCCTGGCGTCGTCGCGCCGGCGCGCTCCCGCGCCGTTTCACGCCGTTTCGCTTTGGAACGCCGCACCCACTCGAGGTGAACCATGCCCATCACCAGCTACCTGGCCTCTCCGTCGGGCCACGACGCCGACGCGCTGACCCGGGACATCGAAGCGCTGCCCGGATGCTCGGTGCTCCCCTCCGATCGCGGCGAGGTCCTGGTGGTGGTGACCGAGACCGCCGACGCCGAGGCCGACGAGGTGCTCGCCGAGACCCTGCGCGCGCTGCCTCACCTCGACGCGCTGGTCCTCGTCTCCGCGTTCCATGACGACGCGCTGGAGCCCGCATGAACCCCCTGAGCCGACGCACCCTGTTGAAGCAGCTCGCCACCTCCGCCGCGGTGAGCGCCGCCACCACGCTCTTCCCCGGAGCGGCCTTCGCCGGCTGGAAGAACGCGCCCGGCCTGCCCACGGACCTGGCCTGGAAGAAGGCGCCCTGCCGGTTCTGCGGCACCGGGTGCGGGCTGCTCATCGGCCTGTCCAAGGGCAAGGCGGTGGCGGTGAAGGGCGACCCCGACAGCGAGGTGAACCGGGGCCTGGCCTGCGTGAAGGGCTACCACTCGGTGATGGCGCTCTACGGGAAGGACCGGCTCAAGAACGCCTGGGTCCGCAAGAACGGCACGCTCGAGAAGGTGCCGATGAAGGAGGCCCTCGACCTCGTCGCCCGGAAGCTGAAGGAGACGATGGACGCGCACGGGAAGGACTCGGTCGCGCTCTACGGCAGCGGCCAGTGGACCATTCCCGACGGGTACGTGGCCTCGAAGCTGATGAAGGGCGCCCTCGGCACCAACAACCTCGAGGCCAACGCCCGGCTGTGCATGGCCAGCGCGGTGACCGGCTTCATGACGTCGTTCGGGCTCGACGAGCCGATGGGCTGTTACGACGACTTCGATCACGCCGACGTGTTCGTGCTGTGGGGCAACAACATGAGCGAGATGCACCCGGTGCTCTTCTCGCGCATCCTCGCGCGCAAGGCCAAGAACCCCGACCTGCAGATCGTCGAGCTCGCGACGCGCACCACCCGCACCTCCTCGGCGGTCGACACCTCGCTGCTCTTCAAGCCGCAGACCGATCTCGCCATCGCCAACGCGCTCTGCCACGAGATCATCGCCAAGGGCCTGGTGAACCAGGCCTTCGTCGAGAAGTCCGTCGCGTTCAAGAAGGGCAAGACGAACATCGGCTACGGGCTGGAGGACGACTTCAAGTTCCAGGACCAGCCGGCCGACGCGACCTTCGACGAGTACAAGAAGCTGCTCGAGGACTACACGCCCGAGAAGGTGGCCGCGCTCAGCGGCGTGAGCGCCGACGAGCTGAAGAAGCTCGCGGCCCTCTACGGCGACCCGAAGAAGAAGGTGATGAGCGTGTGGTGCATGGGCGTGAACCAGCACACGCGCGGCACGTGGATGAACAACCTCGTCTACAACGTGCACCTCTTGGTCGGGAAGATCGCCACGCCCGGCAACAGCCCCTTCTCGCTCACCGGGCAGCCGAGCGCGTGCGGCACCGTGCGCGAGGTCGGCACGCTCACCCACAGGCTGCCCGGCGGCGCGGTGACCGACGAGAAGGCGCGCAGGCAGGCGGCGGAGATCTGGAAGGTGCCGCTCGAGCGCATCCCCGCCAAGCCGACCTACCACTCGGTGGCGATGTTCCGGGCCCTCGACAGAGGCGACATCCGCTTCCTGTGGATTCAGACCACCAACCCGATGGTCACGATGCCCAAGCTGTCGCGCTACCGGGACGCGGCGAAGAAGGAGGACCGCTTCATCGTCGTCTCCGACGTGTACCCCACGCCGACGACCGACGTGGCCGACGTCATCCTCCCCGCCGCGATGTGGATCGAGCGCGAGGGCCTGTTCGGGAACTCGGAGCGGCGCACCCAGCACTGGGACAAGCTGGTCGACCCGCCCGGCGAGGCCATGAGCGACGCCTGGCAGCTCATCGAGGTGGCGCGCCGGCTCGGCTTCCAGGAGCTCTTCCCCTGGTCCGAGGCCGAGCACATCAAGGCCATCTGGGCCGAGTACACGCGCTTCCACGAGGACGCGAAGCACGCCATGGCGCCCTACGACGAGCTGAGGAAGCGCCCCGGCGTGCGCTGGCCCTTCGTCGGCGGCAAGGAGACGAGGTGGCGCTACAACCCCGAGCACGACCCGGTGGCCAAGGGCCCCGGCCTCGACTTCTACGGAAACGCCAACCACAAGGCGAACCTGTGGCTGCGCCCCTACGAGCCGCCGCCGGAGGTGCCCGACGCCGAGTACCCCTTCTGGCTCAACACCGGGCGCGTGCTCGAGCACTGGCACACCGGCTCGCTCACCCGCCGCGTCCCCGTGCTGCACCAGGCGGTGCCCAGCGCCTACGCGGAGCTGAACGCCGGTGACGCCGAGAGGCTGGGCGTCAGGAGCGGCGACCGCGTGAAGCTCACCAGCCGGCGCGGGAGCCTCGTCTTGCCCGCCTCCATCAAGGAGCGCGGCGAGCCGCCCTCGGGCCAGGTCTTCGTGCCCTTCTTCGACGAGTCGATGCTCATCAACGAGCTGACCCTCGACGCGTACTGCCCCATCTCCGCGCAGCCCGACTACAAGAAGTGCGCGGTGAAGGTGGAGAGGGCCTGAGCATGCGGCCGCTCACCTGGCTCCTCGGAGCGCTGCTGGTGGCGCCGTCGCTCGCCGCCGGCGAGGACCCGCCGCGCACCCTGGCGCGCTTTCAGGAGCTGCGCGCCTTTCGCGGCGCGCCCCCGGTCTACACGCACCCGGTGGAAGAGGACGTGGACTCGGTGCCCGACGCCTGCCTGAGCTGCCACAAGAAGGGCACCTCCGGCGCGCCGGTCACGCCGCACCCCGAGCTCCCCGAGTGCCGCCAGTGCCACGTGCGCCGGGCGACGACGGCGCTCTTCAAGCCGACCGAGTGGACCTCGCTCGCGCCGGTGGCCCAGTCGAAGCGCTGGCTGCCGACGTCGCCGCCGGTGATGCCGCACGAGCCCGCCGGCTTCCGCGCCCGCTGCGTGGCCTGCCACGCCGGGCCGCACCCGGTGCGGGAGCTCGAGTCCAAGCACCCCGAGCGGGCGGCGTGCGTGCAGTGCCACGTGCCCGCGAAGACGGCGGCGGAGTGGAGCCGCGGGCCGTGACGTCCCGAACTCGCGCCTGTCGGTGCTCTAGCGCGCGCCCTTCGACGCCCGCGGCGGGGCGACGGAGTAGCGCGCGACCATCGCCTCGCCCAGCGCCTTCATCTCCGCGCGCACGTGGGCGGGCTCGAGCAGCTCGGCGTGCTGGCGCCACGACGCCACCCAGGCGGGCACCTCGTAGCTCTCGGCGCAGCGGAAGCTGATCTCCACGCCCCCGTCCTTGAGGTGCTTCACCTGCTGGGTCGGGTGCCAGGTGCGCTCGAGGATGAAGGGCGCGGCCACGCCGTCGAAGCGCACGCGGTAGTCGACCTCCGGCGTGCCGACGAAGAGGCCGAAGGCCGAGGTCTCCAGCGCCTCGGGCTTGTAGTCCCTGGGCGGCGTGAAGCTCTGCCGCAGCACCCGCAGCTTCTCGATGCGCCGGGTGGAGAGCACCACCACCTTCTTGTGCAGCGAGTGCCAGGCATGGACGTACATGGTCCCCGCGTGCATGAAGAGCCGCAGGGGGTGGGCGGTGAAGCGGCGCTCGACGTTCTTCCGGCTCGCGGAGCGATAGGTCAGCGCGCAGGCGCGGCAGCTGGAGATGGCGCTCACCAGGGGCCACACCACGTCCGATGGCATGCTCTTGAAGGCGAACTTCTCCCAGGAGAAGAAGCAGGCGTCGATGGCCTCCAGCTCCTTGCGGCCCGCGGGCCCGAGCGCCTGCTCCACGCGGCCCATCAGGTCCTCCAGCGCGGCGAAGAGCGAGGACTGGCTCTTGACGAAGTGGGCCTGGTCGAGCGCCACGCGCAGGGCGAGGTAGTGCGAGGCGTCGAAGAGCCGGGACAGGTGCTTCACCGCGCCGGCGTCCACGCTCCAGCGCTGGCGCAGGGTGTCGGTGACGGCCTCGCGGTGCAGCGGAATGCCGGCGTGCTCGAGGGCCTCGAAGTCCCGGCGCACCGTGCGCACGCTGGTGCCGTAGCGCTGGGCGAGCTCGTAGAGATCGCACCCCCCGGCGCGGTCCAAGTCGCGCAGCATCAGCAAGATGCGGACGACCTGCTCGTTCCGCCCCTTCTTTCGCGCGCCCGCCCTCTGCGGATCGCCCACCCCGACCGCTCCCCGTGGCATGCGGCCGATTGTCGGTTTGAGTCGCAAGGAAAGGCCACTCCTCATTCCGACCTCTGTCCCCAGGTGACAGGGCTCACTGTGTCCTCTGGTGTCAGGGAAGACTGGGAGCTTCCGCGCCGTCATGACGGCCGGGGGCACGGGCGGGGAGCCGTGGTGCAGGTCGGGGGAAGGCCCGTCTCCGTGCGCGCTTTCCGGCCGCTTCATGACGTGGTGTGGGAGAGTGCAGCCTGGAGGGTGACCGTGACGCGACTCACCGTGCTGGGCTCGTGCATCGTGCTGATGACCGGCTGCTTCACCACCCGCCTGGCGACGGGGGCCCCGGAGGACCGGAGTCAGCAGTACGACGACCGGCAGTGGTTCACCCTGGGCGGGCTGGTGGCGTTCTCGTCGGCGGCGGGCCGGGAGTGCCGAAACGGAATCGCGCACGCCGAGTCGGAGCTGGGCGGCGTCGACATCCTCATCAACATCGGCCTCGGCCTGGTGGGCGGGCTCGTGGGCAGCTCCGCCTGCAACAACCGCGATCCGTACACCTACGGCGTCTGCGTCGTGAGCACGGCGAACCTGGTGCCGTGGCTCCTCAGCTCGCGGACGGTGCACTACACCTGCGCCACCGGAGCGCCGGGCGGCGCGTTCGCTCCACCGGCCTACCCGGCGTACCCATCGCAGGGCTACCCGCCGGCCCCGGGCTATCCGCCCGCGCCGGCCGGCCCGCCCCAGCCCGCCTATCCGCCCGCCCCGGGGGAGACGTCGGTGCCGCCGCCTCCTCCGCCGCCTCCGCCGGTCCCCTGACGCCTTCGCCTCAGCGCCCCGCCAGGTAGGCGGTCAGCCGGTCGAGCGTCTGGTTGCCGCCCTCCACCGCGTACTTCCTCACCTCGGTCGCCTGCGCCGCGCTCTTGTGGAGCTGCCTGAGGGTGAGCCGCGTCTTCTCGCCCACCGCCTCGAGGGTGATGGTCACGTAGAACTGCTCGTCGTCGGCCTTGTCCTGTGAGCCGTGGCGGTACACCAGGCGCTCGGGCCGGGCCACGTCGAGGTAGGTGACGAGGTTGGGGTAGTTCGTGCCGTCCGGCCCGTGCATGACGAACCTCCAGCGGCCGCCGACCTTCACCTCCATGGCCCCGATGGTGGTGGTGAAGCCGCTGGGGCCCCACCAGCTCACCAGGTGCTCGGGCTGGGTGAAGACCTCCCACACCCGCTCGCGGGGGGCGTCGAGGAGGCGGGTGAGCTTCAGCTCCCGATCGGCCTCGCCGGGCGTGGTGGCCAGCAGCACCTCGAGGCGCTCGAAGCTCTGCGCCAGGCCCTCGTTGGTGCCGAGCTTCACCGCGGCGTCGCGGTCGGTCTGCGACCCGTGGCGGGTCACCAGGGTCAGCCGGGTGCGGCCCTTCTCCTCCTCGAAGCGCGCCGTCACGGTGAGCTCGAGGCGGTCCTTCTGGCCCTGGCCCGAGAGGGTGAAGTCCAGCTTCGCCGGGGCCTCCACCTCGAGGAAGGTGCCCTTCACCGGGAGATCGACGCCCTCGGGGGTCCGCATGGTCAAAGCGAGCGCGCCGCCCTTCTTCGCCTCGACCACGCAGGAGTGGTTGGCCATGCCGTGCGGCCCCCACCAGCGGGCGAAGCGCGCGGGGTCGGTGAAGCAGGCGAACACCAGCGCGCGCGGCGCGGCGAAGAAGAGTGTGTGGACCAGCTCAGGGCGCGTCAGTTCCATCGTCTCTCTCCGGGGCCTTCGGGGTTTGCACTTCCTTCAGGTACTCCTCGAGGCGGTCGAAGCTCTGGTCCCAGAACTCGCGGTACCGCTCGATCCACCCCGCCGCCTCCTGCAGGGGCTTCGCGTTCAGGGTGCAGGGGCGCCACTGCGCGTCGCGGCCCCGGCTGATGAGCCCCGCCTTCTCCAGCACCTTGAGGTGCTTGGAGATGGCCGGCAGCGACATGTCGAAGGGCTTGGCCAGCTCCGTCACCGAGTGCTCGCCCTTGGTCAACTTGGACAGGATGGCCCGCCGGGTGGGGTCGGCGAGGGCCTGGAAGGTGGCGTCGAGGCGGTCGGAGCGCATGTGTAGTTCGCCAGTCGGTTAATTAACTGTGTGGTTATATACAAACGGGCTGGGCCAGGGTCAAGCGCGGGGCATCGCCACGGTGACGGTTCCGCGCTAGGAGGGACGCCCTGCATGCAGGGACTCGAGCATCTGTTGGCTGAGGGCATCATCGACGAGGTCCACCACCGCCTGAAGACGGGCAAGGAGGCCGAGGTCTTCCTCGTCACCCACAAGGGCGAGGTGGTGGCGGCCAAGGTGTACAAGGAGCGCGCGCACCGCAGCTTTAAGAACGACGCCGCGTACACCGAGGGGCGCAGCGTCAGGAACTCGCGCACCCAGCGGGCGATGAACAACGGCAGCCGCTTCGGGCGGGCCAAGGCGGAGGAGGCCTGGAAGCAGGCGGAGGCCGACGCGCTCTTCAAGCTCCACGCGGCGGGCGCGCGGGTGCCGAAGCCGGTGCTGTTCTACGAGGGCGTCCTCCTGATGGAGGCGGTGCCCGACGCGAGCGGCCAGCCGGCGCCCCGGCTCATCGACGCGCCCATCCAACGCGAGCAGGCGGCGGCGCTCTACGAGATCCTGCGGGCGCAGGTGGTGATGCTGCTCTGCGCTGACCTCATCCACGGCGACCTGTCGCCCTACAACGTGCTCTTGGGGTGGGACGGGCCGGTCATCATCGACTTCCCGCAGGTCATCGCGGCGGCGCGCAACAACCGGGCGGAGCAGTTCTTCACCCGCGACCTGGAGAACCTGAGGCGCTTCTTCGCGGGCATCGACCCGGCTCTCGACGCGCGCGCCGGGGACGCGTGGGAGATCTGGCACGCCTACACCACCCGCGAGCTCGCGCCGGGCTTCGTGCCCACCGGGCGGGCCCCGCAGCGCGGACCGAGGCCGTCCCAGCCGGGTGGGCGCGGTCGCGGACCTCAGGGCGGGCCGCGCAACGAGCAGCGCTTCGAAGGGCGCGGGCAGGGCGGTGGCGG
>JBBIOE010000145.1:0-20807 GCA_037443525.1 Archangiaceae bacterium | reverse complement strand
GGGGTGTGAGAGCGGAGAAGCTCTGGGCTGCAACAACCTGGGGACCCTCTATCGAGACGGCCGTGGCGTCGCCCAGGAGCCGGCTCAGGCCGCCACGCTCTTCCGAAAGGCGTGTGAGAGTGGAAACGCGCTCGCCTGCACCAACCTCGGCTACCTCCACGACACTGGCCGCGGCGTCGCCCAAGACCTGGCCCAGGCCGCCGCCCTGTACCGCAAGGGCTGTGAGAGCGGAATCGCGCACGGCTGCAACAACCTGGGGACCCTCCTGCGAGAGGGCCGTGGCATCGCCCAGGACGCGGCTCAAGCCGCCACTCAGTACCGCAAGGCGTGCGAGAGCGGAGACGCAGAGGGCTGCACCAACCTCGGCTACCTCTACGACAGTGGCCGCGGCGTCGCCCAGGACCTGGCCCAGGCCGCCGCCCTGTACCGCAAGGGGTGTGAGAGCGGAAACGCGATCGGCTGCGACAACCTGGGGATCTTTCATCGAGACGGCCGTGGCATCGCCCGGGACTCGAGCCGCGCCAACGAGCTCTTCAAACGGGCCTGCGACCTGGGGCACCAGGAGGCCTGCAAGAAACTTCGGTAGACCGCGGCGCCGACCTCGATGGCGACAACGAGGCGGCTCGCTCTGGATTGCCAATTCCGCTCGTCCAAAACAGAGGGTTTTCAACAAGAACGAGCGACAAGATGTCGTTTCTCGCTCTACTTGACCGACCTCAGGCAGAGCACCGGTGTTGATGCCGAGCAAATCCAGCCACTTGACCGTCGGCACCCCGCTTGCTCAAGGGCCGCCGCGATGTCTCCCCCGCCCTCGCTCGAGGTCATCGTCTACGCCCGGCACGCCGAGACCCTCGATGGGCTCGAGGCGTACTTCCGCGACGCCGGCGTCCGCTCGACTGGAAGTCACGCCTTGCCGCCTACCCCGCAGCTCCCCAGCTCCGCCGCCGCGGTGGTGCTCTTCCCCGACGACTTCCCCGCGCCCGAGGTGCTGTCGTCGATCTCCGCGCTGCGCACGTCGCGCCCGGCGGTGCTCTTGGTCGTCGTCACCGGCAGCCCGCAGCGCCTCGGGGCGGCGCTGGAGCCCGACGGCCGCTCGCTGCAGCCGGTCCTGCTGCCCAAGCCGGCCTTCGGCTGGAACATCCTCGACGCGGTCCGGCTGCACGCGCCCGTGAACGGGGGACGCCGGTCGTGACCCCGCTCACCTGGAGCATCCCCGTCCTCCTCGCCGGAGCGGCCGGCGCGTTGCTCTTCAAGGTCCGCGTACTGCGCATCGCCAGCTCGCTGTTGAGCCAGGCGGCCGCCACCGGGCTCGTCCTCACCACCGCGCTGCCCATCGCCCTGGGCGGCGCGCCCTTCTCGGCCCAATGGCCGTGGCCCGCGCCCATCGGCGCCATCGCCCTCCACGTCGACGCGCTCGGCGCCTTCTTCCTCTCCTGGAGCCTGCCGCTCACCCTGCTCGGCAGCGTCTACGCGGTCGGCTACTTGAAGCCCTACTTCGACAAGGGGCGCAACCCGGGGCCGCACTTCGCGCTGCTCAACCTGGTCTCGCTCTCCTTCGTCCTCATCTACTCGGTGCAGAACGCGCTGGTCTTCCTGCTCGGCTGGGAGACCGCGGCGGTGTCGGCCTGGCTCCTCGTCATCTGGGACTACAAGAACCAGAAGATCCGCTTCGCCGGCTTCAACTACCTCGTCTCCACCCACGTGGGCCTGTTGGTGCTGGTGGCGGCCTTCACCCTGCTCCACAGCCGCACCGACTCGATGTCCTTCGACGCCTTCGCGCGCTTCCTCGCCGTCCAAAGCCCCACCCGCGCGGTGGTCTTCCTCCTGTTGGGCGTCTCCTTCGCGCTCAAGTCGGCCTTCTTCCCCTTCCACACCTGGCTGCCGCGCGCGCACTCCGCGGCCCCGGCCCACGTCTCGGCGCTGATGTCCGGCGTCATTCACAAGGCGGGGCTCTTCGGCTTCCTGCGCTTCGCCCTGATGCTCGGCCGCCCCGAGGAGTGGATGGGCTGGCTCACCCTGGGCTTCGGCGCGCTCTCCGCCTTCACCGGCGTGATGGCCACCACCTCGCAGCGCGACCTCAAGCGCCTGCTCGGCTACTCGTCGACCGAGAACGTGGGCATCGCGGCCATGGGCTTCGGCCTCGGCCTGTTGGGCTGGAGCTGGGGCCTGCCACAGCTCTCGGCGCTGGGCTTCGCCGGCGGGCTCTTCCACGTGCTCAACCACGCGCTCTTCAAGTGCCTGCTCTTCTACGCGGCCGGAGCCATCTACAAGGCCACCCACACCGTCGACCTGGAGCGCATGGGCGGCCTCGCCAAGAAGCTGCCCAAGACCGCGCTCCTCTTCCTGGTCGGCGCGCTCGCCATCTCGGCCCTGCCGCCCTTCAACGGCTTCGCCAGCGAGCTGCTCGTCTACAGCGGGCTCCTCTCGGGCAAGGCGCCGGAGCCCCAGGGCAACGGGGCGCTGGTGGCGGCCGCCGCGGCCCTGGCCTTCGTCGGCGCGGTGAGCGCCCTCTCCATGACCCGCGCCTTCGGGCTCGCCTTCCTCGGCACCCCCAGGGACGCGTCGGTGCACGTCTCCAGCGGCTCGCCGGGGCCGATGACCTGGCCGATGGTGGCGCACGCGCTGGGCGTGATGGCCGTCGGCTTCGCCCCCAACGTGGCCCTCAAGCTGGTCACCTCGGCCGCCGCGCTCTTCCCCGTCGATGACTCGGCCCCAACGGCGCTGAGCAGCGTCGTGCCCCTCAACCAGGCGCTCTTCGCTGGGCTCGCGCTGGTGGCGCTGGTCTCGGTGGTGCGCGCCCGGAGCGCCCGGAAGAGCGTCACCTGGGGCTGCGGCTACACCGCCGGCACCTCGCGCATGCAGTACACCGGCAGCTCGTTCTCCGAGCAGTTCACCCGCACCTTCGCCCCGCTGATGCCGTCGCTGCGCCGCGAGCGGCTGCCCCACGGGCCCTTCCCCAAGGAGCCCGGCCACCTGGCGACCCACTTCATCGACGGCGTGGAGCGCCGCGTCTTCGAGGCCCTGGGCCGCGGCGAGGAGTTCGTGTCCCGGGCGGCGGGCAACGTTCCCGAGCAGCCGCGCATCGCCTTCGCCGCCGGCGTCGCCATGCTGGTGCTGGTCGGCGCGCTGCTCGCCGGGGGGTTCCCGTGATGCGTCTCGTCGCTCAGCTCGCCACGCTGGTGGTGATGCCGCTCGTCCTGGTGGGCGTCGTCACCAGGGTCAAGTCGCTCTGGTCCGGCCGCCGGGGCGCGCCGGTGCTGCAGCCGGTCTTCGACGTGGTGCGGCTCTTCAGGAAGAAGCCGGTGGTCAGCCACGTCAGCACCCCGATGTTCCAGGCCGGCCCCGCCGTCTTCCTCGTCACCGCGCTCGTCACCGCGCTCCTGGCGCCGTCCCTGGGCGCGCCGCCGCTCTTCTCCTTCGGCTACGACTTCGTCTGGCTGGCCTACGCCTGGGGCCTGGGTCGCGTGGCGCTGATGCTCTCGGCGCTCGACACCGGCAGCGCCTTCGAGGGCATGGGCGCCGCGCGCGAGGCGGTCTTCTCCTCGATGCTCGAGCCGGTGCTCTTCCTCGTCGTGGGAGGCTTGAGCCTCGCCGCCGGCGTGCACTCGCTCTCCGAGGCGGTGGCCCTGCCCGTCCACGGCGGCCTGGGGCTGTTGGCGTGGGCCGGGGCCCTGGTGGCGCTGGTGGTGGTGCTCACGGTGGAGACCGGCCGCATGCCGGTCGACGATCCCACCACCCACCTCGAGCTCACCATGGTGCACGAGGTGATGGTGCTCGACCACGCCGGCCCCGAGCTGGGCATGGTGCAGCTCGGCGCGGCCCTCAAGCTCTTCACCACCGCGTCCTTCCTCGCCGCGCTCTTGAACCCCTTCGCCGCCGAGGCGGGCCTGAAGGGGCCGCTGGTGAACGTGGGGCTGCTCCTCGGAGTGGCCGTGGCCATCGGGACGGTGGAGTCGCTGATGGCGCGCCTCAAACTGCGCGCGGTGCCGCGGTACATCGGGCTGGGCCTGGGCTCGGCGCTGGTGGTGGCGCTGCTCGGCGCGTGGACCCATCGAGGTGGCGCTTGACGACCATGCTCCTCGTGCTGCTCGCCGTGCTCCTGGTGCCCTTCTACTTCGGGTCCTGGAAGGTGGCGGTGGTCGGCCTGAGCGCCCAGGGCATCTTGCTCTTCTCCCTCGCCGCGCTGGGCGCGGAGGGTCAGGCGCCCGAGCTGAACTGGCTCGAGCTCGTCGATCTCCTCGTGGTTCGAGGCCTCGCCGCCCCGCTGGTGCTGGCCCTCGGCGCCCGCGGGATGGAGGCCTTGGTGGAGAAGCGTCGCTCGCCGCCGAACCTGGTGGTGTGGACCCTGGCGTTCGGGCTGGTGCTCGGCGCCTTCACCTTCGCGCCGCGCCTGGCTCCCGAGGCCGGCTCCGGCCAGGTGGCGGTGGCGGTGGCCATCGCCGCGGTCATGCTGGCGCTGCTCGTCTTGTCGACCCAGACCGGGACGATGGAGCAGATGACCGGTGTCCTGCGCCTGGAGAACGCCGTGGCGCTCCTCGAGCTGGGCGCCGATCACCACACCCGCGTGGCGTGGCTCCAGGTGGGCCAGCTCACGGTGCTCGTGCTCACGCTGGCGGTGTTCAGTTGGGTGCTGGCCAAGGAGCGCGCGCCGGAGCCCGCGCCCGAGACTCCGGAGGGACCGTCGCTGTGATGATGCTGTCGTGTCTGGTGCTGGTACCGCTCGCCGTCGCGTTGCTCCTCGCCGTGGGCGCGCTGCGCCGTCAGGCGTCGGAGCTGTTGGTGCTCGTCTCGGCGCTGGTGACCGCGGCAGCGGTCGCCGAGGCCCTCTCGCCCGCGGACCTCGAGGGTCCCCTCTCGGGGCTGTGGCTCGTCGACGAGACGTCCAGGCTCTTCCTCCTCGCCATCAACCCCATCTTCGGCGGCGTGGCCGTCTACGTCTGGCACCGCGTGCGCACCACGCCCGGGCTCAGCGAGGGCATCGGGCGCACCGCTTCGCTGATGCTGGTCTTCCTCGCCGGGAGCAACGCGGTGCTGGTGCTCCGCCACCTCATCGGCATGTGGATCGCCCTCGAGCTCACCGCGCTGGTGGCGGCCCCGCTCATCGCGCGCTCGGGGGTGCGCGCCTCCGAGCGCGCGGCCTGGCGCTACCTGATGTTCTCCTCGGTCGGCCTCGGCCTCACCCTGCTCGGCTTCCTCTGCCTCGAGCGCGGCCTGACCCTGGCCGGCGTCGACCCCTCCCTCCAGGCCGGCCTGCCGCTCCCGCGTCTGACCGAGCAGGACGCGCCGTGGACGCAGCTGGGGCTGGTGCTGGTGCTGCTCGGCCTCGGCTGCAAGCTCGGCCTCGCGCCGATGAACACCTGGCTGCCCGAGGCCTACGACGAGGCGCCGCCGGCGGTGACCGCCCTGCTCGGCGCGGTGCAGTTCACCGTCGCGCTGGTGCTGCTGCTCCGCGTGGTGGAGCTGCTGCGCCCGGTGCACCCGGGCCTGGTCTCGTCGGCCTTGCTGTGGCTCGGCCTCTTCTCCATGGCCGGGTCGACGGTGAGCATCATCGCCACCCGCAACATCAAGCGCCTCATCGCCTTCGCGTCCATCAACCACGCGGGCGTCATCGCCATCGGCCTCGCCCTCGGCGCCTCGGCGGCCTATGGCCTGTTGCTGTACGTGCTGTCGAACGCGTTCATCAAGGCCGTCCTCTTCCTCACCGCGGGGAAGATCAGCGCGAACTACGGCACCAAGGACACCCGCTCCATCACCGGCCTGCTGGAGAACCTGCCCTACAGCGGCATCTTCCTGATGATCGGCACCTTCGCGCTGCTGGGCTTCCCGCCCTTCGGGAGCTTCTTGGGCGAGCTGCTCATCCTCTCCGCGCTGATGGGCTCGGGGCACATGCTGGTCTTCGGGGCCTTCGGCGTGCTGGTCACCATGACCTTCATCGCCACCGGGCGCACCGTGTTCCCGATGATCTGGGGTGAGCGGGCGCACGGGCAGAAGGAGAAGCAGAGCCTGCTCCTCAGCGGCCCCACGGTGGTCTTCCTCGCCGCGCTGGTGGTGCTCGGCGTCTACATCCCCGCTCCCGTCAACGCGCTCATCGAGCGGGTGGCGGTCACCATGGCGGCCCCGTGAGCGGCTCGGCGCGGGTGTTGTCGGTGGCGGTGGAGGCGATTCCCCGGCACGAGGCGCAGGCGTGGCGGGGCGTGCTCGAGGGGAAGCTCAAGGCAGGCCGGCGCCTGGTCACCCTCTTCGGCCGCCGAGCGGGCGACGCGGTCACCGTCACCGCCGTGCACCAGGGCGACGACGGAGAGCTCGGCGCCGAGCGCACCGTGCTCGACGCGGCCCACGGCACCCACGAGCTCACCAGCGAGCTGCCCGCCCTGCACTGCTTCGAGCGCGAGCTGCACGAGCAGACCGGCGTGCGCATCGCCGGGCACCCGTGGCTCAAGCCCATTCGCTTCGAGGGCCAGCCGCAGGCCCAGATGAACGCCTACCCCTTCTATTCGGTGGAGGGAAAAGAGGTGCACGAGGTGGCGGTGGGCCCCATTCACGCGGGGGTCATCGAGCCGGGCAGCTTCCGCTTCATGTGCCTGGGCGAGATGGTGCACCACCTGGAGATCCACCTGGGCTACCAGCACCGCGGCGTGGAGGCGCTGCTGCTCGCGCGCGAGCCGTCCAAGCTGTGGCACCTGGTGCAGACCATCGCCGGCGACAGCACGGTGGCCCACGGGTGGGCGCACGCCTCGGCGCTGGAGGCGCTCGCCGGCGTGGACGTGGGGCCCAAGGTCGACGTGGGCCGGGCCTTCGCGCTGGAGCTGGAGCGGGTGGCGATGCACCTCGCCGGCCTCGCCGGCCTCGCCGCCGACGTGGGCGCCCTGCAGGCCGGCACCACCTACGGCCGGCTGCGCACCACCGCCATCAACACGCTGATGCGGCTGTGCGGCAGCCGGTTCGGGCGCGGCGCGGTGCGGCCTCTCGGCTCGGGCCTTTCCGACTCGAAGGAGCTGGTCGCGCTGGCGAAGGAGAACCTCGCCCTGCTCGCGAAGGACGCAAGGCAGATCGACGCGCACTTCCTCGACGCCTCGCTGGTGCGGCGGCGCCTCTCGGGCGTGGGCACCGTCACCACCGCGCAGGCGAAGGAGCTGGGCCTGGTCGGCCACGCGGCCCGCGCCTCGGGCGTGGCGCTCGACGGGCGGCAGAAGCTGCGAGAGGGCGCCTACCACGCGCGGCCCATCGAGGCGGTGGTGCAAGGCAGCGGCGACTGCCTCGCCCGCGGCGCGCAGCGCATCAAGGAGATCGGCGCGTCGCTCACCTGGCTGCGCGCCACGCTGGAGGGCGAGGTGGCCTGGAGCGCCCCCAGAGCCTCTCTGCCCAGGCTCGCGAAGAAGACGCTGGTGGTGTCGATGGTCGAGGGCTGGCGCGGCGAGGTGGTGCACGCGCTGGAGACCGGGGAGCAGGGCGAGCTCGTGCACGCCAAGGTGCAAGACCCGTCCCTTCGCAACTGGATGGGCCTCGCCCAGGCGGTCCGGGGCAACGAGATCTCCGACTTCCCCATCTGCAACAAGAGCTTCGACCTCTCCTACTGCGGGAACGACCTATGAGCCTCCTCTCGGCGCTCGCCGTGCGCGCCTCGCAGGGCACGCAGTTCATCAAGGACCTGCGCGCGGCCTCGCCCCAGGGCTTCGTGGGCCTGCCCCGCATCACCGACGCGGCGTGTCCGTCGGGCTGCGCCGCCTGCACCGAGGTCTGCCCCACCCAGGCCCTCACCCTGAACCCGGTGACGCTCGACCTGGGCCGCTGCGTCTTCTGCACCGAGTGCGTCCCCGCCTGCCCCGAGCAGAAGCTCTCCTTCTCCACCGAGCCCAAGCTCTCGGCCACCTCGCGCGAGGCGCTCTTCGTGCGCGCGGGCGGCGAAGCGGCCTTGCGGGTGAAGGCGAGCGCCACCTTCCAGAAGCTCTTCGGCCGCTCGCTCAAGCTGCGGCAGGTCTCGGCCGGTGGCTGCAACGCCTGCGAGCTCGAGCTCAACGCGGCGGTGAACGTGAACTTCGACGTGCAGCGCTACGGCATCGAGTGGGTGGCCTCGCCGCGGCACGCCGACGCGCTGGTCCTCACCGGCCCGCTCAGCCAGGGGATGCGGGAAGCGGTGCGCCTGGCCTGGGACGCGATGCCCGAGCCGCGCTTCCTGGTGGCGGTGGGGGCCTGCGCCATCTCCGGCGGCCTCTACGAGGGCGCCCGCGCGGTGGAGCGGAGCTTCCTGTCCGAGGTGGGCCCCGCGCTCTACGTCCCCGGCTGCCCGCCGCACCCGCTCACCTTCGTGAACGCGCTGCTCGACTTCGTCGGGGCCGGGTGATGACCCGCCTCTTCGCCGAGACGCAGAGCCTGCTCACCACCTCGCTGGACGCCGCGCCGGTGGCCTCCCCGAGCGGCTCGGAGGAGCTCGACGAACGCTATTCACCGCCCGTCCGGCGCGGCACACTGAACGGCGTGACGGAGCGAAAGCGGAACCCCGACGTCGTCTACGAGCCCATCATGCGCTCGCAGGCGATGCGGAAGCTGGACGAGATCCTGCGCGCGGTGGCCCCCAAGGAAGTGACCCTCACCTTCATGGGCGAGAGCGGCACCGGCAAGGAGCTGCTGGCCCGGCGGGCGCACGAGCTGTCGGCGCGGCGAAGGGGGCCCTTCGTGCCCATCAACTGCGCCGCCATCCCCGAGCAGCTGTTCGAGAGCGAGCTGTTCGGCCACGAGAAGGGCGCCTTCACCGGCGCGGTGGAGCGCGCGCGCGGGAAGATCGAGACCGCCCAGCGCGGCACGCTCTTCCTCGACGAGGTGGGCGAGCTGCCGATGAGCCTGCAGGCGAAGCTCTTGCGCTTCCTCGAGAACCGCCGCTACATGCGCGTCGGCGGCGCGTCGAAGATCGAAGCCGACGTGCGGCTGATGTGCGCGACCTTGCGGCCCCTCGAGCAGGACGTGCAGTCGGGCCGCTTCCGCGCCGACCTCTACTACCGCATCCAGGGCATCACCCTGCAGGTGCCGGCCCTGCGCGAGCGGCGGGCGGACATCGCGCCCCTCTTGCACCACTTCACCGCGCAGCTCTCCTCGCGCCACGGCGTCAGGCCTCCGCGCCTCACCCGCCAGGTGCGCCGGGTGCTGCTGCAGTACGACTGGCCCGGCAACGTGCGCGAGCTGCGCAACGTGGTGGAGACCTTGTGCCTGTTGCGCGACGGGCGGCAGGCGCGGGTGGCCGACCTGCCTCAGCGCCTCCGCTCTGCGCACCACGGGCCGACCCACGCGGTGGCGGACCCGGCGGCGCCGGAGCTGACCCTCCACTGGGACGGCGGCCTCGACGCGATGGTGCACAAGATCGTGGAGACGGCGCTGGCGCTGGAGAACGGCAGCGTGGCCAAGGCCGCGGCCCGCCTGCGCATCAGCTCGCGAACGGTGCAGCGGCAGCTCGCCGCCGGTCAGGTGCGGTTGCCGGCGAGGGCGCACCGCGCGGCGCGAGCGGCCACGGACGGCGATTCCCAGAAGTGATCGGCCCTCAGGCCGCGGCGCTCGGCGACTCGCCGGCGGCGGCGTGGCGCTGGAGCCCGTGGCGGTGCAGCACCTCGGCGACGCGCGGCGAGATGCCCTCGAAGCTGACCTTCACGCCCTCGCTCTCCAGGTGCGCCACCGCGTAGCTCAGCGGCGTCATCGCCGAGGTGTCGACGGCGGGCAGCCGGCCGAGGTCGATGCACACGTGCTCGACCTGCGGCAGGGCGTGGTGCAGGTCGCGCACGCGGGCGCAGAGGTGATCGAGCTCCCACAGCGTCGAGGCGGAGAGGCGCACGAACGTCTCCCGCGCGCCGCGATGGGCGAGCGCGTAGCCCCCCGCCATCAGAGCGAAGCAGCCGAGGGAGAGCAGCGTCTGCGGACCGATCAACACGAGAGAAACTCCTCGAGAAGCGCCGGCGCGGACTGCGCGGCGAGCCCGGGTCCCCAGAGCACGCGACGTGCCGCGCTTTGTGCGCTGTCAATCCAAGGGGTTCGGCGGCCATCGAACTGCTCGAAACTCCAGGAGCTTCAAATGCGACATTTTGTCGCGCAATCGCCGACACATTGACGGCGTGGCGCCACGAGTATGAGCGATTCACGAGGAGTGCATCAGTCCCCGGACGTCGTGCGTCCAGCGCGTCGCGGCCCACCCCTGCCCGTCCAGACCTCCCGGTTCCGCGCCGCGCGTGGTGCCCTCGTTTCCGATGTGGCAAAAGGCACCCTTCATCCCCCGCCCCGGAAACACCCCATGACCGAGCTCGCCGCCGCCGCCCCCGCCGCCCCCGCGCGCGAGGGCCGCAGACCCGTCCCCACCGAGTACGTCGGCGTGTGGGCCTTCTTCATCCTCTGCGCCTTCGTCTCGTGGCGCATGGTGCAGGCCACCAACGGTCAGACCTGGGGCGCGATGGTGCTGGCCGCCGTGCTCGGCTACGTCGGCGCGGACTTCGTCTCCGGCCTGGTGCACTGGCTCTTCGACACCTGGGGCTCGGACACCACGCCCATCGTCGGCAAGACCTTCATCGTGCCCTTCCGCCTGCACCACAGCGACGAGAAGGAGATGACGCTGCACGGCTTCATCGCCACCAACGGCCACAACTGCCTCGTCACCGCGCCGGTGCTGTTCGGCACGCTCTTCATCGACGTGTCGTCTCCGCTCGGCGCCGGCGCCGTCACGCTCCTGTTCTGGCTCTGCTTCGGCACCTTCCTCACCAACCAGTTCCACAAGTGGGCCCACGAGGACGAGCTGCCGGGCTTCGTCGTCTTCCTGCAGAAGAGCCGGCTCATCCTCTCCAAGCCGAACCACGACGTGCACCACCAGCGGCCGTACGACTCCTACTACTGCATCACCACCGGCTGGCTGAACTGGTCCTTGAAGACGGTGCGCTTCTACCGGGGCCTGGAGTGGCTCATCACCGCCGTCACCGGCGCCCGGCCGCGGGTGGACGACCTGAAGAAGGCCTGAGCGAACGTCGGTCCGGTGAACGGGTGTAGTCTCGGGCGATGCGCCTCGGCCTCCCGGTCCTCGTCTCGCTGCTCGCCGCCGTCCCCGCCAGCGCGGGCGACACCACCCTGCAGAACGACAGCTTCGTCTCGGGGAGCGCCATGAACGCCTCGGTCTTCTTCGGCGAGTTCGAGGGCGCGGCGGTGTGGCTTCAGCCCGACGGCGGCTACCCCCTCACCATCAAGGCCGTCGACGTGCTCTGCGCGCCCTCCTCCTTCGGCTCCGCGGGCGCGATCGGCGCGTATCTCCTCGACGTGTGGGACGAGCGCGCTCCCGGCGGCAACCACCCGCCCTCCTCCTCCTACGGCAACCGTGTCAGCAGCGCGAGCTCCGGCATCCAGCTCACCGCCCAGACCGGCGCCTTCAACCGCTTCACCCTGAACCCGCCCCTCGTCCTCGACTCCGGCAGCCTCTTCATCGCCATTCGCGAGCAGACCAGCTCCGCCACCGACGGCACCACCATCGCCCTCGACACCTCGCCGAGCGTGCCCGGCGGCAACTGGTTCTGGAACTTCGCCTACTACGCGATGCCCGACGCCGGCACCGGCGTGGCGTACCCGAGCGGCAACTGGCTCATCCGCGCCGTGGTGCAAGGCCAGGCGAGCGCGGCGCCCACCGTCACCGCCATCGCCCCGAACGAGGCGGCCGCCGGCACGAGCGCGGCGGTGGTCATCACCGGCACCGGCTTCGACCTCTCCTCCACCGCCACCGTGGGCGGCGCGGCCGTCACCGTCACCGCCCTGAACCCGCCCACCGAGGTGCGCGGCACCGTGTCCCCGAGCCTCGCCCCCGGCGTCTACGACGTCACCGTCACCAACGGCACCAGCGGGCTCTCGGGCACCCTGCCCAGGGCCTTCACCGTGCGGCTCGCGGACGGTGGGCTTCCTCCGCCACCCGACTCGGGCACCGGCGGCGGCACCGGCCTCGCCCTCGACAGCGTCGACCCCACCCAGGCCTTCAACGGCGAGGACACCCAGCTGACGCTCCTGGGCAGCGGCTTCGCCGAGGGCGCGGTGGTGCTGGTGGGCACCAAGGTGCTCGACGCGACGACGCGGAAGAACTCGGCGGTGATGACCGCGGTGGTGCCCAAGGGTTTCGCCGTCGGCACCTGGGACGTCTCGGTGGTGAACCCCGACGGGGCCAAGGCGACGCTGAAGGGCGCGCTCACCGTCGTCACCGGGGTGAGCGTGAAGTCGGGCTGCGGCTGCCAGGCGCCGGGCGCCTCCGAGGCGCTCTCTGCCCTCGGAGTGCTGGCGCTCTTCGCGCGGCGGCGGCGGGCTACTTCGTCTCCACGGTGAAGGCGGCCATCTGCGAGGGCAGCACCTCCGCGCCGAGGCGGTAGAGCGGCGACGGCGGGCTGGTGGTCGCCGTGCACGAGCCCGGGCCGCCGGAGTACACGGTGCCGGTGTGAAGGGCCCCCACCGCGAAGCTGCGGGCCTGGTAGGCGCCGCCGTAACAGGCCGGCGTCTCCATGCTGTAGGCGTACTTGGGCGTGGTGGCGCAGCTGCCGGAGCGGCCCGCCAGTCTCTGGGTGCAGCTCGCGTCGGCGTAGTAGGCGGACGCGTACAGCCCGGGAGTGGTGGGGATGCAGCGGGCGGTGCCGTCGGCGGCGGTGGCCCAGGTGAGGCAGGCCTCGCCGAGCTGGGAATCGTAGAAGTCGTACGGCTCCACCAGCCCGCCGGGCCAGGTGAAGGTGCGGCGCTGGAGCCGCCCCGTGCCCACCAGGGCCACCGCCGCCGCCGGGAAGGTCGAGGCCGGGACCGCCGCGCTGCCGGTGAAGAGCGGCGTGCTGCCGGTGCCGGTGAGCGCCGAGCAGGTCGCGCCCGACTTCCAGTAGGCGGTCGACGAGCTCCCGGTGAGCGTCGTGAGCTGCGCGGTGCACCCGTCGGCGGCGAGGCCCAGGCCGAAGCGCGGCATGCCGCAAGCCGGGTCGCCGACGGTGTACAGCCGCTGCGAGCACGCCGAGTCCGCGTAGCCGTACTCGTAGCCGGTGCGCGATGGCAGGCAGCGCGTCTCGGCGCCCATCGGCATCGGGTAGCAGTCTTCGCCGTTGCCCACGTCGTGCATGCCGTAGGGGACGACCAGCCCGTCGGTGGCGCGGAGCACGTTTTGCACCACGCCGGTGCCGGGGTCCGCCGTGACGTCGGCTTTGACGTAGGCGGCGGCGGTGATCTCCGCGGCCAGCGGGTGCACGTGCATCGACGCGCTGACGGTCATGGACGCGCAGCCCGTGCCCGAGCTCGAGCGGTAGTAGATCTTGGCGGGGTGCGACTCCGCGCCCAGCTGGAACAGGTGGTAGCGCACGGGGCACACGGAGCTGTCGAGGGCCTCGGCGAGGGTCGGCGGCGCGCAATAGGTCAACGAGGTGTAGACGACCGCCTGGGTGCACGAGGCGTCGGCGAAGTAGCTGGGCACCAGCGAGGTGCCCACGGCGCCGTACGGCAGGCAGTGGAGCGCGCCGTCGGCGGTGCGCTGGAAGTTGCAGTCCACGTTGAGCTGGGTGTCGCGGTACCCGATCACCATCGTCTGGCCGTCGGCCGAGGTGGCCCAGCGAATCTTGAGGCGGCTGCCCGACTGCGCCAGGTCGGAGCCCGCGCTGCCTCCGCCGGCGCCTCCGCCACTGCCTCCACCGGCGCCTCCGCCGCTGCCTCCACCGGTGCCTCCGCCCGTGCTCCCGCCCGTGCTCCCGCCGCCCCCGCCGCCGCCGCCCCCGGTGGTGCTCCCGCCCGCGCCGCCGTCCCCTGGCTGGTCCTGCGGAGGGAGGAGGTTGATGCAGCACGCGGACAGCGCCAGCGCGGCCGCGACCGGTACGCTCTTCAAGGACCAACGCAGCATCGGGGGCTCCTCGTTTGGTTTCGCTGGCGCACCTACCACGAAGCGCGAGTGGCGATGAACGACTCCCGGCTGCTGTTGGGGCGAGGGAGCGCTACACTGCCGCGCATGGGACCTCGCATCGGCCTCGCGGTGGCGCTCCTCTCGATGAGCTGTCTGGGCGACATCTGCCTCCGCGAGGAAACGACGTTCAAGTGGGTGAACTCCCAGGCGGCGGGCTGCCCCCAGTCGACGATTCTGCACTCGTTCTCGTTCTCGAAGTCGCAGTGCGAGGCCAACCGCAACGCGTGCTCGCCCGACGACGTCACCAAGATCGACAAGTACCTCGACTGCCTGAACCAGACGCTGCCGGCCTGCCAGCCGGGCATCGCGCAGTCGGAGTTCGAGGCGAACTTCAAGAACTGCAAGACGCAGTACCTGGGCATCATCAGCCCCGGTTGCGGCGGCTTTCAGTGAGCCTCGCCATTGTGGGCGCGCGCCTCTTGGTCGCAGCGTTATAAGGGCCCGGCCGTTCCCCCCTCGCCCCGAGCGGAGTCGAGCGGGGAGCACTGGAGGCCTGCATGGCGAAGCGGTTCAAGGCAGCGGTCATCGGCGGGTCGGGCTACGGCGGCGCGGAGATGATTCGCCGGCTGCTCGTGCACCCCGACGTGGAGCTGGTGCGCGTGGCGTCGGTGGACTTCGTGGGCGAGAGCCTCTCGGCGGCGAACCCGTCGTTCGAAGGGCTCACCGACCTGAAGTTCGAGGGCATCCCGCCCGAGGAGGCGGCGAAGGGCGTCGACGTGGTGCTGCTCGGGCTGCCGCACACCGTGGCGGCGTCGAAGATTCCGGCCATCGCGGCGCTGCCCAACGTGAAGGTCGTCGACATGAGCGGCGACTTCCGGCTCAAGGACGTGGCGGCGTACGAGAAGTGGTACAAGCACACGCACCCGTGCCCGGAGCGGCTGAAGGACTTCGTGTACGGCTTGCCGGAGCTGAACCGCGAGGCAATCAAGAAGGCACGCTTCGTGGCGTCGCCGGGCTGCTTCGCCACCACCATCGAGCTGGCGCTCTTGCCGCTGGCCAAGGCGGGCGCCCTCGACGGCGTGGTGCACGTGCAGGGCATCACCGGCTCGTCGGGCTCGGGGGTCGCTCCCTCGGCGGGCACGCACCACCCGATCCGCGCGGCGAACCTGCGCACCTACAAGCCGCTGGAGCACCAGCACGTGCCGGAGATCACCCAGACCCTGGCGGACGCGGGCGCGAAGAACGTGGCCTTGCGCTTCGTGCCGGTGTCGGCGCCGCTGGTGCGCGGCATCTTCGTCACCTGCTTCCTGGAGCTGCCGGAGCAGTGGACGCAGGACAAGCTCGAGGGGCTCTACCGGGAGACGTACCAGGGCGAGCCGTTCGTGCGCGTGCCGAAGAAGCGGCTGCCGGAGGTCGCGGCGGTGTCGGGCTCCAACTACGCGGAGGTCGGGCTGACGGTCGGTCCGGCGCTCGGCGGGAAGCGCACCGTCACCGTGTTCTCGGTCACCGACAACCTGGTGAAGGGCGGCGCGGGCCAGGCCATCGAGAACATGAACCTGGTGCTCGGCCTGGACGAGAAGACCTCCCTCGCGGATCCGGGGCCGTGGCCTCCATGAAGACCATCGTGCTGAAGCTGGGGGGCGAGCTGGTGCACTCGCCGGAGTTGGACACCATCGCGCCCGACCTGAAGACGCTCGCCCAGAGCGGCTCGCGGGTGACGCTGGTGCACGGCGGCGGGCCGCAGGCGACGGCGCTGCAGAAGCAGCTCGGCCAGGAGCCGACGATGATCGCCGGCCGGCGGAAGACGGACGCCGCGACGCTCGAGGTGATGAAGTACGTCGTGGCCGGGCAGCTCAACGTCGACCTGTGCGGGCGCTTGCTCGCGCACGGGGTGAGGGCGGTGGGCCTGCACGGCGCGAGCGGGCACGCCATTCAGGCGAAGAGGCGGCCGCCCAAGGTAATGCAGGGGGCGGGGCCGGAGCCGATCGATCTCGGGCTGGTGGGCGACGTGACCGGGTTCAACCTGGGCCTCCTGGGAACGCTCCTGGACGCCCGTTACGTGCCGGTGCTGGCGTGCCTGGGCTGCGACGAGAAGGGCCAGGCGCTGAACATCAACGGCGACACGGTGGCGAGCCAGCTCGCGGGCGCGCTGAAGGCCGACGCGCTGGTGCTGGTGACGTCGACGCCGGGCGTGTTGAAGGACGTGAAGGATCCGAAGAGCCGCATCCCGCGCATCACCCGCGGCGAGTTCGAGGCGATGGTGAAGGACGGGACGATCTCCGGCGGAATGATTCCCAAGCTCGAGGAGTCCTTCGACGTCTTGAAGGGCGGCGCCAGGTCCGTCGTCATCGTGGGCAAGCTCGGGCCGGGTGACTTGGCCAAGGCGGTGCTCGAGCCGGGCTCGGTCGGAACGGTGCTGGTCGCGGGCTAGGCTCGAGAATCGCGGAAAGAACCCACCGTTCAGCCTGAGCGGGAAGTGTTCCGCGAGGAATGAGCATGACGAAAGAGAGCATCGACTCCTGGCTCGACGCGCAGCTCCCCGAGATGGAGGCGGCGCTGAAGGCGCTGGTCGAGGTGAACTCGTTCACCGGAAACCCGGCGGGCGGTAGAGCGGTGGGGAAGCTCGTCGCCGAGCTCTTCGCGCTGCCGGGCCTCGAGCACGAGGTGGTGCCGAGCGAGAAGTTCGCCGACCACCACGTGTGGCGCTCTTTGGGCAACGGCACGGCGCCGGTCGCGCTGGTCGGGCACCTGGACACGGTGTTCCCGCCCAATGTGTTCGAGGGCTACCGCGTCGAGGGGAACCTGCGGCGCGGCCCGGGCGTGCTGGACATGAAGGGCGGGCTGGTGGCGGTGGCGTGGGCGCTGAAGGCCCTCGCGCGGTCGGTCGGCTTGAGCGCCATCGCTCCCTTGCGGCTGGTGGTCGTGGCCGATGAAGAGGTCGGCTCACCGGAGGGCGCACCGCTCCTGCGGAAGGTCATCGCCGGGAGCGGGGCCTGCCTGGTGTTCGAGAGCGGGCGCGCGAACGACTCCATCGTGACGGAACGCAAAGGCACCGGGGTGGTGCGGGCGCACGCGCACGGGAAGGCCGCGCACGCCGGGAACAACTACGCCGACGGCGCCAACGCCATCTGGGCCCTGGCGCGCTTCGTGGACCAGGCGCAGCGGCTGACGAACCTGGACGCGGGCGTGACGGTGAACGTGGGCGTCATCAGCGGCGGCACGTCGAAGAACACCGTGCCGGCGGAGGCGAGCGCCGAGCTGGACCTGCGCTTCCCCACCGCGGGCGTGCGCGACTCGCTGCTCGAGGGCCTCGCGCGCGCGGCGGTGGACACCGGCGTCCCCGGAGCGAGGGTGGAGCTCGATCCGCCGGGCGGGCGGCCACCGATGGAAAAAGTGATTGGCACCTCCTCGCTGGTGGCGCGCTACGGAGCCATCGCCAAGGCGGTCGGCCTCTCGGACGTCGAGGCCCCGCGCCAGGGCGGCGGCAGCGACGGCAACACCGCGGCGGCGATGGGCATCCCCACCATCGACGCGGTGGGGCCCCGCGGGAAGGGCTTCCACACGCCCGACGAGTACATCGAGGTCGACACGCTGGTGGCGCGCTCGAAGGCGCTCGCCCGGTTCCTCGTCGAGGGTTGAGCGACGCCCTCGTCCGCGCGGGCCCCCGTTGAACCGCACGGCGTTCAGCGACTGCGCTTGACGCTTTCCGCGAAGAACCGCTTCACGTCGTAGTTCGCGATCTTCCGCGCAAGCTGGAGCGGAGAGATGCCGAGCGTGTTCTTCCTGTTCCTTCGTGCACCAGCGTCGAGAAGCAGCGTGATGAGCGCACCGCGCCCCTTCGAGTTGAAGACGGCGATGAAGAGCGGCGTGTTGCCATCGACGTTGACGGAATCGACCTCCGCCCCGTGCTTCAACAGCGCGCGAGCGATCGCGACGCTGTGGTTCTGAGCGGCGAAGTGCAACGGCGACAAGCCACGATCGTCCAGCGCGTTCGGGTTCGCACCATCGTGCAGGAGACGTCCCACGAGCGACACGTCGCCTTCACTACAGGCGTGATGGAGCGGCGTGCGGCCGTACTCGTCAACTCCCAGTCGAGGCTTCCGCTTAGGACGCGCCGATGTCATGTCCGTCCCCCCCAAAACCGCTTCACAAACTCACCCGCCGCGTTCGCCACCGCGTTCAGCTCCGGAGCCGTGTCGATCGTCTCCTCCAGTGCCTTCAGCGACTCGCTCAGCATCGCAATGAGCGCTGCCACCGCCATGGAGATCCTGCTTGATGGCTACGCCCTTCTGCGACACCGCGCCCGCGGCTTCCGCCTATTGCAGCCCGGCCTTGGCCCTGAACGCGGCGTCGTCGGGCGCGGCGAAGTTGAAGGTGGCCATCACGCCGCCGAGCGCGTGCACGCCGGACTCCCAGGCGACGGTGATGACGGGCTTGCCGTCCTTGCCGGTGGAGATGGCGAAGTTCTCGGCCACGTGCTTGGCGAGGTCCTGGTACGGCTGGAAGGTCTGGCCGTCGATGCCGTCCTCGCCCTTGAGCTTGGGCAGGGTCGCCTTGATGGTGTTGACGATGCTGTTCAGCTGGTCCTTCGAGAGCAGCTGGTCGAGCGTCACCTGCTTGCCGGTGGCGAGATCGAAGGTCTCGAGCTGCGTGCCGTGGTTCGGGTGCGCGCCGCCGGTGAAGTCGCCCACGGCCTCCGACACGGACATGAGCTTGCCGGCGCTGCCCACGCCGGAGAAGCCGCGGTCGGACTCCCAGTCGACCATGGTCTGGTACTGGAGGTCGTCTTTGGTGGCGCCCTTGAAGTTGTCCTGGAAGTCGGCGAGCGCCTGGGCGTAGCCCTGCTCGTCCTTGGGCTTGAGCGCGATGGTCTTGCCGTCGGGGCCGGTGGCGGAGAGGGTGGCGCTGTCCCAGGCGAAGGTGGCGCTGCGGCCGTCGGCGAGCGCCTGCGTGGCCTGGCGCTTGTCGTCGCCGAGCTTCACCGTGAAGCCCTTGGGCGCCGGGAAGCCGTTGGCGGCGGGGATGCCGAGATCGTCGGTGAGCTTGGCCGACATCAGCTTCACCTGCGCGGCCGCGCCTCCCGCCGGAGCGGTGACCTTGCCGGCCTTGCCCGCGCCCTTGGCGGCCCAGCCGGCGTTGGCGGCGGCGAGCGGCGTCTCGGTCTTCGCGGGCGCCTTCGGGGTCTGGGTCTTGGGAGCGGTGACGGCGCGGGGCGTGGAGCGGTTGAGCTTGTTCATGGAGCCTCTCGACGGCGAAGGAACGGCGGGGGCACCTTGCCCCAAGTCGTCAGCGAGGTCCAACCCCCCGCTCACGAGTCGGCCGCGGAGCTCAGCTCAGGACGAGCGCAGGAGGAAGCGCGCGAGGGCGGCGGCGCGACCGACGAGGGTGGCGATCTCGATGCACTCGTCGGTGGTGTGGTACCCGCTGCCGCGAGGGCCGAGCGCGTCGAGCGTGGGGATGCCGAGCGAGGCGGCGGTGTTGCCGTCGCTGCCACCGCCCTGCCGCGGCGCCTCGGCGGTGCCCAGGCCTTCGCGCTTCGCGCACTCGGCGTAGGCGTCGAAGAGCGCCTGGGTGCCGGGCCCGCGCTCCATCGGGAGCCGGCCTTGGGACGGGTGGAGCTCGAGGCGGGTGCCGGGCACCGCGGCCTCCTTCGCCGCGTCCTCGAGCGCGTGGAGCAGCGCGTCGCGCGCGGCCACGGTCGGGTAGCGGAGATCGAGGTCGGCGCCGGCCTCGGCGGGCACGGTGTTCTTGGCCGAGCCGCCGTGCACGAGGCCGACGTTCACCGTCACGCCGGTGTCTTGGTTGGAGAGCGCCTGCGCCCGGTCGATGAAGCGCGCGAGCGACCAGATGGCGTTGGCGCCGTCGAAGTAGGCGTTGCCAGCGTGGGCGGCCTTGCCGAAGGCCTTCACCTGCACGACGCCGGTGCCCTTGCGCTGGGTGACGATGGCGTCGTTGGAGCGGCCGGACTCGAAGACGAGGCACGCGGCGGCGCCGTCGAGCTCGCCGAGGAGGAGCTTGGCCGACTCGGGTGAGCCGAGCTCTTCGTCGGAGGCGATGACCACGCGCAAGGGCGGCACGGCGTCGAGCCCCGCGGTGACGGCGACGGCCTTGAGGGCCCAGGCCATCACCACCAGCCCGCCCTTCATGTCGAGGACGCCGGGGCCGCGCCGGAAGATGCCGTCGACGACGTAGCCCTCGAAGTGGCCGGGGGGGAAGACGGTGTCCAGGTGGCCGACCAGGGCGATGGGTTTCCTCGCGTGACCCTGGCTGCGGAAGACGAGGTGGGGGGCGAAGCGCTGGCTCTCGACGACCTCGGCCTCGAGGCCGGGCATGGCGAAGAGGTCCAGCAGGATTCGGCCCACGCGCCGGCCGCCGTCGACGTGGGTGGTGTAGGAATTCTGCAGGACGAGGGCCTCGAGCGCTGCCTCCATTGCCGGGAGCTGCTCGGTGAGCCACAAAACGGCTGCGTCACTCGACATCACCCGGCGGGGAATACCACGAGGTCGCCTTCGAGTCAGAAATGGGCGTGCGGGTGCAGATGAACTGGGCTACATCGGCGCGGGGTCCGCTCCCATGCTCCTGCTCCGAGATGCGGCAACCAGTGACTTGAAGGGCCTGAAGCGGCTGGCGGCCGTGCTCAACAGCGTCAACCTCCCGGACAACGAGGAGGTGCTGTCGGGCCTGGTGGACAAGTCGGTGCGGAGCTTCTCGGGGAAGATCGAGAACCCGTTCGAGCGCGAGTACCTGTTCGTGCTGCAGGACCCGAAGAGCCGGGCGCTGGTCGGCACCTCGATGATCATCGCGCAGCACGGCACCTGGGAAGCGCCGCACATCTACTTCCAGGTGACCGAGGCGGAGCACTACTCGGCGAGCATCGACGCGCACTTCAAGCACACGGTGTTGTCGATTGGGTACAACTACGAGGGCCCGACGGAGATCGGCGGCCTGG
>JBBIOE010000144.1:0-20823 GCA_037443525.1 Archangiaceae bacterium | reverse complement strand
TGGCAACGACGGCTTCAACGGCAATCCCGGTGGCGTCCGCCCGCCCCCGCCGCCTCCCGGCGGTCGCGCGACGGGCTCGTGGGGCGACCCCTCGCCTCTGCCCGACCCGCGCCGCGATCCGCCGCCGCCTCCCGGTCGCGCGACGGGCTCGTGGAACGACCCCACGGTGCTGCCTGACCCGCGCCGCGCTCCGCCGCCCCCTCCTGACCGGGCCAGCAATCGTGTTCCACCCGGGGGCCCCCCCCAGTGCAGCCGTCGAAGCTGAATCCTCCGCCGCCCCCACCCCCTCCGGGTGGAAGCCCGGCGCCCGGAAATCGCGGTCCGGGCCGCCCGCCTCCGCCTCCGGGGCGCTGATCCGAGAAGCACTCGAAGCCGCTCGCGACCCCGCGGGCGGCTTCGTCGTTTTCGGGGCGTCGTCGGTCGGCGCGCCACTCCGGCCGCTCTGGCCCGGCAACGCGCCGAGCGACGGAGACGACGACGAGAGCTCCGGCCAGGGTCCGTCGGCCGCTGAGGTGACCGCGAGCGACGATGAGGACCGACGAGAGTGCCGCTGCCCGTCATCGGCCGGGGTCGCAATCGCTCCACGCAGCACGAACTGGACCTTCGGGGCTGCTCGTTGAGGGCTCGCGCCGCGCCGTTCCCCGCTCGGTCAGACGATGGACGCGTATCGCCAGGGAGGGCCCACGCCCGCCGGTGGGCGCGACGGACGGCGACCACCACGACCGCGGTGGTGTCCTCGGCCGCGACCGTGCACCATGCGTGGCCCATGTTCTCTCGACGAGATCTGCTCGCCGGCTTCCTCGGCGCCGCGGTGGCGAACTCCGCCTGCCGCCGCCCGCGCACCCGCGCCACGGTCCCCGGGGCGCTCGTCGACCGCGCGGTGCAGACCGGGCACCTGTTGCGCGGCCCGCCCCCGCCGCTCGCGACCGAGGACGAGGCGGTGGTCGACGCGCTCGTGGTGGGTGGGGGCGCGGCGGGGCTCTCCGCCGCCTGGAGGCTCGCGGGCGCGGGACTCGAGCGGCTTGTGGTGGTGGAGCTCGACGAGGCCCTCGGCGGCACCGCGCGCAGCGGTGAGAACGCGGTCAGCGCCTTCCCCTGGGGCGCCCACTATCTTCCCGCGCCGCTCTCCGGCGCCGGCCCGGTCCCGCGGCTCCTCCGGGAGCTGGGCGTGCTCACCGGCGTCGACGAGCGCGGCGAGCCGGTGTTCGCCGAGGACGCGCTCATCCACGAGCCCGAGGAGCGGCTCTTCTACCGGGGCAGGTGGTACGAGGGCCTCTACCTGCGCGCCGGCGCCAGCCCCGAGGACCTCGCCGAGCTCGCGCGCTTCCAGGCCGCGATGAGCGCCTTCGCCCGCGCCAGAGATGCCCAGGGCCGAAAGGCCTTCGACGTCCCCATGGAGCGCGGCAGCGACGACGCCGAGTGGACGGCGCTCGACCGCGTCTCCATGGCCGACTGGCTGACTCGAGAGGGCTACCGCTCGAGCCGGCTCCTCTGGCTCGTCGACTACGCCTGCCGCGACGACTACGGCGCCTCGCCGCGCGAGGTCTCCGCCTGGGCCGGCATCTGGTACTTCGCCGCCCGGCAGTCGGGCGACGAGAAGAACGACGGCTACCTCTCGTGGCCCGAGGGCAACGGCCGCCTGGTGCGGCACCTCGGCGAGTCCATCGGCCGCGCGCGGGTGAAGACCAACGTGCTCGTGCACACCGTGGAGGAGGTGCCGGGCTCGACCGACCTCTACGCCCACGGGCTCGACGCGGCGACGAGGCGGCCGGTGCGCTTCCGCGCGCGGCAGGTGGTGCTGGCGGCGCCGCGCTTCGTGGCGGCGCACGTGGTGGCCGCCTTCCGGCAGAAGCGCCCGACGTGGCTCGACGCCTTCCGCTATTCGCCCTGGGTGGTGGCGAACCTGACGCTGAAGGAGCGTCCCCGAAGCCGCGGCTTCCCCCTCGCCTGGGACAACGTCTTCTACGAATCGAAGAGCCTGGGCTACGTGGTCTCCACGCACCAGCGGCTGCGCGCCGACGAGCACGGCCCGACGGTGCTCACCTGGTACTACCCGCTGGCGGGCGACGACGTGGTGCAGGAGCGGACGCGCCTGCTCGGCACCTCCTACGAAGACTGGGAGGCGCTGGTGATGGCCGACTTGGTGCCCACCCACCAGGGCCTGGAGCGGCTGGCGGAGCGCCTGGAGGTGATGCGCTGGGGCCACGCGATGGTGCGGCCCCGCCCGGGCTTCATCTTCGGCGGCGCGCGGACCCAGGCGGCGGCGTCGCTCGGAGCGCTGCACTTCGCCCACACCGACCTGGGCGGGCTGGCGCTCTTCGAGGAGGCAAACTGGCACGGCGTGCGCGCGGCGGAGGCGGCGCTGGCGGGGCTGGGGCAGCCGGTGGAGAGCTGGCTCTGACGACGGCGCGCTCCCGAGGTCGATTCACCGCCTCGACACGGTGAAGGAGCGGTCCTGCCCGCCGCGCCGCACCACCCACGCCACCGACTGGCCGTCGTGGCCGCGAGCTATGGGGAAGGCATCGACGGCGCTGGTCACCGGTGCGCCGTCGAGGCTCTGCACCAGGTCTCCGACGCGCAGGCCGGCCTCGAAAGCGGGCGAGTCGCTCGTCAACCACGAGATGGCGACGCCGCCGGGGCCGTTCTCGAAGGAGACGCCGGCCTCCGGCCCCGCCGAGCGCAAGGAGCGCTCCGTCTCGCCGCCCTGCTCTTCCTGGATGACGAGACGCACCTCCGCGGTCTGCCCGGCGACGATGTTCACGCCCGTGTGTCCCGAGAGCCAGACCTCGGCCCTGGGCCGGGTCGCCAGAAGGCCGTAGCGGCCCTCGGGCAAGGACAGCTCGAAGTCTCCCTCGGCGGAGGTCGTGACGCGGCGATTCTCGGCGTCGTCCATCACCAGCACCGTGGCCGGCCCGCCCGCGCCATCGACGTGGCCGCGCAGCCTTCCGCGGCCGACCAGCACCAGGCGCAGCTCGGCCGGATGTTCGGCGCCCACCCACTGCCGCGTCATCCGCGAGGAAGCGTCGTCGAGCGTGGCGGTGGCCAGGACCTCGCCGGGGAAGACGTCGTCGAAGGAGAAGCGCCCCGAGGCGTCGGAGTGGGCCCAGCGCGGCGGCTCGCCGAGCCGGGGGTTCCACGCCAGGCGCACCTCAGCGCCAGATTGGCCGACCCCCCGGGCGTCCACGACGAAGCCCGAGACCTGCGCGGCGTCGCGGAGCTCCAGGTGCACCGGTGCGGCGAGCGGGAGCTCCACGCCGACGGCCGTTCCGCGTCGGCCGCCACCGAGCCACGCGCGGAGTTGCCACCGGCCCTCCGGAACCGCGGCGAAGTGGAACGCGCCGTCGGCGGCCGAGGTGGTGTGCCCGAGCTCCAGGCCGTCGGGTTCGCTGGAGAGCACCACGTCCGCGCCGGCCACCGGCTCCATGGTGCCCGCGCGGGTGACGACGCCCTCGAGGGAGACGCCGTCGCGCACCACCAGCCGCACGCCGCGAGTGGGCGCCTCGGTCGAAACGGTGACGCGCTCGAGCGCGTGGCGGCCGGTCGGTCCCTCGGCGTCCAGCGTCACCGCGCCCGGGGGGACGTCCAGCGCGAAGCGTCCGGAGGCGTCGGTGGTGGCGACCAGCCCCACGGTGGGCATCGCCCGCACCGGCGCGCCCGCCAGGGGCCTGCCCGCGGCGTCGGTCACCGTGCCGTCGACTCGGCCCGCGGCAGTGAGGACGAGATCGAGCTCCGCGGCCGTCGAGCGTTCATCGAGCGTGAGCGTCACCGGGACGGAGCCGGGGGCCGAGGCGCGCAGGACGCCGCGCGGGGGCCGCGCCGTCGCGAGCGACCAGCCCCCGAGGCCGTCGGCCTGGGTGGCGGCGGCGAGCCGCGGTGGGACGGGGAGCTCCGGGTCGAGGTCCAAGCCGGTGGGCGAGAAGCGCACGAAGGCCCGAGGCACGGGCGCGCGGGTGTCGTCGCGGAGGACGCGGCCCTCGAGCATCAAGGAAGGGGGGAGCTCGATGCGCACGCGCGGGCTCGGGTCGCCGGGGGTCAGCGTCGCGCGGTGAAGGAGTGGTGGGGTCTCCGGCGCTTCGACGCTCAAGAGCGTGGTGCCCGGAGGCAGCGTGAGCGCGACCGTGCCGCCGGCGCCGGTGATCGCGGAGCCGAGGGCCTGCCACTCGCGAACCGTGGCTCCCGACGCCGGGGAGTGCCACGCGGTGACGGCCGCGGAGGGGACGGGCGACCCGGCGCGGACGACCTCCACGGTCGTCTCGAGCGCGAGCGCGGCGCGCTGCGGCGGGAGGAAGCGGCTGCCCTCCGCCGACGCCGGAAGCGACTCCGCCCGCGCGGCGTCGACCGGCGCCTCGCCGGGCTCGGCGGGATCGAGGCCCCACCACGCCCCGAGAACGCCTCCGAGCGCTCCCACGACGATGGCCCAGGCGGCGGTCTTGCGGTGCATGACACTCCCGCGCACCAGATGAGGCGAGCCGGCCTGGAGTTTCAAGCGCCCACCCGGGGGCGGAGAGGAGGTCGCGCCAACGGCCTCAGCCGCCAGAAGCCGCGGGGCGGGGGCGAGGGTGGTTCAGGTGGCCACGGAGGCCAGGGGCGAGGCGCGGTGGAGGTCGCGCCGGTGAGGCCGGTGCCGCGGAGCGCAGACGGCGTCCGGCTTTGGCGGCCAGGCGGCGAAGCCTTCGCAGTGGCGCGAGCCTTCGCTGCGCGGGCCTGGGGCTCGCGGGTGGGAGTGAATGCGCGTCCGCGCCGACGGCGTCGGCACCCCCGCGCGGTGGAGCTCACCCCGGCGAGGCCGATCTCGCTGCGCTCGGCTGCACGCCGAGAGCAGGTCGCCGGCGTCTGTTTCCAGCGGCCTCGCTGCGAGGTCATCGCCGTGACGCGACCTCTGCGGCACGAGACTCGGGCTCACGAGTGGGAGCACCCTCGTCCGCGCCGGCGCCCTCCCACCGCGGTTCTGATCGGCCGTTCACAGCCGGGACGGAGCCCCGGCCGCCGACGCGGTCCCGGCGAGGCCTCCGTCGAGCGAGGGCGGCGGCCGGGTGGCGATGGTGAGGATGAAGCGCTCGATGAGATCCTTCTCGGCCGGCGTGAGCTTGGCTTCCTTCTGCATGTCCACCAGCAGCTTGGGCCACTTCTCCGCTGGGAACTTCTGGGGGAGCTTCATGCCGTGGCAGCCAGTGCAGCGGAACGTCATCAGCCGCCGTCCCGCCTCCAGCGAGTCCACGGTGGTCCCCGGCCAGCGGCTCTCGGCGCGCACCGCGTCGTCAGGCGTGGCGTGGGCGAGAGGCGCCACGCAGCCGCTCACCACCAGCGCCGCGAGCCCGGCGACGAGGAAGGGCCCTCCGCCCCAGCGAGGGACAGGAGCGGAGGGGCCGGTGAGCCTCGTCACAGGTGGAACCCCACGAGCAGGCGCGCCTGGAAGCGCTCGAACTCGTCCAGGTCGGGGCTTGGGCCGGTGAGCGCGACGAGCTGGGGCATCACCGAGGCCGCCGCCCAGACCGCCTTGGAGCGCCACGACAGCACCGGGCCCGCGAAGATCGTGGCGTGAGTGAGGCCCTCGCCCGCGGGGACGACGTTGGCGCTGCGCGCCTCCAGGCCCACCGCGAACGAAGAGGTGAGCTGGTAGGAGGCGCCGAGGTCGACCTCCAGCTTCAGCTCCCGCTCGAGCACCACGTCGCCGAAGCCCCACTCGTATTCGCCCACCAGGTTCGCCGCGAACAGCAACCGGTCGAGCCGCTTGTCGAGGAGCACCTTGAGCTCCAGCTCGGCCTCGTCGGAGGCCAGGGTCGGCTCGAAGTAGAGCGCCAGGCCGAAGGCGTCGGCGGAGGAGTCCATCAACTTCCACTTCGCCTCCAGCGAGAGGCCGTCCCAGGTGAACTGGTTGGTGCGCACGCGCTCGGCCCCAACCCCGGTGTCGAAGAGCTTCGACGAGGCGTTGAGGTAGAGCGCCACCTGGAAACCCTCGGCGACGCCGGCCTCCAGCTCGAGGCGCTGATCGAGCCGGTAGAAGAACTGGTCCTTCCCCAACCGCACCGTGGTCCACGGCTCGAGCTCGACGTCCCCGGGGTTCAACACGTCGGTGGTGTAGGTGTAGGTCAGCGTCCGCTCCGAGGCCCCCGCCACGCCCGCGAGCAGCACCGCCAGCGCCGCGCTCCGTCGAAGACCTCCCGCTCGCGTCCTCATGAGCCGACTTCTAACTGCGAACGATTCTCAAAGTCAACCACGTAAAAGGCGATCTTTTCTCATCCCCCTGATGAAGAAGCTTTCAGCGGAGCCAGGCCACGTGCTGCGCCTCGGCGACGTCGAGGAGCGCGCGGGCCACGGCGCTGGCGAAGACCTCGTGGGTCCTCTGCTCGGCCCAGCGGAGCACCTCGGCGCGGTCGAGAGCGTGATGGGTCTCGACGATGACCACCGGCACCTTCTGAGAGCCACGGAGGAAGTAGACGCTCTTCGCCTTGGGGCGCAGGTCGACGAAGACGCCGCCCTCCTCGCCGTCGGGCCGGTAGAGGCCGCCGTAGTCGATGCCGTCGTACCCCTGGAAGCCGGCGCCCTGGAGCCGCGCCGACAGCGCCCGCGCCAGCCGGGCCCTCCTTGAGACCATCGCGGCGTCGCCGTCCTCGCTGTAGAGCACCGCGAAGCCCGGCTCGCTCTCGTTGTGGAAGCAGGCCCGCTCGTCCCCGTAGGGGCGCCAGGCGGTGGCGTACCCGCGCGCGTCGGTGTGCAGGCTGATGACGGCGTCGGCCGAGAAGGCCTCGGCCTTCTCGAGCCGCGCGGGGTAGCTCGGGCCATCGCCGGTTCGCGCCAGGCGCACCTGGAAGAGGCCGGTGTCGGTGAGGGCCTCGGCGAGGAGGCGCGCGGTGTCGAGCGTGGCGTCTTTCTCCTGTTGGCAGAAGCAGCCGGTGTTGCCGTCGTTGCCGGTGACGCCGTGGCCGGCGTCGATGACCACCTTGAGGCGGCGGGAGAGCGTGAAGGGCGGCAGCGCGGGGGCGACGAGGGGCGCGTCGGCCTGGGGCCAGGCGGCGAGGAGGAGAGCGACGAGGCCGGTCACGCTTTCGAGAACACCGCGCCGGGGGCCGGGGTTCCCGCGCCATTCGGCTCCGCGGTGCCCGGTACGGGGGCGCTGCTGCCGCGGCGACGGCTCTCGCCAGGGCGGCGGCGGGCAGATGGTGCACGGCAGTGCGTCCCGGCGGTGCCCGCCGGAGGCGTGCTTCGCCGACACCGCGTGACGAGCGAACGTGAGCCGGGCACCATGCGCGCGTGGCTGACGTGCTGCACTCCAGCGCCTCGCGGTGGCTCTTCTCGCGGGCGACCGACCTCGGTGTCTTCGCCGGGGCCACCGCCGTCAGCCTCGCCGTCGCCGCGCTCGCGCCCTGGCTGGGTGCCGACGGCGAGACCCCGCCCTGGGCGTGGCTCGTCATCGTGGTGGGCATCGACGTGGCCCACGTGTGGAGCACCCTCTTCCGCGTCTACCTGGACGGCGACGAGGTCGCCCGCCGCCCGGTCCTCGCCGTCGGAGCACCCCTGGCGGCGTACTCGCTCGGAGTCTTTGCCCATGCCCTGTCCTCGGCCTTCTTCTGGACCGCGCTCGCCTACGTCGCGGTGTGGCACTTCGTGCGCCAGCAGGTGGGGTGGATGGTGCTCTACGGCCGCAAGGCGAAGAGCGACGAGCGCGAGCTCGCCTGGGACCGCGCGGCCCTCTACGCCGCTACCCTGGGGCCGGTGGTGTGGTGGCACGCCAACCTCCCGCGGCCGTTCTGGTGGTTCCGCGAGCACGACTTCGTGGCCGGCCTGCCGAGCGCCGTGGGGACGGTGGCCCTGGCGCTGCACTTCGCGGTGGTCTTCTCGTGGCTCGGGCGGCACCTGTGGCTCGCCCGCGAGCGCGGCCTGCACGCCGGCAAGCTGCTCCTCGTCACCTCCACCTTCGCGGCGTGGTTCTTCGGCATCGTGGTGGCCGAGAGCGACCTCTCCTTCACCGTCACCAACGTGGTGATGCACGGCGTCCCCTACCTGGCGCTCACCTGGCGCTACTCGCGCGGGCGTCTGGCCGAGGGTGGCTACGGGCGCCTGGCCTTCCTGGTGCGCGCCGGAGTGCCGGCCTACCTCGGCCTGCTCTTCTCGCTGGCCTGGCTGGAGGAGCTCGGCTGGGACCGGCTGGTGTGGCACGAGCACGAGGCGTTCTTCGGCTCGTCGGCGCTCAGGCTCAGCCCCCTGGCGCTCTCGCTGGTGGTGCCCCTGCTCGCCACGCCACAGCTCACCCACTATCTCCTCGACGGCCTGGTGTGGCGTACTCGGGGCAACCCCCAGCTGGCGGTGAGGCTCGGTTGGCGCGCGGCCCCTCTGGGCTGATCCGCGATGAGCCCGGAGAACCTTTGACACTGGCGGCCTGAAGCGACGACTCTCTCGGGCCTATGTGGGGACGATTCTCGCTTCGCTTGCAGGCGGCCGTGGCGGTCGTCGTGCCGTGTCTCGCGGTGGCCCTCTTCGCCTCCGTCTACTTCCCCAAGCGCTTGAACGAGCAGGCGGGCGAGGCGCTGGTGCGGCAGGCCAAAGCCCTCGGCCAGCTGGCGGTCAGCAACGCCGCGCCCACCATGCGGCTGGTGCGCGACGGCCTCGCCACGCCCGATGAGCTCAACGGCATTCTGGAAGGCGTGCGGTCCGGCGGCTCGGTGACGCGCCTGGGCGTGCTGGTGGTGGCCCTCGACGCGCCGCCCAACCCCGACGGCTCGCGGCCGGTGGTGGTGAAGGCCGGGGACAAGGCGGTGCAGGTGCAGGGCGATCTCCCGCCGGGGACCTACGCGGCCCCTCAGGCCGGGAAGTGCACGGTGGAGCAGGGCGAGGAGCTCGAGGTGCGCTGCGCCGCCAAGGACCGCGACTACGAGGCGCTCCTGGTGGCGCGCTTCTCGCTGGCGGCGCTGGCCGAGCAGCAGCGCGAGAACCAGGTGGTCGGCCTCTGGGTGCTGGTGGCGGCGCTGGTGTTGGGGCTCACCCTGGCGCTGGTGCTCTCCGGCGCCATCGCCGGCCCCATCGGCGTGGTGACGCAGGTGGCGCGCGAGGTGGCGGCGGGCGACGTCACCGTGGCCAGCGTGGAGGTCCGCGCGGGCGGCGCCGAGGTCCAATCCATGGCGAGCTCGGTGAACGAGATGCTCACCTCGCTGAGGCGGCTGGTGAGCGAGATGGTCGGGCTCACCGGGCGGCTGGGCACCGCGGCCAACGGCCTCACCTCCGCGTCCAGCGACCAGGAGCACGTGACCAGCCAGCAGTCGGCCTACGCACAGCAGATCGCCGCCACCTTCGAGGAGCTGTCGCGCACCGCCGAGAGCATCACCCGCTCCACCGAGGTGGTGGAGAACGCCGCCGTCCGCACCAACCAGGCCGTGGACGAGGCGAGAGCGGTGGTGGGCGAGATGGTCTCGGGCATGGTGGAGATTCGCCGCGAGGCGAAGGAGATCGCCGAGGCCATCGGCAAGCTCAACGAGGAGCTGCAGCAGGTCAGTCGCATCGCCAGCGTCATCAAGCAGGTGGCCGACCGCTCGGACCTGTTGGCGCTCAACGCCGCGCTGGAGGGCACCAAGGCCGGCGAGGTGGGCCGGGGCTTCTCGGTGGTCGCCGCCGAGATGCGCAAGCTGGCCGAGAACGTGGCCCAGAGCGCGCGCGACATCGGGCGCATCGTGGAGAACGTGCAGCAGTCGGGGCAGCAGGCGGTCTCGCGGGCCCGGCGTGGCGTCGACGCCTCGGAGAAGGGCGCCCTGGTGGCCGAGAAGGCCTCGTCTTCCTTCGAGCAGATCCTCGAGCTCTCGGTGGGCACCAAGGAGGCGGCGCAGCAGATCGCCGTCGCCACCCGGCAGCAGCGGCAGTCCTCGGAGCAGGCGGTGCAGGGCGCGCGCAACGTGGCCGACCTGGTGAAGCAGGGCGTGGACGCCACCGGCCGCACCACCCGCATCGCGCAGGACCTGCAACAATCGGTGGTCGCGCTCACCGAGGTGACGGGCCGCTTCAAGGTCGAGCGGTTCTGATCAGATCAGCGCACCCCGTCCCACCTTGCGGCGATACTGAACCTGTGTTCAGTGTGGCCTCATGGAGCGCGACGTCTTGCTCGAGCACATCCTCGCCCTGGGCGAAGCCTTCAAGCACCGGGGCATGGAGGAGCACGTCCGGCGGCTGCGCCTCTACTTCCTGGCGGTGCGGCACGGGCTGACGAAGGGCCGGCGCGAGCTGGACGTGAAGTGGAGCGAGGCGCACCTGGTGGCGTGGATGCAGACGCTCCAGGTGCCGCCCTACGAGCGGGTGCTCGAGGTGCGCGCGCCCGGTGGCGGGTGCCCGTCGTGCGGCGCGGGCCAGGGCACCACGCCCTCGGTGCAGACGGAGATGGTGTTCCCCGGCGGCGCGCGCATGGCCTGTCGCGGGTGCGGGCGGCTGTGGCTGGAGGTGGAGGCGGGAGAACGGTAGGAAGAGCCCCGAATGCTCGGTCCCCTCCTCGCCCTCGCCGTCGCCGCCGCGCCGGACTCGCCGCGGACCGTGGTGCTCGTGCCCGAGACCGGCGCGCTGGCGCTGGTGGCCGCCGCCTCAGGGCCCCTGGCCGAGGCACGCAAGCTGGCCGAGCAGCTCCGCTACGAGGAGGCGGTGGTGGAGTACCAGAAGTACCTCGCGCTCCCCGAGCGTCCCAGCGCAGAGCGCGCCGAGGCCCTGCTCGAGCTGGGCTTCCTTCACCTGGTGCTGGGCGACGAGGCCACCGCCGAGGCCCGCGCTCAAGAGGCGCTGGAGCTCGACCCCAAGCTCTCCACCGCGCCCGGGTCCGCGCCCAAGCAGGTGGAGTTCCTCGCCAAGATGCGCCGCCGTGCCGAGGCCCGCGCGAGGCTCGAGCTGGTGCCGCGCCAGGCCGACGACGCGCCCACGCTGGTGCGGGTCTCGCTCTTCGACCCCGAGGGCAAGGTGAAGCGGGTGCTGGCCCGCCACGCCACGAAGAGCGGCGGCCCCTTCGCGTCGGTTGAGCTCGCCTGCGACTCGGGCGCCTGCCAGGGAACCTTGCCGCGCCCGAAGGATCAGTCGAGCAGCACCGCCTGGTACTACCTCGAGGCCCTCGACGCCGCGCAGGGCACGCTGGCGCGCGCGGGCACGCCGGACGCGCCGTTCCAGCTCGCGGTGGTCGACGAGAAGCCCTGGTACACCAAGCCGCTGGTGTGGATGGTGGCGGGCGCCGCGCTGGTGGGCGTGGCCGCGGTGGCCTACACCCTCGCCCCCGCTCCACCGCAGTAGCCGTGGCCAAGACGCTCACCCTGGTGTGCCTCGCCGACACCCATGGCTTCCACCGGAAGCTCGCGGTGCCCGACGGCGACATCCTCATCCACGCCGGAGACCTGACCCAGCGGGGGACCCGGCCGCAGGTCGAGGCCTTCAACGCGTTCCTCGCCGCGCTCCCGCACCGCCACAAGGTGGTCATCGCCGGGAACCACGACTTCCTCTTCCAGGACGAGCCAGAGGCCGCGCGGGCCCTGCTCACCGCCGCCACCTACCTGGAGGACCAAGAGCTCACCGTGGAGGGCCTTCGCCTCTGGGGCAGCCCCTGGCAGCCGTGGTTTCACGACTGGGCCTTCAACCTGCGTCGCGGCGCGCCCATCGACGAGAAGTGGCGGCTCATTCCCGAGGGCATCGACGTGCTCGTCACTCACGGGCCGCCGATGGGCTTCGGCGACACGGTGTGGAGCGGCGAGCACGTGGGCTGCGAAGACCTGCTCCGGCACGTGCGGCGGGTGAAGCCCAGGCTCCACCTCTTCGGCCACATCCACGAGGCCCGCGGCGAGTGGCGCGACGGGCCGACCCGCCTCATCAACGTCAGCACCAGCGAGTGCGACGAGCCGGCGACGGTGGTGACGCTGGCGGTCCCCTGAGGCGACCCGGGTTGCTTCAGCCCCTCGACTGTGGCCTTCTTCGGCGTTCGAATGTCGAAGGCCCCAACCACCTCCGTCCTCCTGCTCGAAGACGACGAAGCCGTGAGGAACCTGGTGGTGCAGGTGCTGCGGGCGAAGGGCTACGGGGTGGAGACGGCGGCGGACGGCCTGGAGGCGCTCGCGAAGCTCGAGACCCAGCGGTTCGACGTGGTGCTCGCGGACAAGAACGTGCCCAGGCTCTCGGGCCTCGACGTGGCGCGGAAGGTGCGCGAGCGCTGGCCCGAGGTGGCGGTGGTGTTGATGACCGCGTTCCCCGAGGCGAGCGCCCTCGTCAACGCGCCGGTGGACGGCTACCTCGCCAAGCCCTTCCGGGGGCTCGACACCCTGGTGGGCGCCTTGAGCGCGGCGCTGGAGCGGCGGGCGCGGGCGCGGGAGATCGAAGCGCTCCAGGCGAAGCTGAGCCGCGTGTCGGGCTCGCTCCGCGAGTGACGGCGGCGCCGAAGCGCGGCTCAGCCGTGAATCGACATGCCGATGATGAAGGCCAGGCCCAGGATGAACGAGCCGATGACGATGCCGAGCGCGGTGTTCTGGTCGACCTCGATCTCCTTGTAGACGTCGAAGGGCAGCATCTTCCGGATGAGGAAGAAGCCGGCCATGAAGACCGCCAGGCCGATGGCCGAAAACACCAGCGAAGCCGCGGCGCCGCGAACGAGTGCGTCGTAGTTCATCACTTTCCTCCCATGAATCCGTCGTGCCACGACAAGACGCCGCCCGGGCCCATTCGCACCGACTCGGGCACGTCGCCGCGCTCGTCGTCGGGGAAGCGGTCGTAGCCCAGGCTGTGCAGCGCCGCGTACGCCAACACCAACAGCCCTCCGAAGTACTTCATGCGGTGGACCTCCGTGTGCGCCGTTCAGTCATCGGAATCGCTCGAGTCGTCGGAATCGTCGTCATCGTCGTCGCTGTCACCCGAGGAGAACCCGCCCGGCGAGCCCTGGAAGACCGAGTCGGCCCAGCGCTCGGTCTCGAAGCCCGAGGAGCGCACCTGGTAGAAGATGGGCACCAACAACAGGAAGAGGAAGAGGGTGAAGGGGCAGCAGAAGCCCGGGCCGTCGTCGGCGCGCACGGTGACGAGGTAGTCGGTGGGCCGGCCGGGGTCGAAGTGCGGCGTCACCCGCAGGACGTACTGGCCCTTGTCCACCTCGGCGGTCTGCTTGCTGTCGCTCCGGCTGCCCTCGGACCACGACTCGCCGTCGTCGACGCCGTGGTAGTAGCTGTTCTCCGCGTAGACCTCGACCACCTCGCCGGTGCCCATGTTCACCAGGTCGACGGACACGCCCTCCCACCCGTTGTCCAGGTCGGGCGAGCCCACCTCGACCTCCAGCGGCACGGTCTTGGGAATCTCGAAGGGCTCGGAGAAGCGCTGGGACTCCGGCGAGCTCGGCGCGACGCCGGGCGCCACCGAGAAGCTGCCTCGGAACAGCTCGGCGCGGCTGCCGATGACCGCGAAGGCCACCACGCAGGCGAGCAGCGCGGCGCTCCAGATGCCGAACCACGACCAGGCGCTGGAGGCCTTCTCCAGGAAGGGGTTCACCATCGAGGGCGCGATGCCCCGCGGCGGGTCGAGCGGCTTGGGGAGCCGGAAGGCCTTGGCGATCTCCTCGGGCGGCACCAGCTCGCCCTTGGTGAAGGTGACCTCGGTGTCGGTGAGGTCGAGGTTCAGGTCCTTGGGCGGGGCGATGAACTCGGTGGCGCGGGCGGTCTCGCCTTCGCTCACCGACCAGTAGCACTCGCCGAGCACGAAGTCGGTGCGGGTGAAGACCGTCTGGTAGGCCTTGTAGCTCGTGCCCTCGAAGGAGCAGGTGCGCGCGTCGAGGCCGCCCAGGGCGACCTCGCCGGCGGGCACCGGGGTGAGGAAGCTAAAGTGGCCGTTGGAGCACATCAGCCAGCGGAAGCCGGCTTGCCGGTTCCACAACAGGTACTCGTCCCAGGGGTAGCGGTTGCCGTCGACGGTGCAGCTGCGGATGAGGAAGGCGAGCACCGTCCACTCGGTGCCGAAGAGCGTGCCGGTGGCGCCCAGGGGCACGGCAGGCTCGTGGGGCGGCTTCTCCAGCAGCTGGAGGAAAGCGAGCTTCCCGCTCTGCACCTCGAGGAGCGCGCCGCAGTAGGGGCAGGCCACGCGCTTGGCGGCGTCGGGGGCCTTCAAGTCCAGCATGCCGTTGCACTGGGTGCAGCGGGCGCCGGTGAGGGTCTCCTTCCGGGTGCGCGGGGAGAGCTCGCCCTTCGAGAAGCCGAGCTGGTCGAGGGTGACCCGGCTGCCGACGTAGGCCTCGGTGACGCCGTCGGCGGAGTCGAGCGAGCAGAAGATGCCCTTGGGCCCCGTGGCGTCGACGTAGAGGTGCTCGCGGTGGAAGTCGGGCAGCTGCCCCTCGGCGGCGAGGGTGGTGGCGCGGTTCTTCTCCTCGACGACGAAGCGGCGCTCGCGCAGGGAGAAGCCGGAGAGGGGCTCGAGCCGCGCGACGTCGGGCAGCTCCACGCCCTCCAGCGGCGTCATGAAGTTCCACTCGCCCTCGGACTCGGAGAGCCAGCCGGTGCGGCCGTCGTCGAAGGCGAGGCACCACTCGTCCCAGGTGCCGGCGGCGTTCTGCTTCTGGATGCGGCCGGCGACGGTGAAGGGGTTGCCGGAGTAGCGGCCGGAGAGGTGGAGCTTGAGCGGCGAGCCGGTCTCGGTGAGCTCGGCGACCTTGCCCAAAGCCTCGAGGTTCGCGGCCCCGCGGAGCACCACGGTGCTGCAGTGCTCGCAGACCTTCACCTTGCCCGCACCGGGGAGGAACTCCACCGGAGCGCCGCAGGATGGGCACTGACCCGCTCTCATGCCGACTCCCCTCCGCGCAGCGCCCGATGCACGAGAGGGTTGTACCAAGGGTGAGTGGGGCTCGCGACCTCAGCGTGCAGGGACGCGACGGCCGAGGGTTGCGCCCGGTCATGGCTCGTGTGGCGGGGCGATGACCGGCGAATGGCGAACGGCGCCGCGGCCGTCGCGGTCGCCGTTTGCGAGAGCCGGCGCTCGCGGGGGTGCTCGAGGCGTGCGCTGGTCCGCGGCTGTTCGGAGAGGGTCAGCACTGGAGCCGTGGCGTCCACCCGATACAGTCGCGTCGTGCGGCGAATCGCGCTCACGGTGTCGGTCTTCGCGGCTTGCGCGGCGCTGCAGCGCCCGTGGCGCGAGCGGGTCGATGACGTGTCCAACGATGCTCCTGCGTGCGCGTCCTTTCGCGAGCTCGACCAGCGCGCGAAGGAGGCCGGCGAGGTGGCGGCGAGGGAAGCGTCGTCGGCCGACCTGCTCGCGTCGCAGCGGGCGCTCCGCTCGGCGCGGATGGCGTGCGCGCGGCACGTACTGGAGACGCTGGCGACTTCGCGCGAGCCGCGAGCCGAGCTCGACGCGGTGGCCGCGGGCTTCGCCGAGGAGACGTTCGACCAACTGGTGAAGGAGAGCCTCGGCGCCGTCGACGGCAGCCTCTCCGCGATGATCGCCGAGGCGAAGGAGACGGCGCGCGAAGCGTGGCGGCGCCAGCGCGACGCCCGGGAGCAGGAGGTGCTCGCGGCGTCGAGCGCCGACCACGAGCAGGACGAACGCCACGACCTCGGTGCCATCGGCAAGGGGGCCCTCCGGCACGACGAGGTCATCCTCCACGAGGAGCGTCTCCCCGCTGGAGGATCGCGGTGGGTGGATGGGTCGAGCTCGCGGTTTGCGCGGGACCACGACCGCCTCGCCGCCGAGAGTGCGGGGCACGACCGGCAGGCCGCCAGCTCGTCGCCCGCGGAAGCGTCTCGCGCGCGGCAGATCGCCGTGGACGATGCGCGGCTCGCCGCCGAGAGCGCGTCGCACGACCGCCAGTTCGCTCGCGACCACGAACGCCTCGCCGCCGAGAGCGCGGGGCACGACCGGCAAGCCGCCAGTTCCTCGGGCGCGGGAGCGGCGCACCCGCGGCAGACCGAAGCGGACGATGCACGGCTCGCCGCCGAGAGCGCCTCTCACGACCCGCAGTTCAGAGAGGACACGGCGCCGCTCGAGTCGGTGGGCGAGAAGACGGGCTCGACGTCGGCGCCCGTCGCCTCCGTTCAGAGTGACCACCCGCGAGACCAGGTCTGGCTCGCCACGGAGAGCGCCGCGCACGACCGGCAGTTCCGCGAAGACACGGCGAAGCTCAGCGCCGTCAGCGGCGAGGGGTCCGACGATGCGAGCTGGAAGAAACAGGAGACCCGCCGCTCGGCGTCTTCGGAGCTCGGCGGTCGTCTTGGCTCGGAAACGGCGGCCGACACCGCCGGCGTCCGGGACGACCACCTCTCGCTCTCAGAGACGTGGGCTCGGACCCAGTCCTCGCTCGAGCGGGCGCGCAAGGAGCACAAGCTCGACGCGGTGGCTTCGCTGCTCGAGCCTTTCCGAGACGATCCGAAGCATCGCGACGAAGCGGCCGCCGCGCGAGAGGCCGCCGCCCGGCAGCACCTCGCCCTGGCCCGGGACCTGGGGCCGCGCGCGCACGCGGTCGCGCTCCACCGCGCGCTCGCCGCCCGCTGGAGCATGGCGCCGGCGACGGCACCGGCCGAGGGGGCCTTCCTCCTCGAGCGCTGGCTCTGCGCGTCGCCCAAGCCCGTGCTCCCCTCCCTCGCCGCGGGCATCGAGCTTCGCTTGCGCGTGCGCTGCCAGACCTCGAAGCCCCGCGCCGCGCCGGCCTCCGAGAAAGGCTCGCTCTTCGAGAACGAGCGCGCGCTGGTGAAGACGACCACCGACGGCGTCGCCTCCGTCACCTGCGCCGGGCAGTCCTTCCAGCGCTCGCTGCACCGCGAGGCGCTCTCCCTCGACGACCCGGCGCTGGAGCAGCGGCGCCTGGAGGACGACCTGCGCAACCTCGCGCGGGAGGTGCGGGCCCAGTGCGGGGAGACGGCCCGCGAGCAGAGCGCCGCCGACTGCGCCGCGCTGGCGACGCTTTCGCCTTCTGACGTCGAGGAGCGCTTCGCCGCCCACGCGCCCTCGTTGGCGGGCCCGTGGCCAGCGTGCTTCGGCGCTTGGTTCCGCGAGCGGTACGGGGTCGAGCCGTAGCCGCAGAGGTCGTGCTCCGGCGAGCGCCGGTCGTCTCATGGGCCCTGGAGGCTCGTTCGTCGCCCTTCACGCGCACCAGCCGCGCCGCGAGCACGCCTGGGGGCAGGCCCTCCACTCACGCAAAGAGTTGGCCACGAAGCGCTCCGCGCGGATGGAGCGCATCGACGAGCTCAGCGCGAACGGCGCCTGGGTGCCGGCCCTCGACTCCGCTCAGCGCTTGACGCTGTACACGAACGTCGCCTTCGGCGCGCGCAGCCACCGCTCGGTGACGACCTCCTTCGCCTTGGCCCAGTCGTCCTTGGCGTCGACGAGGTCGGCCTTCATCTTCTCCGCGTCGGCCTTGTCTCCGGTGCCCTTCGCCTGGAGCACCCGCTTGGCGAGCGCGTCGATGGTGGTGGTCCACTTCGCGAAGTCGATCTCGAAGCAGCCCGCGTCCGTGCCGTTCGCCGCCTTCTCGCCGGTCTTCCACGAGAGCGCGCCGTCCTTGAACAGCGTCCCCATCTGAATCGACGCCAGCTGGCTGTAGTTCTTGGGCTTCCCGTCGCTGTCGTACATGCCGCGCGAGATGTGCCCGAAGGCCCAGGCCACGTCGCGCGCGTGCGCCCGCTTCGCCTCGTCCTTCGTGATGACGTTCTTCGCGGCGAGCCAGTCGGCGAAGTAGAGCGCCGAGGTCTGCGCCTTCAGCTCCTCCATGGTGGAGGCGAGCGGGCCGCCGAAGACCTCGGAGTCCTTCTTGCCGTTCACCTTGTAGTCGTGCGCCGGGCCCAGGTTGTGCGCGGCCTCGTGCAGCACCGTCGACATCACCGCCGGCTTGGGGTCGCTCGTCGCGAACGCCATCGTGGCCGGGCAGAAGAGTGACTTCATCTGCTCCTCGAGCTGCGCGCGGCTGTCGGGGTCGGTGTAGAGGTTGGTCATCGCCACCGTGCGGCCGCCCTTCTCCGCCACCGGGCCCCAGTTGGGCAGCGACTGCCCGATGGTCGCGCCGTGGGGGTTGCGCTGGTCGCCGGCGTTCAGGATGACGTCGATGAAGTCCGGCAGCTTGAACTTCACGTTGCGCGCCTTGTAGGGAGGCCCGGCCAGCGTCGCGAGCGCCTTCTCCATCTCGTTCTTCACCGGCTCGAGCTTCTTCTGCCACTCCAGCGAGTCGGGGTTGATGCGCGAGAAGTTCACCGCGAAGCCCGCCTTCCACGCGCAGGGCTCGTAGTAGACCTCGTCGGGCGCGATGCGCAGGTACCACTTGGAGTTGAGCGGCCCCATCGCCACCCAGGCCTCGTTCGCCGGCTCCCAGTCGTTGGTGCGAAACGCCTTGGCCGCCGCGCCGAGGTACTTCTTGAATGCCGCCTCGTCCTTCGACTCGATGGCCGCCGCCGCGGCGTCGAGCTCCTTGGCCACCGCCTCCATCTCGTCCTTGTAGGCGACGGAGTACGGCACCGCCTTGAAGCCCGCCCCGTCGGCCACCACCACCGAGAAGTGGTCCATCAGCGCCTTGCCGTTCTTCTGCTTCTCCAGCGCGTCGCAGAACTTGGGGTCCTTCTGCTGCAGCTCGGCCGGGTAGAGGCCCGCGATGCGCGCCGGCTTCTCGGTGATGGCGCTGCAGGCCTCCTCCTTCTCCGTCTTCGGGGCGGCGCAGGCCGCGCCCTGGTTTCTGTGGAAGAGGCTCTGGCTCGCCAGGTCGTCGGCCGGCACCTTCGCCGCCTGCACGTCGGTGCCCTTCTGCCGGGCGTAGAGGCGCTCGACGATGGTCGCCGCCCTGAACAGGTGGTCGGCGATGGCCAGGTCTTGCTTCGAGGCCTTGGACAGGTCGGTCTCGATGAGCGTGGGCTTGCCCTGCGAGAGCTCGAGCAGCACCAGCTCGCGGCGCTTCTTCTCCGGAGGCGGCAGCTTGGAGAGGTCCTCCTTCTTCACCAGCGCGGCGTAGGCCTCGAGGAAGCGCGGGGTGAATGCGCCCTTGGCGTCGACGAAGTCCTCGCGGGTCTGGCCCTGCGGCCCCCAGAGGATGGCGAGCTCGTCGGGGTCGATGGTCTTGTCGCCGTTGGCGTCGGCGCGCCAGAAGAGGGGCAGGAAGCGCTCCTGCGCGCGGCGGTTGAAGTCGAGCCGGGAGAGGGCGTCGAGCTTCGGGGCGGCGGCGGGCGGAGCGGCGGCGAGGAACGCGGACACGAGCAGTGCACAGGCGGTCATGGGTTCTCCCAGCGGTGGTGGGGGCGCCCTAGTCGATGGACCAGGACAAAGGAAGGTCGGCGCGCGGCCGCGAGCGCGGGCGGCGATACCTTGAAGACAGAACGAAGGGAGTCCTCATGGCCACGAAGGCTGAGAAGTTCCGTGCACAGGCGGAGCGAACGGGCCCGAAGAAGGGGAAGACGCCGAGGAAGATTCACACGCGGGACCCGGGCCACACCATGACCCGGACGATGACCAAGCGCGGCGACAAGGGTATCGGCCCGGTGCTCGAGGACTCGACTTCTGGCCGGCCGTCGCGCCGCTCGACGCGGACCAGTCAGCACCACGGGCGGACCGATGGAGGTCTGATCCACGCGATTCAGAACGAGCGGCAGACGCCCAAGTCGAAGGCCTTGCGCGCCTCCGTCGCGCGGAGATAGGCGACCGCAACGGTGACGCACGCCGACGAGTCACCGGCCCTTGCGCATCAAAAGGTGTCTGGCACCTTCGATTTCGTCTCTATTTGAGACAGCCAGTGGCCCCGCAGATCGAGCCACTGTCGTCTTTGAGTGCACGTCACGTCTGACTGTCTGGTCTTACGACGTTTTCGGGGAAGCGGCCGTTCTGACGCGGAACATCGCGTATGTGCTCATAACTAACTGCATTTATTGGAACAGAGCCACCGTTGATCGGCAACATGTCAAGATCAGAGACACCTACATCGCGCCTTCGCCTATGCACCGCACTTTGAATACATCTTGAATATCAATGATTTGCGGCTGGCCCGTCCCGTGCTTTGGGGCCCGGCCATGATGAATCGCCTGCTCTCTGTGGTCGGTGTCCTGGTTCTGGTCAGCGCGTGCGGCGAGAGCGTCGGCACCATCAGCGACTCCCCCGACACGGTTTCGGGCCAGGCGGGCCTGAGCTGGGAGCGGTTCCTGGAGCACGTGGTGGTCGACTCCGAGAACGGCCGCTTCGTGGCCGACGGTGACACCCCGTTCTTCAGCGAGAAGCAGCTGCGCGAGTTCTACGAGCTCAACGTCCGCCAGGGGCAGCTGATCGTCAACCGCGTCGGCAGCGCCGACGACATCTGGGACGCCCAGCGCCGGCAGAACCTCACCTACTGCATCTCCGGCGCCTTCGGCGCGCACAAGGCCGAGGTGGTGCAGGCCATGGCCGCCGCCACCCAGGCGTGGATGAGCGTGGCCAACGTGAAGTACGTCTACGTCCCCGCGCAGGACGCCACCTGCACCAGCTCGAACGCGAACGTGGTGTTCAACGTCAAGCCGGTGAACGTGAACGGCGACTACCTGGCGAGCGCCTTCTTCCCCGCGGAGAGCCGCGCCAACCGCGAGGTGCTCATCGACAACTCCGCCTTCACCCAGAACGGCGACCCCAGCCTCACCGCGGTGCTCCGCCACGAGCTCGGCCACACCCTGGGCTTCCGCCACGAGCATACCCGCCCCGAGGCCGGCACCTGCTTCGAGGACAACAGCTGGCGCGCGGTGACGGCCTACGACCGGGCGTCGGTGATGCACTACCCGCAGTGCAACGGCATCTCTTCCTGGGCGCTCGAGCTCACCCAGTACGACATTCAGGGCGCGCAGGCGCTCTACGGCGCGGCCGGCGGCAGCGCGCCCGCCCCGACCCCCGCCCCCGCGCCGACGCCCTCGCCGGCCCCGGCCCCGG
>JBBIOE010000143.1:0-20866 GCA_037443525.1 Archangiaceae bacterium | reverse complement strand
CTGGGCTCCGCCGGCGCCGCCGCCTTGTGCGCCGCCGGTGCCGCCGCCTTGCGCGCCACCCGCGCCGCCGTCGGGTGCCGAGTACTCGAGCCTCTGCGCGTCGCCCGTCAGGCAGGTGCAGCCCGCGCTCGCCAGCGTCGCCGCCGTCACCAGCATCCACAGCCTTCGCATCAGAACGACCCTCCCAGCACCACGACGCCGGAGCCCGGGCCCGGCACCACGGCCACCGCCGGCGCCGCGGAAGAAGAGGACGACGTCACCGCGAGCACGATGGCCGCTCCGGCCGCGATGACGCTCGCGCCGAAGAGCCCATCGGCCGCGGGCGCCTGCCACTTGAGCGCGGTCTGCGCGGTGGTGAAGGCGCCGCGGTCTCCGCCCGGCGCCTCCTGGCGGACGATGGTCGCGTTGTTCTGCGCCTGGAGACCCAGGAAGGCGCCGCCGCCGGCGAAGAGCAGCGCGGCGACTCCGGCCACGATGGCCCCGGTCTTCCCACCGCCGCCGCCCTCCGCCTTCGGCGCCACGGTGAGCTTGAGCGCGATGGCGTCGGCGGCGCGGCCCAGCTCGTCGAGGAGGGCCTCTTCGCCCTGCACCCGCCCCGAGGAGCTGGCGAGCGTCGAGCCGTCGCGCGACGAGGTGATCTTCACGTCCACCTGAAACGACTCACCGACGAGGCCCACGCTGCCGACGACCAGCGCGTCGGCGCCGAGCGCGTTCGTCAGCTCCAGGACGCAGCTCGTCGAGTCGCTGCAGCCGAGGAGCTGCTTCTGCCGCTCGAGGCCCAGGATGGCGCCGATCTGCGCCTGGCTGATGACCTTGAGCCCCCGGTCGTGGAGGGCCTGCGCCAGGTGCTCGTTGCACAGCTCCGCGAGCTGCTTCGACATGCGGGCGGTCTGCAGGCCGGGGGCGGCGATCTGCTTCACGCTGAAGGGGCCGCCGGCGTGCGCCCACGGCGCGGCGAGGACGAAGGCCACCAGCAGGGCCCAAAGGTGACGATTCACGTCGATCCCTCCCTACGAACGAGCGGGCAGCTTAGCTCGGCGGTGGGCGTGAAGAGGAGGATCCCGGCCCTCGACTCCGCTCGGGCTGACCGTTGACAGTCGGCACCCTTCGACTCCGCTCAGGGCGAACGGAGGGCGGCAGCCTTCGACGGCTCAGGGTGAACGACGGACCAGCGCCGCCACGGCCTTCGCCCAGCGGGGATCGGCGTTCAAGGACGGCACCAGCTCGAAGTGCGTTCCCCCGGAGGAGAGGAACTTCTCGCGGCTCACCTGGCCGACCTCCTCCAAAGTCTCGAGGCAGTCGGCGACGAAGGCCGGGCAGGTCACCGCCACCCGCTTCACGCCGGACTTCGCGAGCTCCACCAGCGTGGAGTCGAGCTGGGGCCCGAGCCAGTCGGCGCGGCCGAGCCGCGACTGGAAGACGGTCGAGTGGGTGGTGACCCCCGCGCGGGCCGCGAGCTGCCGCGTCGTCTCCAGGCACTGCGCCCGGTAGCAGGCGCGGTTCTTTGGGGTGAGCGTCTGGCAGCAGGTGCCGGGGCGGTCCACCGGGCACTCGCCCGAGCACGCGGCGCGCGCCTGGGACATCGGCAGCCCGTGGTAGCTGAACACCACGTGCTCCACTGGGTGCGCGGCCAGCCGCTCCTTCATCAGCCCGGCGTGCGCGTCGAGGAACCCGTCGTCGAGGAAGAAGGGCGGCACGATGCTGAGCGCGGGCACGACGGTGAGCTTCGCGAGCGCCTCTTGAAACGCCTCCACCGCCGAGCCCCAGGCCGCCGACGAGTACTGGGGGAAGAGGGGCAGGAGCACCACCTCGGTCACGTGCTCCTTGGCGAGCGCTTGCACCACGCTTCCGATGGAGGGGTTCCCGTAGCGCATCGCCAGGTGCACGCGGCGGCCGGGGAGCGCCTGCTCCACCTCGGCCACGAGCGCCTTGGAGTGCACCAGCAAGGGCGAGCCGTCGTCGCGCCAGACGGTCCGGTACTTCTCGGCGCTCTTGGGCGAGCGGAAGGGCGCGATGATGGCGTTCACCAAGAGCCACCGGGAGAGGAAGGGCAGGTCGATGACCCGGCCGTCCATCAAGAACTCGCGCAGGTAGCGGCGCACCGCGCTCGTGGTGGGCGCGTCGGGCGTGCCCAGGTTGAGCAGCACCACGGCGGTCGCCTTGGGCCAGCCGAGGGCCGTCGTGCTCATCGTCACTTCCGGAACAGGTAGCCGCGGCCGCGCACGGTGATGAAGTGCTTCGGCTCCTCGGGGTTGGGCTCGAAGAGCTTGCGCAGCCGCAGGACGAAGTTGTCCACGGTGCGGTCGGTGGGGAAGGCGTCCATGCCCCAGACCTCCTCGAGGATGTCGGCGCGGGAGAGCGCGCGGTCTTCGTTGCGGTGGAAGAGCTCGACGAGCCTCAGCTCCTTGTCGGAGAGCGTCACCTCGCCCTCGTTGGTGAGCGCCTGGCCGGTGTCGAGGCGCACCCAATAGGTGGCGAACTCGAGCTTGGGGCTCTTGGGCACCTGGGCCTGGGGCTGGGCGCGGCGGACCAGGGCCCGCACCCGCGCGATGAGCTCGGGCACGTCGAAGGGCTTGGTGAGGTAGTCGTCGGCGCCGGTGTCGAGGCCGCGCACCTTGGACTGGGTGTCGCTGCGCGCGGTGAGCATCAGAATCGGGCACTTCTGGCCCGAGGCCCGCGCCTTCTGCACCAGGGTGAAGCCGTCGCCGCCGGGGAGCATCACGTCGACCACCGCCACGTCCCAGGTGTCGGCCGACAGCCGCGACAGGCCCGACGGGAAGTCCTCGCACGCCGTCACGTCGAAGCCCGCGTGGGTGAGGTTCAACATCACCAGGTCGCGGACCAGGGGTTCGTCTTCGATGAGGAGGATGCGTTGCGAATCAGGCATGGCGGTCGATGCGGGGAGCGAGCTTGAGCGTGAGGCTGAAGGTGCTCCCCTTACCAGGGCCCGGGCTGTGGGCGGAGAGAGATCCTCCCATTGCCACGGCCAGTTGGCGAGAGAGGTAGAGGCCCAGGCCGCTGCCGTGCTTGGTGACCTGATGCTCCTGCCGGCGCACCCAGGGCTCGAAGAGTCCCTTGGCGTCCTTGGCCTCGAAGCCGATGCCTTCGTCCTTCACCGCCAGAACGTAACGCTCGCCCTCCACGCGCTCCTCGAGGCTGACCTTGCCCCCGCCGTACTTCTTGGCGTTGTCGAGCAGGTTCTCCAGCACCACCCGGAAGGCGTCGGGGTCGGCCTTCACCAGCACCTCCTCCCCGGGCGTCCAGGCGACGTTCTCGGTGGCGAAGGTGGCCTTGCGGTGCTCGAGCAGCCGCTTCACCAGGGTGGAGGCCAGGGTCTCCTCGAGCTTGAGCGTGGGCTGCACCACCGCGCGCTGGTAGGCGAGCACGGTCTCGGTCAAGTGCTCGAGGCGGTTGCACTCGTCGAGGCCGCGCGCGAGCAGGCTGACCTTCATCGGCTCGGGGATGCTGCCGAGCTGCAGGCTCTGAAGCAGCGCCTTGAGGCCCGCGATGGGCGTCTTCAGCTCGTGGGCGGTGATCTGCAGCATCGAGCGGATGGCGGCGTTGGCCTTGCGGCGGTTGCGCGCCAGCATGAACAGCCCCACCACGAAGACGAAGAGGGTGGAACCAGCCACCACCGTCTCGCCGGCCATCATCAGCCGCTGCCTTTGGGTGTGATGGGCGATGTCGTCCAAGGCGACGGTGCGGGCCTCTCCCGCGGCCTCCGTCTCCAGCACCGCGACCCGCCGCTCCAGCGCGTCGATGGCCGACACGTGCCGGTTTCCCAGCACGGACCACCACACCAGCAGGGGCCCCAGCGTGAGGAGCGCCGCCAGGAACAGCACGACGTCCAGCCGGTTGGCCAGCGGGGCGAGGCGATTACGCATGGGCCATCGCGGCTTTGACGCCCGCGATGAGCGCGTCGACGTGCTCCACGGTGTGCTGCGCCGAGAGGAAGCCCACCTCCCACGCGGACGGCGGCAGGTAGAGGCCCGCGTCGAGCCAGCCCTGGTACGAGGCCTTGTACTTGGTGACCGCCAGGGCGCTTACCTCGGAGGTGCGCGTGGGGAGCGGGCCCTCGTGCGTGAGGTACGGCCAGAAGACGCCGCCCAAGCGACGGACGCGCGCGCCGGGAATGGCGGACAGGCCCTTCTCCACGCGGGCGCCGAGGGTCTCCAGGTGCGAGTAGACCTGACCCTTCTTCAGCTCCTTCAAGGTGGCGATGCCGGCCGCGAGGCAGACCGGGTTTCCGGCCATGGTGCCCGCCTGGTAGACCTTGCCCAGCGGAGCGAGCTGATCGAGCAGCTTCCCCGAGCCCGCCACCGCGCCGACCGGCAAGCCGCCGCCGATGATCTTCCCCAGCGTCACGAGGTCGGGCTGCACGCCGCAGCGCTTGCCGTAGCCGTGGTAGCCGTAGCGGAAGCCGCTGATCACCTCGTCGAAGATGAGCAAGCTCCCGTTGGCCTGGGTGAGCGCGCGGAGCTTCTGGAGGAACGCATCCGTCTGGGGGAGGAGGCCGTTGTTGGCGGGGAGCGGCTCCAAGATGGCGCAGGCGAGCTCCTTGCCGTGGGTGGCGAACACCTGCTCCAGCGCCGCGACGTCGCCGAGCTCGACCACCAGCGTGGAGCCCGAGACGCCCTGCGGCACGCCGGCGCTCTCCGGCAAGCCCTGAGTGGCGAGGCCGCTGCCGGCCTTCACCATCAGCGCGTCGACGTGGCCGTGGTAGCAGCCCTCGAACTTGAGGACGAGCGAGCGGCCGGTGGCGCCGCGCGCGAGGCGAACGGCGGTGGCCACGGCCTCGGTGCCCGAGACCACGAAGCGCAGGCGATCGAAGGGCGCGTAGGCCGACAGGATGAGCTCGGCCAGCTCCACCTCGTGGCGGTGGGTGGTGCCGAACGCGAGGCCGTCCTTGGCGGCGCGGGTGACGGCCTCGAGGACGGCGGGGTGCGCGTGGCCGAGGATCATCGGGCCCCAGGCGAGCACGAAGTCGATGTAGCGGTTGCCGTCCTCGTCGAAGAGGTACGCGCCCTCGCCGCGGGACATGTAGAGCGGGTGGCCGCCCACGCTTCTGAAGGCGCGCACGGGGCTCGAGACCCCGCCGGGCATCAGGGTCTGGGCCTTCTCAAACAGCGCGCGCGAGCGGTCGGCGGATCGACTCATGTCGGTTCTCCTCGGTGAAGCCGGTCTTCTGGGAAAGGCGATCGAGCTCGGCCCTCATGGCCAAAGGATCGCGGAAGGAAGCGTCGGTGAGCACGTGGTGGCGCCACTGGCCCTCGACGTCGAGGCCCAGGTGGGTGGTGCCGCCCTCGATGAAGCAGCCGAAGGGGGTCGTGCAGCCGCCCTCCAGCACGGCGAGCCAGGCGCGCTCGCGCACCACGGCCTCGGCGGTGGCGGCGTGGTGCAGCCTCTCGAGCCACCCCTTGAGCTCGGCGTCGTCGGCGCGGCACTGCACCGCGACCGCGCCCTGGCCCGGCGCCGACGGCCAGCGGCGGGGATCGAGCTCGTAGACGGCGAAGGCGGAGAGATCGATCTGAAGGCGCTTCAGGCCCGCGGCGGCCATCACCGTCGCGTCGTACTTGCCCTCGCCCACGCGCTGCACCCGGGTGGGCACGTTGCCGCGCAGGGGCCTGGCGGCGCAGCCAGGGGCGTAGCGGGCGATCATCGACTGGCGGCGCAGCGAGCTGGTGCCGACGGTGGCGCCCTTCTTCAGCGGCAGCTCGTTCGGCAGGCGGCTCGGGTCGACCGCGTCCTTGCGGATCACGAGCCAGTCGGCGGGGTTCTCGCGCGGGAGCACGGCGCCGACGGTGAGGCCGTTGGCGTCCTTGGTGGGGAGATCCTTCAAGGAGTGCACGGCGAGATCGATCTGCTTGTCGCGCAGCTCGGCCTCGAGCTCCTCGGTGAAGAAGCCCTTCTCCAGGGAGCCCTGCAGGCGATCGCGCAGATCGGTGTCGCCGCGGGTGACGATGATCTTCTCCTTCAGCGCGGCGGCGCTTCCCAGGTGGGGGGTGAGCTCGGTGCAGACATGACGGGTCTGCCAGAGCGCGAGGTGGCTCCCGCGGGTTCCTGCGACGAGTGTCCTCATGGTGTCCTCCCGGCGCGGCGGATCAGGCGATGGGTGAAGGCGCCGACGCCGGCCTTGATGCGAGTGGCCTTCTGCGAGGGCACGCCCTCGAGGAGCTTCGGCAGCTCCTCCTGGAGGAAGAGGCGGCGCTCGGTGTCCAGCGCGGCGAGGGCGTCGTGAGACTCGCTGCGATCCATCTCCTCGCGCAGCGACTCGACCGCGTCGCTGGCGATCTGCTCCATCACCCCGCGGGTGTCCTCGTCGAGAGAGCGATCGGGCCGGGTGAGGAGCTCGTCGAGGGTGAGCGAGGTCCAGCCGGGGGCGGTGCGCAGCTGCGCGGGGAAGCCGACGTCGATGGCCACCGGGTCGTCGGTGCGCTCGGGGAGATCGAGGAAGGAGCCGGGCGCGCCGCTGCAGATGATCACCGCCTTGGCGGTCTTGGCCTCGCCCAGGAAGGTGTCGAGCTCGGTGCGGCCGTGCATGGGGCTCTGCGGCCAGGCGCCGTTCTGGAGCGCCCGCTGCACCGAGCGCCCGATGTCGCCGCGGCCGAAGATGGGCACGAGGCCCTCGACGTGGCGCTCCACCAAGACGTCGCGCACCAGGGTCTGCACGCCGAAGCCGGCGCGGAGGAGGCCCTTGTCGCGCGCCTCGTGGCGCACGCGCTCGAGCCGCTTCCACAACAGGTGCATCACGCGATCGGTGTGGCCGAGATCGCGGCCTTTGCGGAACGCGCGGGCCATCTGCCGGCCGACCGCCGCCTCGCCCTCGACGAGCGAGGAGAGCCCGAGCGACACGCGCAGGACGTGCAGGGCGGCGCCGGCGCCCCAGCGGCGCTTCAGGTGAACGTCCTTGAGGCCCGCGCGCCGCAGGAGGCTCGACTCGAGCAGCTCCACCGCCCAGCGGGCGCGGTCGCTGGAGATGATCCACTCCACCCGCGAGCAGGTCTCGATGCGCATCACGCCGTCGACGTAGCCCTTGGCGAGCAGCTCGGCGGTGGGGGAGTCGTCGCGCAGATCGACCTCCAGCAAGGCCGCCCGCGCGTGGGCGGGAGCTTCGCGGAAGGTGAGGCCGAGGGCGCCGAGCCGTTCCATGGTGAGCTCCGAATCAGCGAGCGCTGGCCGCGACTTCGTCGCACATCGCCGCCACGGCCTCCGGCGGCGTCTCGGGGACGATGCCGTGGCCCAGGTTCACGATGTTCTTCTCGCTGGGGAAGCTCTTCATCGCCGAGAGCAGCTTCTTGGTCTCGTCGCGCACCACGCCCTCGCCCGCGAGGAGGAAGAGCGGGTCCAGGTTCCCCTGCAGCACGTGGTTCGGGTAGAGCTTGCGCGTCTCGGCGAAGTCCATGCGCCAGTCGAGCGAGAAGCCGCTGGCGTGGGTGTGACCGAGGATGGGCAAAAGGTGCATGCCGCCGCGCGCGAAGAGCAGAGAGGGCACACCCTTCTTCTGGAGCGCGTCGAAGATGCGCTGGAGCGCGGGCACGCAGAAGGTCTCGTACTCCTCGCGGGAGAGCAGGCCGCCCCAGGTGTCGAAGAGCTGCACCGCGTCGGCGCCCGCCTCGGCCTGGGCCAGGGTGAGCTCGAGCACGATGTCGGCGAGGGTGTCGAGGGCCTTCTTGGCGAGCTCGGGCTCCTGGTGGAGCAGCACGCGCGCCTTGCGGAAGTCGTCGCTGCCGCCGCCCTCGACCGCGTAGCAGAAGAGGGTGAAGGGGGCGCCGGCGAAGCCGAGCAGGCCGTGGGAGCCGTCGAGGGTCTTGGCGAGGTGGGCGACCGCCTTGGGCATGAAGGCGAGGCGCTCCATGACGTTCCGGGTGTTCCAGCTCGCGAGATCGGACGAGGTGCGCAGGGGGTGGCCGATGCGCGGGCCTTCGCCGGGGCCGAAGGTGACGTCGAGGCCGAGCGCGTTCAGGACGATGAGGATGTCGCTGAAGGTGATCGCCGCGTCGAGCTTGAAGCGGGCGAGGGGCTCCAGCGCCGCCTGGGTGGCCAGCTCGGGGCTGTGGCAGACGTCCCAGAACGAGTGGGCCTTGCGCAGCTCGCGGTAGCCGGGCAGGTAGCGACCCGCCTGGCGCATCAGCCACACCGGCGGCCGATCGTGCGGGGTGCCCTTCAGCGCGGCGAGGAAGCGGTTTCGTCGAGGGTCCATGTGCGGTGGCTCCGGGTGCGAAAGATGCGTCCGAGCCTGCCCGCACGCGTCACAGCATTGTCATTGGGGGCGTCACAGCATTGTCATTCGGGGCTCCCTCGACGGCGCGACGGCGCGAGAGTCCTTCTTCGTGAAGGCGCCCTCCACGATCTGGGTGGTGACGCGGCCGCTGGCCGAGGCGAAGGCGCTGGTGCGCGCGCTCGGAGCGCAGGGCGTCTTGGCGAAGGCGCTGCCCTGCATCGAACGCCAGAAGGTGAGCTTCCCCGAGTGGCCAGGGACGCCTCGCGGCGTGCCCTTCGTGTTCGTGACCAGCCCCTATGCGGCGGAGTGCGTGCCGTGGCGGAGGCTGCGCGGCGTCCGGGTGGCGGCGCTGCGCCCCAAGAGCGTGCAGGTGCTGGAGCGGAAGGGCGTGGCCTGCGAGGTGACGGCGCAGGGCGGGGCGGTGGCGCTGGCGAAGGCGCTCTCGGCGCACGCGAAGAAGGCCAAGCGCGGCGCGATCGACGTGCTCTACCCGACGAGCGACCTGGGCGGCGGAGAGGCGGAGCAGCAGAAGGCGCGGGCGGTCTTGGCGAAGCTCGGGCGGGTGACGGCGCCGGTGGTGTACCGGACGGTGGCGCCTGCACGTTTGCCGGAGCGGGTGCGGGCGCTGGCGTCGCGGCCGATGGGGCTGGTGTTTACGAGTCCGTCGGCGGTGCGGAACTTTCAGGCGGCGCGGGCGCGGGCGCGGGTGCGTCCCCAAGTGCGCGGCGTGGTGTGCCTGGGGCGGAGCACGGCCCGGGCGTGGAATGACGGGCGACTTTTGGAGTGGCCCACGGCGCGCTGCGTGGCGTCGGCGGAAGCGGTGATCGAAGCAGTTACGAAGGAGACACGGCGATGAAGAAGCCCACGATGCGGATGCGGCGGATGCGGCAGTCGGAGACGATGCGGAACCTCTACCGGGAGGTCGACGTCACTCCGCGGAACCTGGTGCAGCCCTACTTCGTGGTGGAGGGGAAGGGCATCAAGCACGAGGTGAGGAAGGGCCTGGGGCTGTGGCACATCAGCGCCGACATGCTGGTCGAGGAGCTTCGGCCGCAGGTGAAGAACGGCCTCGGCGCGGTGATGCTCTTCGGGCACACCGACAAGAAGATGAACGTGCCGTCGGAGCTGGACCCATTGCTCGCGCCGCTGGAGCACGCGGTGACGACGGTGAAGCAGGCCCTGCCCGAGGCGCTGGTGATGACCGACGTGTGCCTGTGCACGTACACCGCGAGCGGGCACTGCGGGCTGGTGAAGGGCAACTGCATCGACAACGACTCGAGCTTGCCGGTGCTCGCGCACATGGCGGTCAAGCTGGCGAAGGCCGGCGCCGACTTCGTCTGCCCCTCGGACATGATGGACGGGCGCGTGGCGGTGATTCGGGACTCGCTCGACGAGGCGGGGCTCACGGATACGAGCATCGTGTCGTACGCCATCAAGATGGCGTCGGCGTTCTACGGGCCGTTCCGGCTGGCGGCGGACAGCGCGCCCCAGTTCGGAGATCGGCGCGGGTACCAGATGCCGGCGGGGAACCGGCGCGAGGCGATCCGCGAGGCGATGCTGGACGTCGAAGAGGGCGCGGACGTGCTGCTGGTGAAGCCGGCGGTGACGAACCTGGACCTCATTCGCGACACGCGGGAGCGGACCGAGCTGCCGATCTGCGCGTACCACGTGAGCGGGGAGTACGCGATGCTCCGCGCGGCGAGCGATGCGGGTTTGCTCGACTTCCAGCGGGCGGTGGACGAGACGTTGCTCTCGATTCGCCGGGCGGGCGCGGATCTGATCGTCACCTACGCCGCGCGCGATGCCTGCTTGAAGTGAACCGCGGTCCGGCTCCCGGCCAGCCCGAGCGCGGTGTGAGGGGCGGTGGGCCGCGACCATCGGCCCACTTCGCCCCTCAACGCTTCGGCGGTCGGCGGCTCGTGTGCCAGAGGCGCAAGATCTCCACGGTCCTCGTCGCTTCGCGCACCCCGGTAGTACAGGAAGTACTGCGTTTGCTGGAGTACGACGCGACGTACCGACGTCAGGCGCTCGTCCTGGCCGGAGATTCCGGCGTAGGGCACCACGGCGAGAAGCTTCGCGGCTCGCATGACCTCGTCTTCGAAGAGATACGGAGCGGAGCGGCGCGCGATGCGTGCTTGAAGTAGAGGGCTGACGGGAATCGAAGCGAGCCTCTCTGATGAGCCCAGGCCGAGGGTGCAAGGACTCCCGCCGCCGGCGCTGTGAGACGCTCACGCCGGCGTTCGAGGGATCTTCCCTCCGAGTCTGAGGCCAGTTCGAGGCCAGTTCCCGTCGAGTTGCGAAATGTCAGACCCGGGGAAAACAATAGGTTCATGCGAGTCGTCCGCGGTCGAGTGGTCGGAAAGACGGTGGTTCTCGACGAGGCGCTCCCTGAGGGCGCCGAAGTCGAGGTCCGGGAAGCGCCGGCCCGCGACGCCGACGGCTGGACGTTGGACGAGGCGAGCTGGCGAGAGCTCGAGGCGGCGATGGCGGAGGCGGACAGGGGGGAGCTGGTCTCGGCAGAGGCGGTGCTCGCGGAGCTGAAGACCCGCTCGTAGAGCGGAATGCACGTTTCCTGACGGCAAGGGCGCGGCGTTCGGTGCTGCGCATCTCAGCGTGGTGGCGAGGCCATCGGCTCGCCGCACCAGATCTCTTCGACGAAGACATCGCGCAGGCTTTGGCGCTCTTGGCCCAGTCCCCGTATGCCGGGGTCGTGACTGGCGATGCGCGGAGGAGGGACGTCCGGCGCCTGTCGCTCGAGCACACCCGGTTGCACATTTACTACCGCGTCGATGAGTCGAAGCAGCTCGTGAGGGTCCTGGAGGTCTGGCATCAAAGTCGTGGTCGTGCCCCCAAGGTCTGAAGCGCTCACGCTGGCAGCGCCAACAAGGCCTCCGCGACCTCCGGCAGCGAGTCGCCGCTCACGTCCGGCTTGTGCATCGCCGGGTGGTAGAGCTTCTCGAAGCGCTTGAGCCACGCCGCCGAGAGCCCTGCTTCCTTGGCGCCGTGGACGTCCCAGGCGTGCGCGGCCACCACCGCGATGCGACCGACGTCGACCTCGAGCAGCTTCGCCGCGTGCTGGTACACGGCTTCGCTCGGCTTCCACCGCCGCACCTCGTCGATGGAGACGATGCGCTCGATGTACGCCTCCAGCCCGGCTCGCTCGAGGAGGGTGTGCGTGCCGAGCAGGGCGCCGTTGGTCAGCGCCACCACGCGAACGCCGCCGGCCTGCAGCCGCGCCAGGCCCTCCTTCACGTCGGCGTGCGCGGGGAGGTCGTTCAACTGGTTCACGATGCCTTCGATGTCCTCGGGCTCCGGCGTCATGCCCCGGCTCGCCAGGAGCACCGCGAAGCTCCCGATGGTGATCTCCTCGAAGGTCCGGAAGTGCCGCGTCACCTCGAGGGCGAAGGCGTCGCGAAGGACTTGCGCGAAGAAGAGCCGGGCGTCGATCTCGCGCAGGCCGAGCTCCGCGAAGGACGTGCCGAGCGGCTGCAAGTCGATCATCGTCTCGAGCACGTCGAGAGCCACCACGTCCGGACGCCGAGCCATGAACTCCGAGAGGAGCAAGGCGCCGGCCAGCCGTGGAAGTCGGCACCCTTCGACTCCGCTCAGGGATGGCTCAGGGTGAACGAAGTTAGAACCGCCCGGCCTCGGCCTGGGCGATCGCCGCGCTCAGGTAGTACCGCGCCATGAAGAGGTCCTTGTTCGCCAACGCGCCCCGCGCCAGCTGCACGCTCTGCAGCGCCGCCCCGGTGTAGACCGACTCCGCCTGGCTGAGCGCGGCGCCGATGTTGGGTGACCCGGACTCCAGCGACTGCATCGCCGCCGTGAGGCTCGCGGTCGATTGATCGATCTGCACCTTCCGCTCGGCGGCCCGGCGCGCGGTCTCCTGGCGGCGCTCCTCGCTCTCGGCGAGCTGCGTCTTCACGTCCCCCAGCTGCTTGTTCATCTTCTCCAGCTGCGAGGTGATGGCCTCGGTCTGCGCTGCCTGCCGCTCGAGCATCGCGGTGCGCTCCTTCAGGGCCGCGAGCTCGGCCTTCATCCGCTCGAGCTCGATTCGCGCGCTCAAGGCCTCCGCCTCGGCCTTCGCCTTGGCCGCCGCCTCCGTCGCAGCCGGAGGCACGCCGCCATCCACCGGGGCCTTGGTCGCGCTGGCCACCGGGGCGGCCACGCCGGCGTCGCGCGGCGCCTTCGCGGGCGCCTGGGCCCACGCCACTGCTCCGAGCACTCCGCACAGCGCCACCCATTTCATCTCGTGCCGCCTCATGCCGTGAGCATGCGCCTCCTCCCGGGCCCGCGCACGTGCAACGCACCCGGGCAGGGGCGCAACGGCTGCGTTACAACCGCGCCGCATGGCGAATGTTCCCCACGTGGTCATCGTCGGCGGCGGCTTCGGGGGCCTCTTCGCGGCGCGCCGCCTCGCGGACGAGCCCGTGCGCGTCACCGTGATCGACCGCCAGAACTACCACCTGTTCCAACCGCTCTTGTACCAGGTGGCCACCGCGGGCCTCTCCGGCGGAGACATCGCCGCGCCCATCCGCGCCGTGCTCGCCGGCAAGGCCAACGTCGAGGTGCACCTGGGCGACGTGACCGAGGTGTCGCTCTCCTCGAAGACCGTGGCGCTCGCCGACGGCACCTCGCTCGCCTACGACTTCCTCGTCCTCGCCACCGGCGCGCGGCACGCCTACTTCGGCCACCCGGAGTGGGAGCAGCTCGCGCCCGGTCTCAAGTCCCTCGACGACGCGCTGGAGATCCGCCGCCGGGTGCTCCTGGCCTTCGAGGCCGCCGAGCTGGAGAAGGACCCCGTCAGGCAGGCCGCGCTCCTCACCTTCGTCGTGGTCGGCGGAGGCCCCACCGGCGTCGAGCTCGCCGGCGCCCTGGCGGAGCTCTCCCGCTACACCGTCGCCCGCGACTTCCGCGCCATCGACCCCAAGCGCGCCCGGGTGGTGCTGGTCGAGGCCGGCGGCCGGCTCCTTACCGCCTTCGACGGCAAGCTCTCCAAGGGCGCCGAGCAGGAGCTCGCGCGCCTGGGCGTCGAGGTGCGCCTCTCCACCCGCGTCACCGACGTCACCGCCGAGGGCGTGAACCTCGGGACCGAGCCGCTCCCCGCGCGCACCGTGCTCTGGGCCGCGGGCGTGGAGGCCTCCGCGCTGGTGAAGAAGCTCGGCGCCGAGCACGATCGCCAGGGCCGCGTGGTGGTGAACCCGGACCTGACGATCCCTGGGAACGGCTCGGTGTACGCCATCGGCGACGCGGCGCACTTCGCCGTGGAGGGGGGCGGCATGCTCCCCGGTCTCGCGCCGGTGGCCATGCAGCAGGGCCGGCACGCCGCCGAGAACATCCTCGCCAGCCTCGAGGGCCGCCCGCGCCGGCCGTTCCACTACGTCGACAAGGGCATCATGGCCACGGTGGGCCGCGCCGCGGGGCTCGCCCAGACCAGGCGCCTCAGGCTCGGCGGCATGCTCGGCTGGCTCGCCTGGCTCTTCGTCCACCTCATCTTCCTCATCGGCTTTCGCAACCGGCTCTTGGTGCTCATCCAGTGGGCGTGGGCCTACGTGACGTACCAGCGCTCCAGCCGCCTGATCATGGGCGGGGTGTGGCGGCCCGGAGAGCCGACGGTGCCCGAGCGCGAGCAAGCGCTCTTGGGTCGGGCACCACCGAGGCCCGCGGCGGAGGAGAGGCCGGCGGAGCGGCACTGAGACGCCGCCCCACCTCGACGAGGCTCAGGGCACCCGGCGCCAGTCGTGGCAGGTGTACCCGTAGGGCATGGCGAGCCGTGGCGTGGCGAACGCCTCGGCGCCGCCGTCGCTGGCCTCGAGGAAGAGCACGGGCACGCCGGCGTCCTGCGTCTGGTAGCTCAGCTGCCCGCCCGGCTCCCAGCGAACGCATCGAGGCCACGCCTCGGTGAGGGCCTGTGGATCGTAGAGCGAGCGCACGACCACTCCGCCCGACGCGACGACCGCGCGGTTGACCGGCGCGAGGTTGATCAGGAAGGTGCCGCTCATCGCCAACCGTGCGCCGTCGGGGTTGAAGGTCGCGGCCGTGTCGCCCGCGTTCACCAAGATCGTGTTCTCGGGGACCACCAGCCCGCCAGCGCCACCGTCGCTCGCGAGGAAGTACTGCGCGTAGAAGTAGCCTCCGTCGAGGAGGGGGTACTCGTCCTGGTAGGCGACCGCGCCGGTGGAGGACACGTCGAGAAACTGCCCGTCGACGAGTCGGACGGCCGCGCCACCGTCCACGTCCCGGAACCACGTCCTCCAGGTGCCCTCGGAGGACACGTAGGCGGTGAAGTAGAGGCCGCTGCTGTCGTGGGCCCATGACCAGTCGCGAGCGACGCCGATGAGCATCGGCTCCACGCCGCCGTCGTCGGGGAGCAGGAACACGCTCTCGTTGTCCGTCGAGAGCTCGAGGCCGCTGATCGCGAGGCGCTTCCCGTTCGGCGACCACTCCACGCGTCTCGTGTTGCCCTGGTAGTCGGAGGTGCCCGTGACCGTGGACTCGAGGCGGCGAAGGCCGCCATCGGCGAGGGCGAGCCACGCCCGATCGCCGTCCCCGAAGGCCACCTGGTCGCCGTGGGGTTGCCAGCGGGGCTGCATGAACCAGGAGAACACGCCGGCGTCCCGCCGGGAAGCCAGCACTCGGGCGCCGCCGTCGTCCTCGACGATGATGATGTCGCCGTCGGCACTCACCGCGACCAGCTCGAGCCGGCCCAGCGGCCCGCCGCCATCGAGCCCGCCGTCGCCGCTGCCCGCGTCCTCTGACGCGCCGGCATCGCCGGGTGCTCCCGCGTCCACCGGCGCTCCGCCGTCCTCCGGTTCGCCACCGGGAGGGGACTGACGGGGGCCACCGCAGTTGCACCCGGACAGCGCAGACACAGCGGTCAGCATCGCGATGAACGTGAGACGACGAAACATGGGGTTCCCCCTCCGGCTGAGAATGTTGGTGAAGGTACCCGCCGAGGTGAAGAAAGGCCACCGCGGAGCACGTTGGCTTTCAACGGCACCGCAAAGGCCCCGGGCCGGGGGAACGACGGGTCCGGCTCAGGCCCGCAAAGCGGCCCACGCGGCGTCGGCCAAGACCCGCCGCGCCTCCGCCGGACCGGTCGGCGAGCGCCCCGCGAGCCACGTGCGCGCCCACTCCATCGCCGGGCCCACGATGATGGGCAGCAGCAGGCTGGTCGGCAGCGCCCGCAGGGCGCGCGCCTTGACGTGCGGCCTGAACATCGCCTTCAGCGCGACGAGCAGCTCGGCGTTCCTCGCCTGGAGGCCCTCCTGCGCGGCGCTCTCCAGGCGGGCCCTCGGCGAGTGGAACAAGAAGCGCGCGCGGTCGGGCGCCTGCGCTACCCAGTCGACGAAGTGCTCGACCGCGCCCCGCACCAGGCCCTCGGCGGTGGTCTCGCGCTCGAGCCGCGCCAACAGCGTCCGCTGCCAGTGGTCCAGCGTGCCCGCCAGCAGCTCGGCGGCGATGGCGTCCTTGCCCGAGAACGCGTGGTAGATGCTGCCGGTGCTGGCGCCGCTCCGCTCCCTGATGTCGTTGATGGTGGTCGCGTCGTAGCCCTTCTCCAGGAAGCACTTCAGCGCCGCCTCCAAGATCTCGTCGCGCCGTCCGCGCTCGTCGCTTGACATGTCGAGTCGCTTAGAATGATGCTCTAGAACGACGTTCTACTCAAAGGATTCAACGCCATGGCCGAGCCGCTCCTCGACACCTACCGCCGGTTCCTCAAGGTCCCCCTGGGGGCGCTGGCCTTCGACGCCGGCCTGGCCTTCACCGCGCCGTTCAACGCCTCGGTGGCGCCGACGGTGAAGGTGCTCGAGCCGGGGCGGGCGGTGGTGGAGATGAAGGACCGGCCCTGGCGGCGGAACCACGTCGGGTCGCTGCACGCGATGGCGCTCGGCACGCTGGCGGAGATCACCGCCAACGTGGCGCTGCTCGCTTCCTTGCCTCCCGGCGCGCAGATGATTCCCACCAGCTTCCACATCGACTTCACCAAGAAGGCGCGCGGCACGGTGGTGGCGGTGTGCGCGTTCGATCGCGAGCTGCTCGCCGCGCGGCCCGAGGTGATCTCGCTGCGAGTCGAGCTGACCGACGCGGCCTCAGAGGTGGTCGCCCGCACCACGCAGAGCTGCCGGCTGCGCTGGGCGAAGTGAGCGCGGCGTGCGGGCCCTCGTCTACCAGCGCTACGGGCCGGCGTCGGAGCTGTCGCTGGGAGACGTTCCGGAGCCGGCCACGCTGGGTCGCGGCGAGGTGCGGGTGCAGGTCCGTCGCGCTTCGCTGAACCCGAAGGACGCGCTGTTCCGAAAGGGCCGCTTCCGGCTCCTCAGCGGCCGCCGCTTCCCCAAGCAGTGCGGGCTGGACGTCGCCGGCGTGGTGGTGGAGAGCCGCTCAGGCCACTTCCACCCGGGGGCGCGGGTCTTCGGCTGCCTCGACGAGTGGACCTTCAGTCGTGGGACGCTGGCGGAGCGGGTGGTGTGCGACGAGGGCGAGCTCGCCCCGCTGCCCGAAGGCCTCGACGACGACTCGGCCGTTGGCATGGCGCTGGTGGGGCTGACCGCGCTGCAGGCGCTTCGCGACGTGGCCCGGCTCGCCTCGGGACAGCGGGTGCTCGTCAACGGCGCGTCCGGCGGCGTGGGCACCGCGGCCGTTCAGCTCGCCCGCCTGCTCGGCGCCGAGGTGCACACGCTCTCCAGCGAGGCGAACCGCGCGCTTTGCGCCGAGCTGGGCGCGCACGCCACCTGGGCCTACTCCGGCGACGCCTGGCGGCAGGCGGGGCCGTTCGACGTCATGTTCGACGTGTTCGGGAACCTGAAGTTCAAAGACGTCGCCGCGCTGCTCACCCCACGCGGTCGCTTCGTCAGCACCGTGCCGAGCGCCTCGCGGCTCGTCTTCGACGTGGTCAGCCGCCTCCGCGCGCGGCAGCAGAGGCTGGTCACCGTGCGCCCCAGGACCGACGATCTCGCGCGGCTCGCCGCGTGGACGGTCGAGGGGCGCCTGCGCACCGTCATCGACTCCCGCTTCCCGCTCGGCGAGGTGCAGGCCGCGTTCGCGCGGCTCGAGTCGAAGCGCGCGCGCGGGAAGATCATCGTGGAGATCGCCTGAGGCCGGGTCGCGACGGATCAGGTGAGCAGCAACCCGCCGTCCACCACGATCGACGAGCCGGTCAAGAAGTCCGCCGCGCTCGAGGCGAGGAACTGCACCACCTTGGCGATGTCGTCGGGCATGCCCATGCGGCCCATCGGCACCCGCTGCTTCACGAAGTTCGCCATGAAGGTCTTGAACTGGTCCTCGTTCATGCCGCTGCCTGACAGGGGCTTCATCGTGCCCTCGGTCTGCACCGCCCCCGGGAGGACCGCGTTCACCCGAATGTGGTGCGGCGCGAGCTCGAGGGCCAGGCTCCGCGTGAACATCAAGACGCCGCCCTTGCTCGAGTCGTAGGCGGCGAGCCCCACCATCGAGGGGTGCACGGCGTCCACCGAGCCGATGTTGATGATGCTCCCGCCCTTGCCCGATTGGACCATCTGGATCGCCGCCGCCTTGGCCGCGAACGCGAGTCCCCTCAGGTTGATGCGGTAGACCTTGTCGAAGAGCTCGGTGGTCATCTTCAGCATCGGCACCTGCGGGAAGATGCCGGCGTTGTTCACCAACACGTCGAGGCCGCCGAACTGGCGAACGCAGGTCGCCACCATGCGGTCCCCCGCGTCCTCAGCGCCGACGTCGACGAGGCAGGCCGCCACCTTTCCCGGCCCTTCACCCAGCGCGCGAATCGCACGCCCTGCGGCCGCCTCGTCGACGTCGGCGATGAGCACGTTGGCGCCGCCCTCCACCAGCCGGCGCGCGATGCCGAACCCGATGCCCATGGCGCCGCCCGTCACCAGCGCGATGTGCTCCTCGACTGAAAACACGTCTCGGCTCTGGCTCATGGCGAACCTCGTGCCGCGTCGAGGGTGTCAGTGCCCGAGCGTCCAGCCGGGCGGGTCGCTCGCGGGGAAAGACTCCGAGATGGTCTCGTCGATCATCGACTCCGCCTCGGTGCGCGGCGAGGGGTGCGGCGAGGGCTTCGCCGGGGCCTGCCACTGCGTGCCGCTCGACCGGGCGCTCGCGCGCTTCCTCGTCGGGTGCGCGGCGCTGCGCGCCTTCCTTGGGACGGTGGCGCTCTTCTTGGCGCCGCGCTTCGGCGCATGCCGCGACGCGCGGCTCGAGGCACGACGAGACTTCTGACCGTCACGCGAACTGCGAAGGGAGCGGCGCGGCATTGGAGCGACCCCACACGATGAACGCCGAGAGACAACCCAGCACGAACGGCAACAGGAGGTTGTCGTAGTCGCGCCGCACCAACAGGAAGATGCACGCGAACAGCGACAGCGTCGTCAGCCCCACGCCCGCCACGCGCACGAGCTCGACCTTCTTGTGAATCAGGCCGGGGACGATCAGCGCGACGGCGCCCAGCAGCTCGCAGGTGGCGATGAAGCGCATCACCCACGTCGGCACCGAGGCCGCCCACGCGAACTGCTCGGCCAGGCGGTCGTGCGACTCGAACATCATCATCGCGCCGAAGATGCCGAAGATCGCCGCCACCAGCCCTTGCAGGACCCACAGGCTCAGGTCGAGCGATTTGCGCGGGTGCGGGGCGAAGTCGGGGCGCAGCGTGGTGGTAGCCATCGGCGACTCCTGGAGACGACGGACGACGCCCACCCTCGAGTGCATCGCCTGTGCCCTACGCGTCGCGTCAGCTGCGGGTCGCCCCTCCCCGGTCGAGCGTCAGCGCGTGGAGGTCCGGCGCCAGGAGGGCTCGTCCCCCGAGGGTCGACGGGGCCGGCTGCGCGCCGGGCCTCGCTTCTCGTAGACTCCCCCGTCGTGGCCGAGCCGCTCCCCGGCACCTTCTGTCCGTTCTGCGGGAAGCAGGGAATCCCCGACGGGCCGGTGTGCCCGAGCTGCGGCGAGTCCCTCCTGGTGACGGTGGCGCTGGAGCAGGCGGTGGCCGACCCGCGCGCCCGGCACGAGGCGGCGCGGGCGGTGGCGGCGCTCGGGCCTCCGGCGCCGTCGTTCGATCGCGCCCAGCTTCTGATGGCGAAGGCCGGCGCCACCCTGGCCGAGCGGGTCTCGCGGGAATTCGCCGCCCGGCTCGTCGGCGCCCTGCTGCCGCTCGGGGTTCGGACCCGGGTGGTGAGCCGGAAGAGGTCCGACCCGCGCCCGGGCGGGTCGCGGCTGCTGGCGAGCTCGATCGCGCTGGTGCTGATCCTTTTGGGCAGCGCAGCGCTGTGGCGGGTCTCCCGCGAGCACCAGCGGGCCCAGGCGAAGGCCGCCGCCGAGGCCGAGGCCGCGCGAGCGGTGCCGCTCACCACGCAGCAGATCGCCAAGCGCACGCTGCCCGCGGTCGCGAGCGTGACCTGCAAGGACGGCGTGGGGAGCGCCTTCTTCATCGAGCCCGAGGTGGCGCTCACCAACGCCCACGTGGCGTGCCCGCTGGGCGAGTCGCAGGAGGTGCTGTTGCGCGATGGGCGCACGCTCTCCGGCGTCACCCTCTGGCGCGACGACTGGCTCGATCTCGCCCGGGTGAAGGTGGTGGGCGCGAACGCCAGGCCGCTGGTGGTGGGCGACGCGACGGCGCTGGTGCCCGGCGACCCGGTGGTCTTCGTGGGCAGCCCCAGGGGCCTGGAGTTCACGCTGCACGAGGGGAAGATCAGCTTCGTGGGCCGCCCGTACCTGGGCCTCGGCTACCTGCAGCTCAACGGCACGGTGAACCCCGGCAACAGCGGCGGGCCGGTGCTCGACGCCTTCGGCCGGGTGGTGGGCGTGGTGTCGCTGAAGGTGACGGACGCGGAGGGCATCGGCCTGGCGCTGCCGATTCAATACGCCATCGAGCCGCGCGCCACCCCCGACGCCGGGACGCCGGAGGAGCAGCGCTGGAGCGAGCTCTTGGCCCGGGTACAGGAGGACAACGAGCGCGAGCTCTCGAAGGCCAAGAAGGCCGCGGCGCTGCACCCCATGTTCCTCGGCGTCGCGGAAGGCAAGGACGAGGTGCCCGTCGGCCTGTTCATCGAGCACTGGCCAAAGTCGCCCCGCGCCACGCCGTACCGCCTGCTGGTGGAGTCGGGCGCCCGCCACCAGTGCACGCTCTCGGTGACGACCCGGCGATGGGACGCCCTCGCCACCGCCTCGAGCAGCGCGAAGAACCAGCGGCGCGCCCAATGGCTGGTGAGGTACGGCGCCGCGAAGGATCTCTTCGTGGCGCAGGGGCCGCTCGAGCTCGGCACCTGCGAGGGCTTCCAGAGCGCGGGACCCTCGTCGATCAGCGACCGCGACGGGCAGGCGTCGGGCGGGGAGATCGAGGTCCAGCCCGAGCAGCTCGACGCCCTCATCAGCCGGCTGCAGGAGCTGGCGCACGAGCGCGGCGAGGAGCCGGAGCTGGTGCCGCTGGAGTGACTACCAGCTCAGCTCGACGCGCCCGTTGGCGCCGTTGCCGTTGCGCGCGCCGCCGAGGCCCGCGCCCTGGCTCTCGGTGGCGTCGCCCTGGGCCTGCGCCGCGCCGCCCTGGTTCACGACGCCGGTCGCGCCGGTGATGACGTAGCTCGAGCCGCCGCCGCCGCCGCCCGCGCAGTAGGTCCAGATGAAGCCCGCGCCGCCGCCGCCGATGTCGCCCGCGCCGCCGGC
>JBBIOE010000142.1:0-20889 GCA_037443525.1 Archangiaceae bacterium | reverse complement strand
CAAAGCCGCACAAGACGAAGTGGCGGCACTTAAAGCCGAGCAGGTGGCGAAGGAGGTGGAGGGTCTCATCGAAGCCGCCCTGACCGCGCACAAAATCGCGCATCACCTTCATGGCCTCCACCGAGGGCGGCGTGGAGATCGAAGAGGTCGCCGCCAAGCACCCGGAGAAGATCCTCAAGGAGTCGGTGGACCCGGCGGTGGGCTTCCTGCCGTTCCAGGGCCGCAAGCTCGCCTTCGGGCTCGGGCTCTCCGGTGACTCGGTGGGCAAGTTCGTGAAGTTCTGCTCCGCGCTCTACCAGGCGTACGTCGAGACCGACGCCTCGCTGGCGGAGATCAACCCCCTGGTGCAGCTCAAGGACGGCTCCATCGTGGCGCTCGACGCGAAGATGAACTTCGACGACAACGCCATGTACCGCCACAAGGACATCGAGGAGATGCGCGACGTCGCGGAGGAGGATCCCCGCGAGGCCAAGGCGAAGGAGCTCGACCTCTCGTACATCGCGCTCGAGGGCAACATCGGCTGCATGGTGAACGGCGCGGGCCTCGCGATGGCCACCATGGACACCATCAAGCTGGTGGGCGGCCAGCCGGCGAACTTCCTCGACGTGGGCGGCGGCGCGACCAAGGAGAAGGTCACCGCGGCGTTCAAGCTCATCCTCGCGGACAAGGCCGTGAAGGCGGTCTTGGTGAACATCTTCGGCGGCATCATGAAGTGCGACGTGATCGCCGAGGGCGTGGTGGCGGCCGCGAAGGAAGTGGCGCTGACCATTCCCCTGGTGGTGCGCCTCGAGGGCACCAACGTCGAGAAGGGCAAGGAGATCCTCAAGAGCTCCGGCCTGAAGATCACCCCGGCGGACGACCTGCGCCAGGCGGCGGAGAAGGCCGTCCTCGCGGTCAAGTAACGCGCACCTTTCGGAGACACGACAATGAGCATTCTCATCGGTAAGGACACCAAGGTTCTCATCTCGGGCATCACCGGCACGTCGGGCTCGTTCCACGCCAAGCAGATGCTGGAGTACGGCACGGCCGTCGTGGCCGGCGTGGTGCCGGGGAAGGGCGGCCAGAAGTTCGAGAACAAGGTCCCCATCTTCGACACCGTGGAGCAGGCGGTGAAGGCGACGGGCGCGAACGTCTCTTGCGTCTTCGTGCCGCCGCCGTTCGCCGCGGACTCGATCATGGAGGCCGCCGAGGCCAAGATGCCGCTGTGCATCACCATCACCGAGGGCATCCCGGTGAACGACATGGTGAAGGCCAAGCGCTACCTCGAGGGCAAGGGCACGCGCCTGGTCGGGCCGAACTGCCCCGGCGTCATCACCCCGGCGGCGAAGTGCAAGATCGGCATCATGCCGGGCCACATTCACCGCCCGGGCCGCATCGGCGTGGTGTCGCGCTCCGGCACGCTGACCTACGAGGCCGTCTTCCAGGTGACGGGCCTCGGCATGGGCCAGTCGACGGCGGTGGGCATCGGCGGCGACCCGGTGAACGGCACGAACTTCATCGACGTGCTCAAGCTCTTCAACGAGGACCCCGAGACCGACGCGGTGATCATGATCGGCGAGATCGGCGGCAGCGCGGAGGAGGACGCCGCGGCCTGGGTGAAGGCGAACTTCAAGAAGCCGATCGCCGGCTTCATCGCGGGCGCCTCGGCGCCTGCCGGCAAGCGCATGGGCCACGCCGGCGCGATCATCTCCGGCGGCAAGGGCACCGCCGCCGACAAGGTGAAGGCGATGACCGAGGCCGGCTACGTGATGGCCGCGTCCCCGTCGGAGCTCGGCACCACGCTGGTCGAGGCGATGAAGCGCAAGGGCCTGAAGGTCTGACGATCAGCGCAGGCTGAAGCGAGAGGGCCACGCCGCCGGCACGGAGCGTGGCCCTTCGTGCGTCTGGGGCTCGGCGCTCACCAGCGGAACGCCACTCCGCCGCGGAGATCGATCTCCGGAGCGAGGCCGCCCCCGAGCAGCGCCGCCACCCCACCCCGGGCCCGCACGACGAAGGCGGTGTGAGGCCCGAGCACTTGCTCGTAGCCGACGCCAGCCAGGAGAGGGACCGCCACCCGGAAGGCGAAGCTCGGCGCGAACCAGAGCGGCGCGCCGACGGAGACCTCGATCGCGGACTCGTCGGTCAGCGCGACCGCCGCCCGAAGGTCCACCGGCAGCGTGAGGGCCACCACCATGCTCGGCTGGGGATTCGGGACGACCGGGGTGACCTGGAGCGCGAACACGCCGGGCTCGAAGGTGAGCCCCAGCGTCGTCCGGCCGTTCTCGGCGAGACGCAGGGCCAAGAGCCCTTGGAGCTTGGCCCCTGGCGCCATCGCCAGGTTGGAGCCAACGAGCAGCAGGATCATTCCATCGAGGCCGGCGGTGAGGCTGCCACGCACGCCGAGGTCCAGACCGGAGCGCAGGCCGTGGCGGTACGCGACCGAGAGGAGCGACGGCAGCCCGATGCCCACCTCGAGCGCCTGCTCCTCCGGGGCGATGGTGACGGCGCCGGCGAGCGGTCGCGCGAACGCCGCCTCCGGGGTGTCTTGCGCCTGAGCCGCGATCGCGATGACCAGCACCCCGAGAAGCATGCGAGCCATGGTAGCTGGGGCTGATGCTTCACGCACTCGTGGCCCGTCGGAGCGCGGAGCTCCCGCGCCGATGAAGCGCCGGCTCATGACGCTCGTCGCCATGCTCGCGATCGCCGTCGCGGTGATGCTCGCGTGGCTTCGTCGCGATGCCGGCGACGGCGTCGAACGAGCCCGCGCAGGAGTCCTCGCCTCCGGGACCGGCCGCGATTCCGGCGACGCGCTCGCGTGTGACCGCGCCGCCGCACGGCTCGCGCGAACACGCCGGGCTCGAAGGCCGTCACCGAGCTACTCGTGCGAGCCCCCGCCGTCCATGCCGCCGCAGTCGGGGATGTCCGACCACCCGCCGTGGCCATGACTCCCGGTGTCACAGTGGCCCTGTGCATCGTGGCCGTGGCTGTGCGGGTCTCCGTTGAGCTCGTCGATCAGGCGGCCGAGGCGGTCGCGGAGGGTCTCGACGAAGAGCCCCTGCGCGGCGGCGACGCGATTTCGACGCGCCCAGCGGACGAGCCCCACGGCGATGCGCACAGCGATGGCGACGCCCCCCAGGACGATCGCCGCGACGGGAATGACTCTGAGATCCATGAACTGCCCTCCTTTCGTGGCTGATCCTCGCCACCTCCAGTGACGGGCAGGTGAAGCGGGGGTGAACTCCAGGGACGCTGGCTCCACAGCCTCGGGCGTGGAGGGTGGGCGAGCGGTGCTCGATACCCGATCCAGCAGGTCCTCCACTGCGAGGCGGCCGCAAGGCAGCGGGACCTGCCAGAGTAAGGTCTTGGAAGAGGTTGGGTCAGCGGAGGAGTCGCGGTCGATGTCGAAGCGCGCGGAAGGGCAGGTCTGGGCGAGGGCGAAGGCCCTGGCCCGTTCGCTGTCTCCGGCGGGAGAGTGGCGGGAGCGCCTCGCCGCCACGCTGCTCGAAGTGCCCGACGTCGTGTCCAGCTGGGTCTTCACCTGTCCGCCCGGCTTTCCTTTCGCCGCGCGGGGGATCGTCCTGCCCGAGAACGCGGGCCGGGCTGTCGCGGACTTGTTCCTCAAGCGCTTCGTTCCCACCGTCGAGCGCGACGAGCTGAGCGCGCGCATGGCGAAGCGCCTTGGCGTCAAGCCCTACGGCGGGTTCGAACACGTCGACCCGGCTCTGGCGGCTCGGGCGCGCCGCGAGCTCCTCGCACCGATCGGCGCGATCGACGCGATCCACGCCTTCCTCGTCGTCGAGAAGCACCAGGTGGTCGGCTGGGTGTCTCTGTGTACCCGCATCCCCGCCCGCGCGATGCTCGAGCGTGCCGGGGCGGAGCTGGGAGAGGTCTCCCGGCTCGTCTCCCGCTCGCTCTCCCAAGCGCTGCGGGTAGCGGAGGACTGCGGCGCACGGGCCCCCCGCTTCGACTCGGTCCCGAACCGCCCGCTCTCCGAGCGTGAGACGCAGGTCGCGCAGCTCGTCGGGCAGGGGCTCTCCGATCTCAACATCGCGCACCGCCTGCGCATCTCCGAGCACACCGTCGCCGCCCACCTGCGGAGCGTCTTCCACAAGCTCAAGCTTCACGGCCGGGCCGAGCTCGCGGCACGCGCGCCGCTCCTCAGGGGGGCCGGCTTCCAGGGACGGAATCCAGGCGGAGCCGAGACGCATTCTCGCTAGCGGAGGCGCCGAACAGGTTCCCCAGCCTCCCGCGGGCGCACGATCCTCTCGATGCGCCGGTGGGGCGCGAGACGGTCGGCGGGCGCTGGCGCGGGCGTTCGTGAGGCTTGCCCGGCCCGCCTTCTCCGTCGAGCGCGAGGCCGGCGTCCCCGCGGGCGGACCCGGCGGTGTACGCTCGACCCGCTGGACGAAGGAGGCACGCCAGCCGATGGGGAGACGACGAGAAGCGCTGACGTGGGCGAAGGCGAAAGCCTTGGCGCGGACCCTGTCTCCGGCCGGGAGTTGGCGTGAGCGCCTCGCGGCCACCCTGCTCGAGGTGCCCGGGGTCGCGTCCACCTGGGTCTTCACCTGCCCGCCAGGCTTCACGCTCGGCGCTCGCGGCGTCGTCTTGCCGAACGCGACGGCCCGCGCCATCGCGGACCTTTTCCTCAAGCGCATGTTGCCCCTCGTGGAGCGCGAGCGCCTGAGCACGGGCATGGTGCGGCGCTTCAAGACCCGGCCCTACGCCGCGTTCGACGTGCTTGATGACGTGCTGGCGGAGCGAGGACGTCGCGCTCTTCTGGCTCCAATCGGCGCGTCGGACGCGGTCCACGCCTTCCTGGTCATCGAGGGCGATCGGGTGGTTGGCTGGCTGACGCTCTGCACCCGAATCTCCGCCGCGGCGTTTCTCGAGCGCGCCGGGGCGGACCTGGGCGACGTCTCCCGGCTCGTCTCCCAGTCGCTGGCCAAGGCCCTGCGCCTGGCGGAGGACTGCGGCGCGCAAGCCCCTCGCGTCCCCTCACTCCCGACCCGCCGCGCCCTCTCGGAGCGGGAGACCCAGGTCGCGGAGTTGGTCGGGCGGGGGCTCTCCGATCTCAACATCGCGCACCGCCTGCGCATCTCCGACCACACGGTCGCCAGCCACCTCCGCAACATCTTCGGCAAGCTCGAGCTGCACAGCCGGGCCGAGCTCGCGGCACAGGCGCCGCTCCTCCGCGGCCCCGAGTTCAGGCGCCGGCTCCGGAACCAGCGGTAGCGCCCGGTCGACCCTCGCCTCGCCCGGGGGGCGCCGCCGCCTCACACGTTCGTGCGATGGTCGCTCGAGCTCCCCCCTGCGCATCATTCCCAACGTTCACCGGCACAGTGTCTCGTCGTCAGCGGTCTCGCCGGTTCGGTCGTCAGCAGTGAAGCCGGGGTCGTCGACGGAGCGGGGGCCGCCGTCGACCCCGGTCTCCGTGGGCGGTTCCCTTCGCTGCTCGGCGCGATCTCGCGAGTCAGGCCTCACCGGCCCACGCCAAAGACGGCCGCGCGGCCGCGGGCTCGCGCGAGACCGATGCGGGGGCCGCGACGACCGAGCGCCTCACTGACACATCGAGTACTCGCGGCCGCCCTGGTGGAGGATCGGGGAGCCGTTCGAGTTCTGCGTCGCCGACAGGCCCACGTCGACCCAGCCGTTGCCGTCGCCCTGATCGACGAAGAGGCGCAGGCCCTCGAGCTTCCACCGCAGCGCGCTCGAATCGCCGTACTGGCCTGCCACCGTGCCGGCGGACCCCGAGTTGTAGGTCTCCGCGCCGCCGTTGATGGTCATGACGCCGTCGGGGCGGAAGACCACCTTCCTCGTCGTCGAGGTCCCGGTGTGCTGGTTGTAGGTGAACGAACACCACGCCGAGGACATCAGGACCTGCCGGGCCTTCTGATCCTGCGGCGAGCCGGCGCCCGGCGCGGAGCCTGCCTGCGGCATCACGGCCTGGCGGCCGGCGGCGATCGGCGGTGGCGCTCGTCCCGGGCTCGGGGGCTGCTGCTGAAGCGCTCCGCCGTTCTGCGCCAGCCACGCCTTGGCCAGCTCCATCGCCTCCCGGTCGGCCTCGTCCTCGCTCTGGGGCGTCTGGGCCTGCGCCTGCGCCGCCTTCGCCTTCGCGGCGGCCTTCTCCATGGGCGAGGGCCCCTTGCCGGCCGCGCCGAGGCGCTTCCAGGCCATCTGCACGCTGCCCATGGTCAGGGTCAGCCGGCCGCCGGCGAGCTGGTAGGCCATGGTGTCGGTGCCCACCGTGAGCCGGCCGCCCTTGGCCGACCACTTCGTCTCGTCGCCGGCCATCGAGGCCGTGCCGTCGGCGCGCAGCTCGAGCACGTCGCCGCCTTCGACGTCCATCTGGTACCTGCCGACGAGCTCTTTCGGCGCCTGGGCCAGGGCTTGAGCGCTCACGAACAGCGACGCGATCACGACGAGGCTTCGCATGGCGTGCTCCCGGGAAGTGGGGGACGCCATGGTACGTCACCGCGCTCGCGGTGTGTCGTTCAGCTCACCTTCCACGTGTCGCCGCTGTGGAGCAGCTTCTCGAGATCTCCGCCGCCCTTGGCGCGCGCCTTCTCCTCGAGCTCTTGATCGAGCTCGTGGTGAATGGCCCGCTCGGTGGCGCGGAAGACGCCGATCGGCATCGGGAAGTGGGGCGGCTGCAGGTCCGCGAGGAGGAAGGACAGCGGCGTCGCCGCCTTCTCGTCGTGCACCAGCAGGTCCTTGTCGCTCGCGCCGTTCTCGCCCAGCGTCACCGACTTCGGGCTGAACCCGTCGAGCCGAATGCCCTTGGTGCCCTTGCCGTAGACCAGCGGCTTGCCGTGCTCGAGGCGCAGCTGCGCGTTGTCCTTCACCGACTTCTCGGTGATGTGCTCGTAGGCGCCGTCGTTGAAGACGTTGCAGTTCTGCAGGATCTCCACGAACGCGGTGCCCTTGTGCTGCGCCGCGCGGGTGAGCACCTGCCGCATGTGCAGGGGCTCCACGTCGATGGTGCGCGCGACGAAGGTGGCGCCGGCGCCGAGCGCGAGCTGCAGCGGGTTGAACGGCGCGTCGATGGAGCCGAACGGCGTCGACTTGGTCTTCTTCGAGAGCTCCGAGGTCGGCGAGTACTGGCCCTTGGTGAGCCCGTAGATGCGGTTGTTGAAGAGCAGCACCTTCACGTCCACGTTGCGGCGCAAGAGGTGGATGAAGTGGTTGCCGCCGATGGAGAGCGCGTCGCCGTCGCCGGTCACCATCCACACGCTCAGCTCGGGCCGCGTCATCTTCAGGCCGGTGGCGATGGCCGGCGCGCGCCCGTGGATCGTGTGGAAGCCGTAGGTGTTCATGTAATACGGGAACCGGCTCGAGCAGCCGATGCCCGAGACGAAGACGATCTTCTCCTTGGGAATGCCGAGCTCCGGCAGCACCGTCTGCACCTGCGCGAGGATCGAGTAGTCGCCGCAGCCCGGGCACCAGCGCGGGTCGGCGTCGCTCTGGAAGTCCTTCTTGGTCAGCTTCGCGAGGGTCGGGGTCTTTGGAGGAATGGTCATGGCGTTCTTTCCGATGCTCAAGCGTGCTCGAGGATGAGGGCCTGAAGCTCGCTGACCTTCCACGGCTTGCCCTGCACCTTGGTGAGGCTCTTGGCGTCGACGAGGTAGGTGGTGCGCAGCACCTTCACCAGCTGGCCCAGGTTCATCTCCGGCACGAGCACCGTCTTGAAGCGCTTCAGCACGTCGCCCAGATCGCTGGGCAGCGGGTTCAGGTGGCGCAGGTGCACGCTGGAGACCTTCTTCCCGGTGGCGCGGACCTTCTCGACGGCCTGGGTGATGGCGCCGTGGGTCGAGCCCCAGCCCACCACCAGGACGTCGCCCGAGGCGTCGCCATTGACGGTGACGGGCGGGAGGTCCTTCGCGATGCGCGCCACCTTCTCGGCGCGGGTGCGCACCATGGTGTCGTGGTTGTCGGGATCGTACGAGACGCCGCCGGTGAGCTTGTCCTTCTCCAGGCCGCCGATGCGGTGCTCGAGGCCGGGCGTCCCGGGCTTCACCCACGCGCGCGCCATGGTCTCGGGGTCGCGGGCGTAGACCTGGAAGCCGTTCGGGTCGGTGCGGAACTTCACCGGGAAGGGCTCGAGCTCCTTCACGTCGGGCAGCTTCCACGGCTCCTGGCCGTTGGCGATGGCGCCGTCCGAGAGGAAGAAGACCGGCGTCATGTAGGTCACCGCGATGCGGGTGGCCTCGATGATGGTCTCGAAGCAGTCCGACGGAGACGACGCCGCGATCACCGGCACCGGGGCCTCGCCGTTGCGGCCCCAGATGGCCTGCAACAGGTCGGCTTGCTCGGTCTTGGTGGGCAGGCCGGTGGACGGGCCGCCGCGCTGCACGTTGACGATCACCACCGGGAGCTCGGTCATCACCGCGAGCCCGATGGCCTCCTGCTTGAGCGCGACGCCCGGGCCGGAGGTGGTGGTGAAGGCCAGGGTGCCGCCGAAGGCCGCGCCGACCGCCGAGGCCATGGCCGCGATCTCGTCCTCCGCCTGGAAGGTCGAGAAGCCGAAGCTGCGGTGCTTCGACAGCTCGTGGAGGATGTCGGAGGCCGGGGTGATGGGGTAGCTGCCGAGGAAGCCCGGGATGCCGGAGAGCTTCGTCGCCGCGAGGATGCCCCAGGCCGTCGCCTCGTTGCCGGTGATGTTGCGGTAGGTGCCGGGCGCGATGGCGGCCTTCTTCACCTGGTACGCGACGCCGAAGAGCTCGGCGGTCTCACCGTAGGCGTAGCCGGCGTTCAGCACCTTCTCGTTGCCGGCGAGGATGTCCGGCGCCTTGCCGAACTTCTCCTTCAGGTACCGCATCGTCGGCTCGGTGGGGCGGCCGTACATCCACAGCATCATGCCGAGCGCGAACATGTTCTTCGCGCGGGCGACCTCCTTGGTGTTGAGGCCGGAGTCCTTGAGCGCGAGCTCGGTCAGCTTCGAGATGTCGACGTCGAAGCGCTTGTACTTGGCCAGCGTGCCGTCGTTGAGCGGGTTCGAGGCGTAGCCGGCCTTGACGAGGTTGTTCTCGTTGAAGGCGCCGGTGTTGATGATCAGGGTGCCGCCGGGGGTGAGATCCTTGAGGTTCGTCTTCAGCGCCGCGGGGTTCATCACCACCAGCACGTCGGGCTGATCTCCGGGCGTGTAGACGGGCTCACTGGAGAACTGGATCTGGAAGCCGGAGACGCCGGGCAGGGTGCCCGCGGGGGCCCGAATCTCGGCCGGGTAGTCGGGGAAGGTCTGCAGATCGTTGCCCGCGATGGCGGTGGCGCGGGTGAACTCGAGGCCGGTGAGCTGCATGCCGTCGCCGGAGTCACCCACGAAGCGGATGGTGACGGAGGGGATCTCGACCACGGGCTTGGCGCCGGTCGAAACGGGGGTCGTCTGCATAGGTAGCGCTCCTCACTGAAAGACGCGGCGGACCTTATGGGAAACGCTCGCGGCGCGGAACACCCGATCGTCAGCGAGCAGCTCCCCGCGTGGGCTTCATGCCCAAGGGAAAACCGGTTCGCCACGCGAATGACGGACGACCTGCTGGGCCGCGTTCAGGCGCTCTCTTCGGATGGTGGCTGTCTGACCGGGGTCAATCGGGGTGCGCCGCGGCGTTGCCCTGGGGCGTGGCCGGGGGTAGCAGGCCAAAGCGATGCCTGCGCGGCGGAACCGAACCCTGGAGCGCCCGCGATGACCGGCACCGCGCCGTCCGCCTTCGAGGCCATACGCCAGAGCCAGCAGATCGCCCGCACGGTCGGCGACATCTCGCTGCGCTACGAGCCGTCGATGCTCATCGGCGAGACCGCCCGGCCGACGCGGAGCTGGCAGGCCACGCTCGGCTGGACGGTCGCCTTCGCCTCGCTGATCGTCACCCTGGGGCTCTTCCTCCTCGACGCGCCCTTCGCCGCGCTGGTGGTGATCGTCGCCTTCGCCGCCGGCGCGCTGTTCTTCGCGAGCTTCCTCGCCCAGCGCGACCGCCGCCGCCGCGCCTTCGTGGTGAACTTCGAGACCTACAGCCTGCGCCTCGACTTCACGACGCCCTTCGCCGGCCGGCCGCGGACCCTGGTGGTGCACTTCGACGGCGTGCGCGGCGTCGACCTCCTCGAGCAGGGCGACGGGCGGCTGTGCCTCACCGTCGACTTCGTGCCCGCGCCCGGGGCCCAGACGGTGCTCCGCGAGGCGCTCGCCGCCAACATCCCCGCCCGCCAGCGCGACGACGCCGAGCGACTCGAGCGGGTCCTCATGGGCGCGTTCGGCTTGGGGACGCCGCCGAGCCCGTCGACGCCCACCGAGGATGGGCCGTGAGCGCCGAGATCGCTCCGCCTCGCCTTCGTCGAGGCTGAGAGGAGCGATCGAAACTCTGACACCGTTCAGCCCGAGCGGAGTCGAGGGCCGGTCGATCCTGTAATTCAGATCGGTTCGGAGCGGGTCCTCGACTCCGCTCGGACTGAACGGTTCCCTGAACCGAGTTCTCGCTGCTTCTCTGATTCCGTCGAAGCCCGCCGACCTCCGCGCCTCCTCCTTCTCGGACTCGCGCTCGGCACGCCTCGTCAGAATCAGGGGGACGGGATGGCCGCAGGTGACGCGCTGTAACAGTATGATACGGCTCGGTGTTTATTCATTGGCTTGTGAGTCAATCAATTGCGCCGTAGGGTCGCGTCGTCTGGGAGGCCGCATGCCACGCCGCACGTCCGACAACGAGGAGATCCGCACCGCGCAGCGGGCGCGCATCCTCGAGGCCGCGACCCAGGTCTTCGCGCGGAAGGGCTTCTCGGCGGCCCGCATCTCCGACGTGGCGAAGCAAGCGGGGGTCAGCCACGGGCTCGTGCACCACTACTTCGAGAGCAAGGCGGGGCTGCACCGCGCGCTGGTGGAGCAGGTGATGGCCAGCGCCGACGCACTTCCCCGTGCAGCGCTCGAGCGTTCCGGCCCGCCGTGGGAGCGAATCTCGTGGTTCGTCGAGACGGCCTTGCTCGGGGCCCGGTACGCGCCGGAGCAGTTCTTCCTGGTGATCGAAGCGACGATGAACGAGGCCGTCTCGCCCGGCATCCACGAGCTGCTCGTCGCCCAGGGCACGAAGGCCTTCGAGCTGCTGGGCCAGCTCCTCGCCGAGGGCCAGGCCGCCGGCGTGGTCCGCCCGGGCGATCCCCGGCGGTTGGCGGAGCACGTGTTCGCGATGCTGCAGGGGCTCGCGGTCGCGCAGCTCAGAGACCGCATCGACCTCGACATCGTGCTCGGCCTGGTGCGCGTTCCCAAGGAGGTTCGATGAGTGCAGTCCTCGAAGTGCAGCAGCTCACCCGCCGGTACGGCGCCCGGGTGGCGCTCGACGGCGTCTCGCTCGCCGTGGAGGCCGGGGAGATTCACGGGCTGCTCGGCCCCAACGGCGCGGGGAAGACCACCACGCTGGAGTGCGCGGAGGGGCTGCGCAAGGCCGACTCGGGCCAGGTGCGCTTCCTCGGCGCGCCGGTCGTGCCCGGCCGCGTGCCGGCTCGCATGGGCGTGCAGCTCCAGTCGTCGGCTCTGCCGGGCGCCATGACGGTCGAGGAGCTCCTCCGCTTCGTCTCCGCGTACCGCGGCGCGCCCCCGCGCAAGGGCATCGTCGAGCGGTTCGGGCTCGGCGAGCTCCTCGGCGTGGCCTACCAGAAGCTCTCGGTCGGGCAGCAGCGGCGGCTGCAGCTCGCGCTGGCCGTGGCGAGCCAGCCGGCGCTGGTGGTGCTCGACGAGCCGACGGCGGGCCTCGACGTCGCCACCCGGGCCGAGCTCCACGCGCTGATGCGCGAGCTGAAGCGTGAGGGGACCGCGATCATCCTCGCCACCCACGACATGGCCGAGGCCGAGGCGCTGTCGGATCGCCTCACGGTGCTGATCGGCGGGAGGGTGGCGGCCCACGGCACGCCCCGCGAGCTGACCCGCCAGGGCGAGCAGCGGACGCGCATCGCGGTGCGCACGGAGAAGGGCACGGAGACGAGGCTCGCCGCCCTGGCCGCCGCCGCGCCGCAGCCGAGCGCGGACGGGTACACCGTCTGGCTCAGCGATGATCCCGCGGCGTCCTTGCGCGCATTGCTCGACGAGGTGGGCCGCGCCGGAGACAGCCTGGTGGACCTGCGGGTGGAGCGCCCCTCACTGGAGGAGCGCTTCCTCGAGCTGACCCGAAAGGAGGCCGCGTGAAAGTCTGGGCCCTGGTGGAGCACCTGCGCGCCGACTGGCGCTCGGCGCTGCGCAACCCCTCGCAGCTGATGATGGCGTACCTGTTTCCCCTCGGCTTCGCGCTGGTCCTCGGCGGCGTGATGCCCGAGCTGAACCCTCCGTTCCGCGCGAGCATGGTGTCGGCGTTCGCGCTCGTCGCGGTGATCGCCGGGGCGCTGCTCGGGCTCCCGGGCCCGATGGTGGAGGCTCGAATGACGGGCGTCTTGCGCGGGTTCCGGGTGGTGGGCGTGCCCGATGCCGCCGCGGCCGGCGTGCCGGGCGTGTCGGCTCTCCTGCACGCCCTGGTCGCGTCGAGCCTGGTGGCGGTCGCGACGGTGGCGCTGTTCCGCGGCGAGGCCCCGGTGCACCCGGGCGGCTTCGTGGGCGTCGTGGCGCTGACCGCCTTCGCCCTCACCGGGCTCGGCACTCTCATCGGCGTGGTGGCGACGTCGGCCCGGGCGACGATGCTGTTCGCCCAAGCGCTGTTCCTGCCCTCCATGATGCTGGGGGGGATGATGGTGCCGTTCGCCGCGCTGCCCGCGAAGGTGCGGCCCGCGGCGCTGTGGCTACCGACGACCCACGCGATGCAGCTGCTCGACGCGGTGGCCTTCGGGCGCGCGACGGCGCTGCCGGCCCAAGTGCACGCCGCGGCGCTGGCCGGAACGGGGCTGGTCGCGTGGGCGCTGGCGCTGTGGCTCTTCGACACCGAGCCGAGAGAGCAGAAGGCCTGGCGCGGCGCCGTGGTGTTCCTGGCGCTGGCGCCTCTGGGCGCGGCCTCGCTCGCGACGTAACCCGCGCGCGCGCCTGCCTCCGCGGAGCCAACTCGGAAGGGGCCGCGTCACGCCCGTGACGCTCCCCCTCGTCGTGGGAGCCCGAATCGCGTCGCCGACGGGTCGCGCGCACCCTCCCTCTTCGAGTCGACCCCGGGCGCGGCCCTGGTTGCCTGGGGGAATCGAGCGGCACGCCGCATGAAGTAGGCCCGCGGCGAGGAGAACGCCGTGATCCACCGCTTCGCACTCGTCGCCGCCGCCCTCGCCGTCGCCGTGGCCTCTCCCGCCGCTGCCTTCGAGCTGCGCAAGGACGCCTCGGGGAGCATCGTCCGCTGGCGTGAGCACGCCACCTTCACGCTCGATCGCCGGCTCGCGGCCCGCATGGACGAGCCCGGGGTCGAGGCGGCCGTGCGGAAGGCTCTGGCCACCGTCGCCGCCGCGTCGAACACGGTGCGCCTCTCGGTGGAGGTCGGCGACGCCCGCGGGCTGGGCTACGAGACCGGCCCCAACGCGGTGAACCAGAACGAGATCACCGGCCTCGAGGACTGGCCGTACCAGGACGGGGCCATCGCGGCGACCCTGGTCACGCTCAACGGCGTCACCCACGAGCTCCTCGACACCGACATCGCCTTCAACCTCGAGCAGCACACCTTCCGGGTGATCGGCGCCTCCAACCGGAAGGACGATCACGATCGCACGGCCGACGACGTGCAGAACACGCTCACCCACGAGCTCGGCCACGCGCTCGGCCTGATGCACAACGCGGCCGACCCGACGGTCGTGATGTACCCCGGCGCGGTGCCGGGAGAGATCCACAAGCGCGTGCTCGCGAAGGACGACGCCGCGGGCCTCGCCGCGCTCTACGAGCAGCCCGCCGCGCCGCTCGTCGAGGGGCCGGCGGTGGGGTGCTCGGCGACGCCCGGGGCCTCGGGGTTCGCGAGCTGGGTGGCGGTGCTCGCCGTGCTCGGGCTCGGCCGGTCGCTTGGGAGCAGGGGGCGCCGGACGCCTGCACCCGTCGCCCGAGGGGGACGGAAGGTCATCGCGGCCCTGATCGCGCTCGCGGTGCCCGCCGTCGCCTTTGCCGAGCCGAAGCCCCTCGAGCTCACCAGCGCCGAGCGCGTGGCGGTGGGGGAGGTCGTCGAGGCGCGCTCCAGCCGGCCCTCCCAGCAGCCCGGCCTGATCGTCACCGACCTCACCATCCGCACCCACCAGTGCCTCAAGGGCGGCTGCGACCAGGAGATCGTCGTTCGCGTCCCCGGCGGCGTCGTGGGCGAGCTCGAGCAGGAGGTGATCGACCACCCGGTGCCGAAGGTCGGCGCTCCGCTGGCGGTCCTCAAGGTCCAGGGGCGCAATCGCCTGGCGCTGCTCGGGAGCGAGGCCGCCTGGGAAGCGCTCCGTGTCGCCGCGGTCAAGGCCAGGCTCCCCGCGGTGAGGTCACTGGCGCCCCGCCTCGGTCGCTAGACCCCACGCCGCCCTCCGAACCACGCGAAGTCCCGACGTTCGTCCTGGCCGCTGTCTTGAAGTGCATCCACCCCGAGGTGAACCATGGCGCCGCAACCCACCCGCAGGATCCTGATCGTCGACGATGAAGACATGGTGTGCAGCGCGCTCAGGCGCTCGTTGCGCCGGGAAGGGTACGAGCTCTTCTTTGGCCACGAGCCGGCGCAGGGCCTCGAGGTGCTCAAGCGCCAGAAGATCGACATGGTGATCAGCGATCACCTGATGCCGAACATGACCGGCCTCGAGTTCCTGAAGCTGGTGCGCGAGCGCTACCCCGACGCGATGCGGCTGATGCTCACCGGCCACGCCGACATGCAGACCGCCATCGACGCCATCAACCAGGGCGCGATCTACCGCTTCCTCACCAAGCCCTGGGACGACACCGAGCTCAAGGTGACGCTCTACCTCGCCTTCGAGCAGCTCGACCTCGAGCGGGAGTACCGGCGGCTCCTGTCGATGGTGCGCCGTCAGTACGACCTGTTGAAGCGGCTCGAGCAGGACTTCCCGCACATCGGCGACGTGGTCCGCGACGCCGACGGCGCGATCCTCATCGACGAAGATGAGAGCGGTCCGCGCGCCGTGCCCGACCTGGTGCTGCACCACGCGTAGGCCGCCATGCGCGAACGGATGCCGGGCCAGCTCGACGTGCTGCTGGTGGTGGCGTCCGAGCCCCTGGCCCGGCGCGTCTCGCCCCTCCTGAGCGAGTGGAAGCTGTCGTTCGCCAGGGTGGAAGAAGGCGAGGCGCTGGCGCAGGTGAGGCTCGGCGTCTCCCGGGTCGTCGTCTGTGAGGTGAGCGAGGGGCGGCGGCCGTCCTTCGAAGAGCTTCGGGCCAGCGGCGCGGTGCCGGTGCTGCTGCTCTCCACCAAAGCCGACACGCCGCCGGACGTGGAGATCGCCACCACCCCCGAGGACTTGGTGAGCGCGATCTTCCGCGCGCAGGGGCGCCTGGCGAGCGAGGAGGCTGGGAGCCTCGAGCTGGTGAACCGCTTCTCGCAGGCGATCGCGACTCAGTTCACGCTGCCGGAGTTGGTGCAGGAGGCCATCGCCAAGACGCGCGAGCTCTGCGAGGCCGACGGCGCGAGCCTGGTGCTCGTGGATCGCGCGACCGGGGAGCTCTGCTTCGACGTGGTGAGCGGGACGGCGGCGGGCGCGCTCCGGCACGTGCGGCTGCCGAAGGGGCAGGGCGTCGCGGGGCGGGTGGCGCTGGACGCCTTGCCGCGACTGGTGCCGGTGGCGGCGGAGTGCCCCGACTTCGACGCCTCCATGGACCAGCGCAGCGGCTTCCAGACGGGGTCCATCGTCGGGGCGCCGCTGGTGCTCTCGGGCGACGTGCTCGGTGTGCTGATGGCGGTGCGCGCGGCGACCAGCCCGCCATTTCTGCCGAGGCACCTGGAGCGGCTGGTGGCGCTGGCGCCGCACGTGGCGATCGCGGTGCACCACGCGCAGGTGACGCAGGCTTTGAGGACCTCGCAGTCCGAGGTCATGCAGATCAACGCCAGCCTCGAGCAGAAGGTGCAGGAGCGGACGGTGCAGATCTCCCGCGCCAAGCAGGAGTGGGAGCGCACCTTCGACGCCATCGAAGATCCGATCGTGCTGCTCGACGGCTTCGTGATTCGCCGCGCCAACCTGGCCTACGCGCGGCGGGTGGCCGAGCGGATTCAGGCGCTGCCGGGGCGGAATTGCCACGAGGTGCTCGCGCGGCGGAAGACGCCGTGTCCGGGGTGCCCGCTGCTGGTGGGGCGGAGCGCGGCGCTCCGCGCGGAGCTCGGCTTCGGCGAGGTGGGTGAGGCGCGGCGCGCGATCCTCCAGTTCAACGGGTACTGGATGAGCGACGACCCCGACAGCCAGGCGGTGGTCGTGCACTACCAGGACGTGACCCAGGCCCGCTCGCTGGAGGACCGGTTGCGCGAGACCGAGCGGCTGGCGGCGGTGGGGCAGCTCGCCTCCGGCGCGGCCCACGAGATCAACAACCCCTTGGGCTTCGTGACGTCGAACCTGCGGAGCCTGCGCGGGCTGATCGACGAGGTGAAGGGGACCCTCGAGGGACTGGGGGGCCAGACGGAGTCGCTCGACGACGGCCTGGAGATGATCGACGAGTCCCTCGACGGGGCGCGGCGGGTGGGGGACATCGTGAAGGGCCTGCGCGAGCTGTCCCGGCTGGAGATCGGCAGGCGCGAGGCGGCGTGCGTGAACGCGTCGGTGACGCGCATGGTGCGGAAGGAGCTCGGCGAGGCCCTGGGATCGAACGTCGTGCTGGAGCTGAAGGCGACGCGGCAGGCCGACGTCCCGCCCCTGCAGCTCGATCAGGCGATCGGGCACATCCTGAGGAACGCGAAGCAGGCGGTGCACGGGCCGCAGCGCATCATCGTGCGAACCTCGAGCACCGAGCGCGAGGTCACGGTCGAGATCGCCGACGAGGGCGCGGGCATCGTGCGCGAGAACCTTCGGCGGGTGTTCGAGCCGTTCTTCACCACCCGCGGCATCGGGAAGGGCATCGGCCTCGGGCTGACCGCGGCCTACGGCATCGTGAAGCGCGCCGGCGGCGAGCTCGCCGCCGAGTCGCCGGGGCCGGGGAAGGGCGCCACCCTGACGATGAGGCTCCCGGCGGTGGCCGGGGGCACGGCGGCGAAGGTGGCGTGACGATCGAGCGCCCTCGCGACTACTTCAGAAGATCGAGGAGCTCGCCGAGCGTGAGCCGCGCTTGACGCAAGATGCTCCGGAGCGTGCCGAGGGCGATGGTCGAATGCATCGGAATGATGACGACTCGACCGTCGGGGTGCTTCATCTTGAGGTGGCTTCCGCGCTGGGACACTTCCTTGAACCCAGCTTTCGTGAGCGCTCGGCGAACGTCGCCGCCAGAGAGGCTGCGCGGAAGTTTCGGAGTCATCGTGGCGCGAAGCGTTCGACGGTGTCCTCACTCGATTCGACCTGGTTCGTCCTACCCCGCGCGTGGCATGCGCACGTCGACGGGCGCGATGATCGGCGCTTCCGAGACGGCAACTGAGCCTCCGTCCTCGAAATACAGCTCGAGCGCCTCCACGAGATTCGAGAGGGCCGTCTCGACGGTCTTTCCCTGGCTGGCGACGTCGACCTCGAGGCACTGAGAGACGTAGAGCTTGCCTTCGCGGTAAACCGCCGCCGTGAGCCGTTTGGTCGGTCGCTTCGAAACCATGCCCGAAGCGTAACAGACGGGTCTGATGCGGTGGCGCTCGGGCTCGGAAAGCCTGAGCGAGCGCGTAGGGATCGACTTCGTCCCGAGGCCGGCTCGTGGCGGCGAGCTCGCGTTCACCGCGTGGTGAGCAGGAGCGAGGGATCCTCCCAGACGTCGATGTGCGCTCCGTCGGTCAGGAATCGCCAGCCTGGGGGCAGGCCGAGGAACTTCAGGGCCTCGGGCCGCCACGAGCGCAGGTGCTCGACGTGGAGCGGAACGAAGAACTCCGGATCCGCGCTCGGGATGCCCCCTTCACCGGCCCAGAGATACCAGCCACACGTGTCGCCCTCGGGCGGATGCCGGAGACCGTGGAGCGGAACGAGCGCTGACGTCACGTTCCTCGCAACCCCGATCTTCAGGTGCCCCGGCGCGGCAACCCATGCTGCTCCGAAACGCGAGCAGAGCGCCCTCTGTGCCTTCTCGATCTCGTCCAAGACCCCTCCGCCCGGAACGCGCTTCTCCTACGGCGTGGAGGTCGGAGTCGTCGCCGCTGCCGCAGTGTACAGCTCGGCGCCCTTCGCCAGGAACTCCTTCGACTTCTCCGCCATGCCGGCCTGGGCCGCCTGCGCATCCGCTGCCGCGCGCACGTCGCCCGTGATCTTCATCGAGCAGAAGTGCGGGCCGCACATCGAGCAGAAGTGCGCCGTTTTCGCGCCGTCGGCCGGCAGCGTCTCGTCGTGGAACTCCTTGGCCTTCTCCGGATCCAACGAGAGGGCGAACTGATCCTCCCAGCGGAACTCGAAGCGCGCCTTGGACAGGGCATTGTCGCGCTGCTGCGCGCCGGGGTGGCCCTTCGCCAGGTCCGCCGCGTGCGCCGCGATCTTGTAGGTGATCACGCCCTCTCGGACGTCGTCGCGATCGGGCAGGCCCAGGTGCTCCTTCGGCGTCACGTAGCAGAGCATCGCCGTGCCGAACCACCCGATGAGCGCCGCGCCGATGCCCGAGGTGATGTGATCGTAGCCGGGCGCGATGTCCGTGGTGAGCGGCCCCAAGGTGTAGAACGGCGCCTCGTGGCACAGCTCGAGCTGCTTCGTCATGTTCTCCCGAATCAGCTGCATCGGGACGTGCCCCGGGCCCTCGATCATCACCTGCACGTCGTGCTTCCAGGCGATCTTCGTGAGCTCTCCCAGCGTCGCCAGCTCGGCCAGCTGCGCCTCGTCGTTCGCGTCGTGGATGCTGCCCGGGCGCAGGCCGTCACCCAGCGAGAACGACACGTCGTAGGCCCGCATGATCTCGCAGAGCTCTTCGAAGTGCGTGTAGAGGAAGTTCTCCTCATGGTGCGCGAGGCACCACTTCGCGAGGATCGACCCGCCGCGCGACACGATGCCGGTGAGCCGCCTCGCCGTCAGCGGCACGTAGGCCAGCCGCACGCCCGCGTGGATCGTGAAGTAGTCGACGCCTTGCTCCGCCTGCTCGATCACCGTGTCGCGGAAGATCTCCCACGTCAGCGCCTCGGCCTTGCCGCCGACCTTCTCCAGCGCCTGGTAGATGGGCACCGTGCCGATCGGCGTCGGCGCGTTCCGCAAGATCCACTCGCGCGTCTCGTGAATGTTCGCGCCCGTCGACAGATCCATCACCGTGTCGGCGCCCCAGCGAATCGCCCACACCATCTTCTCGACCTCTTCCTCGATCGACGAGGTCACGGCCGAGTTGCCGAGGTTCGCGTTGATCTTCACCAGGAAGTTCCGGCCGAGGATCACCGGCTCGAGCTCGGGGTGGTTGATGTTCGCGGGGATGATCGCCCGCCCGCGCGCCACCTCGTCGCGCACGAACTGGGGCGTGATCACCTTGGGAATCGCCGCCCCGTACGACTCGCCCGCGTGCTGCGCCTCGTAGGCCGCCACGCGCCGCTGCGACTCGCGAATCGCGACGTACTCCATCTCCTCGGTGATCTTCCCCGCGCGCGCCGCCGCGAGCTGCGTCACCGAGAGGCCCTTCTTCGCCCGCCAGGGCTTCGTCGCCGAGTGGAAGCGCAGCTTCGAAAGCCGCGGGTCCGCAAGCCGCGCCCGCCCGTAGTCCGACGACAGCGCTGAGAGCTGCTCGATGTCCGCGCGCGCGGAGATCCACGCCTCGCGCAGCTTGGGCAGCCCGCGCTCCAGGTCGATGCGCACCGCCGGGTCCGTGTACGGCCCAGACGTGTCGTAGACCGTGACGCTCGGGTTCTCCTCGACGCGGCCGCCGGCGTGCACCGTGGGCGTGAGCGCTACCTCCCGCATCGGCACGCGCACCGAGGGGTGCAAGACGCCCGGCACGTGAATCTTCTTCGACTTCGGAAAGGGCCCGGTGGTGATGCCCTTCAAGCGCGCTTCGTCCACCGACAGCCGTGGGGTGCTCGTCATCGTCGTTCTCCCTCCGCCGGTCTGAGCCGGATCAGGTTCAACGGGTCGGCCGGTGCCACGGCCCTCTCAGCCCCCTCGACGGCGGGACTCCCCGGGTGTGCGCGCGATGTATCGGGGCCGCGCCAGCGCGTCAACGCGAGCCGCCACCGCGCTCGCCGCCCTCACGCCCGCCGGTTCGCCGCGTTCATCGCCTTCTGCATGCCGTCGCGCGCCCAGAGCTCCGCCACGTCCGCCGCGCGGCCGATCACCTCGTCCAGCGCCGCCCACTCGTCCTTCGCGAAGTCTCCCAGGACGTGGCCGATGACCCGCTCCTTCGCGTTCTCACCCTGCGGCTTGCCGATGCCGAAGCGCAGGCGCCCGTACGCGTCCTCACCCCAGGACTCGCGAATGGAGTTGAGCCCGTTGTGCCCGCCCGTGCCGCCGCCCGCCTTGAGCTGGAGGCGGCCGAAGGGCAGATCGAGCTCGTCGTGCACCACCAGCACGTCGGCCGCGACCACCTTGTAGAAGCGCGCCGCCGCGCCCAGCGAGGTGCCCGACAGGTTCATGAAGGTCTGCGGCTTGAGCAGGAGGAGCTTGTCGCCCGCGAGCGAGACCTGCGCGAGCTCCGCGTCGAACTTGTTCGAGTTGAACGAGGCCTTCAGCCGCCGCGCGAGCTCGTCCACCACCAGGAAGCCGGCGTTGTGGCGGTTCTTCTCGTAGGTCCGCCCCGGGTTGCCGAGGCCGCAGATGATCTTCATGACAGTTTTGAGAGTGTCGAAGCCCGTACTCCGAAACGACGACGCCGCACCGGTCTTCCCGATGCGGCGCCGCCTCAAGACAGATTCGAAAGCGTCCTTACTTCTTCGCCGCCGGCTTGGCCGCCGCCGCGGGGGCCGCCTTGCCACCCGCCGCCGGAGCCGCCTTGCCGCCCGCCGCCGG
>JBBIOE010000141.1:0-20906 GCA_037443525.1 Archangiaceae bacterium | reverse complement strand
GAGATAGGACCTGCGCGGCGCTGTCCTCCCAGGCGGAGGCGGGAGGCGTCTGTCGCAACGGGGTGTGCACCTGTTCGGCCGGATATCAGCTCACGCCGACGGGGAAGTGCTTCCCCACGATCTGGGACGCCGGCACGGTGACGTGTCAGAGCGCGGGGGCGCAGTGTGGCCTGTTGTTCGAACCCGACGGCGGAACCCTCGACTGCGGCACCTGCGGCACCTCGTGCGTCCTGGGCCAGTGCCTGCCTGGAGACGTGCCCAAGACCTGCGCCCAGCTCGGCTACAACTGCGGTGCGTGGGGGGACGGGCTCGGCGGCATCCTCCAGTGCGGGAACTGCGTCAACGGCCAGACGTGCGGCGGCGGCGGCCGGCCCGGCACCTGCGGGGGACCGTGCGACGCCGGGTCGTGCAACCCTCACGCCCTCAGCTGCGCTCAGCAAGGGTTCAACTGCGGTTCGGCGGGCGACGGGGTCGGCGGCATCCTCAACTGCGGCACCTGCGCCAGCCCCCAGACCTGCGGCGGGAGCGGCGTCCCCAACGTCTGCGGGCCGTGCGACCCCGCCATGTGCGGTGCCACCTGCCCCCAGCTGGGCTTCAACTGCGGCACCGCCGGCAACGGGATCGGCGGGACCCTCGATTGTGGCACCTGCATCAGCCCCCAGACCTGCGGCGGAGGCGGCCAGCCCAACGTCTGCGGGTGAGCCGGCCAAGCGCCCGACGAACGGGCACGGAAGCCAGCCTTGACGCCGGGGGGCCTGGGGCCGCACCCTGACGTCTCGCCATGCGCTGGGACCTGGAGACCTTCGAGGACCTGCCGTACCGCTTCCACCTCCCCCAGGGGTACGACCCGGCGCGGCAGCGGTACCCGCTGGTGGTGTTCCTCCACGGCTACGCCGAGCGCGGGCACGACACGTGGGCGCACATGAAGAACGGCGTGGAGGCGCTGGCGAGCTGGCCCGCCATCGCCGTCGCGCCGCAGTGTCCCGTCACCGACACCTGGGGCGGGAGCTGGTACGGCGGCGACTCCCGCGCGCAGCGGCAGGTGGTGGGCCTCGTGCGCGAGCTCGGCACCCGGCGCTCGGTCGACGCGGACCGCGTGGTGCTCATCGGGTACTCCATGGGCGCCATCGGCCTGTGGGCCATTCTCGAGCGTGACGCGAACCTGTTCTCGGCCGCGGTCCCCATCGCGGGGGACCTGAAGCCGGAGTCCGCGCGGTCGCTCTTGCACTTCCCCGTCTGGGCGTTTCACGGGGAGAAGGACGACGTGGTGTCGAACCTCGCGATGCGCCGCGTGGCCGCGATGTCACGAGAGGCCGGCGGCGCGATTCGGTACACCGAGCTTGCGGGCGTGAAGCACGACTCCTGGCGCGCCGCGTTCGGAACGGCTGAGCTGATGGAGTGGGCGCTGGCGCAGCGGCGGCGGGCCTGACGGCTGACACGGGACTCTCATGGACTCGAACTTCTGGCATTCGCGGTGGAGCACCGGGCAGATCGGCTTCCACGAAGGGGCGCCCAACGCCCACCTCCACAAGCACGCCGCGGCGCTGGGCGAAGGCAAGCGCGTGCTGGTTCCGCTCTGCGGCAAGACCGAGGACCTCGCCTTCCTGGCGGCCTCGGGCCACGAGGTCGTCGGCGTCGAGCTGGTGGAGTCCGCCGTGCGCGCGTTCTTCGCCGAGCATGGCGTGACGCCCGCGGTCACGAGCCAGGGCTCCTTCACGCGCTACCAGGCCGAGCGCATCACGATCTTCGCCGGAGACTTCTTCGCCACCACCCGGGAGCTCCTCGGGCCCGTCGACGCGCTCTACGACCGCGCGGCGCTCATCGCGCTGCCACAGACGATGCGCGGCGCCTACCTGAAGCACGTGCGCGCGTTGATGCCCGCGGGCGCGCCGGGGCTGATCGTCACCGTCGAGTACCCGCAGGAGCTCATGAGTGGACCGCCGTTCTCGGTGACGGAGGCCGAGCTCCGCGCGGGGAGCCCGGGGGTGACCCTCGAGCGCGTCGCCGAGGTGACGGCCGCGCTGGCGCGGCTCACCGGGGCGACCGGCGTGGAGAAGTGCTTTGTCGCCCGCTTCTGACGTTCACCCGACGAGCCGGGCGGAGGCGCCTCAGCGCCTCCGGGCCCGCAAGCTCACCTTCACCGGCCGGTCGGGGCGCACGGTGGCCAGCATCACCTGCCGCACCTCCGACTGACCGGACGCCACCTCCACCTCGAAGCGCCGGAGGAGCTGGGCGATCAGCACCACGGACTCGACGAGCGAGAAGGTGTTGCCGACGCACTGCCGCTGCCCCGCGGAGAAGGGCAGGTAGCTCCACGGGTTTCTGGCCTTGCTCGCTTCGGGGCCGAAGCGATCGGGATCGAAGCGCTCCGGCTCGCTCCAGAACTCGGGGTGGCGGTGCACGCCGTAGAAGAACGGCATCACCATGTCGCCTTTGCGAACGCGCATGCCGAGCACCTCGTCGTCGGCCACCACGTCGCGCGCGAGCGTCGCCACCGGGCCCCGGAGCCTGAGCGTCTCGTCGATCACCTGCCGCACGTACCTGAGCTTCTGGACGTCCTCGAAGCCGGGGTCGAGCCGCTCCCCGAGCACCGCGTCCACCTCGGCGACCATGCGGTCCAGCACGTCTCGCCGCCCGTCGAGCAGCGTGAAGAGCCACGTCAGGGTGAGCGCGGTCGTCTCGTGGCCGGCCACGAAGAGGGTGAAGACCTCGTCGCGCAGCTCCTGATCGGTGAGCGGCGCGCCGGTGTCGGCGTCGCGGCTCTCGATGAGCATGCCGAGCAGCGAGCCGTCGGACTCCGCCCGCCTCCGCCCGGCCTCGATGACGCGGTACACGGCGCCCTCGAGCTCCGAGATGGTGCGGACGAACTTGCGGTTGCTCGGCGTCGGCACCCAGAGCGGCAGGGTGATGCCGTTGGTGCGCTCGCTCACCAGCTCCAGGGCGGCGCCCAGCGTCTCGTAGGACACGTCGGCGGCGTCGACGAGGTTCTTGCCGAACAGCGCCGCCACCACCACGTCGAGGGTGAGCTCCACCATGTCGCGGTGCGCGTCGAGCTCGAACGAGAGGGTCCCGTGGCGCTCGAGGTGCGCGTCGAAGTGACGCTGGCCGCTCTCCACCATCGCCTCGGTCAGCTTCGCCAGGTTGGCGCGGTGGAACGCCGGCTGAACGAGCGCGCGCCGCTTCTTCCACGCCTCTCCCTCGAGGGCGAGCACCCCCTCTCCGATGACCTTCCGCACTCCGCTGTAGGAGCGGCCCTTCACGTAGTTCTTCGCGTTCCCCGCGAGGACCCGCTTGATGCCGTCGGGGTGCGCGACGACCACCGCGCGAACCCCCAGGTCGAGCGTGAAGACGTCGCCGAACTCCTTCCAGCTCCGCTCGAGGAGCGTGAGGACGCCGAGCCGCCGGACGTCGGGGATGTGGCCGAGCAGCGGCCAGCCGCGCGGGCCCGGGGGCAGGCGCGGGCCCTTCGGCGGCGACGCGTGGTCCTGCGCGGGAACGGGGACGGCGGCTTCGGACATGGTGGGCTCCAGGGAGAGGGACCGGCGTCGAGTAGCGGCCTCGGCCGGCGCTCGAAACTGCTCTGCTGGAGCGCGCCTGCCCGATCGCGCGGCCGTTCTGAAGTTCCCCCTGGGCACGGGCGTCACTTCGGCGTGACAGGCGCGCGGCCGGGGGCTTGAGCGCACCTGCATTCCCGGAGAGGGTGCGCGGGTGCGTCGAGCGTCCTGGCGGTGGTGCTGCGTCGTTTTGGCTTCGGGCCTCGCGGGCTGCGGTGGCGCCCCCACTCCCGCGGAGGAGCTCTGCCTCTCGGCCCAGTCGCAGGCGATGCAGCGCGTCTGCCAGGGGGCGAGCACCGTGACGGGTCCCGACGTCTCCACCTACCAAGGCGCCGTCAACTGGACCCAGGTGAAGAGCGCGGGCAACGCCTTCGCCATCGCGCGGGTGAGCGACGGCCTCACGCACCTCGACGCCCGGTTCGCGGCGAACTGGCCGGGCATGAGGGCCGCCGGGCTCGTGCGCGGCGTGTACCAGTTCTTCCGCCCCGGGCTCGACCCGGTGGCCCAGGCCGATCTGCTCCTGACCCAGGTGCAGGCCGCGGGCGGCTTCGACCCGGGCGACCTTCCGCCGGTGCTCGACATGGAGGTGACGGACAACGTCAGCACCGCCACCATCCGCGCCAACATGCAGGCGTGGCTCGACCGCATCGAGCAGGTCACCCACAAGAAGCCGCTCATCTACACCGCGGCGTTCATGAACAGCGTCATCGGCACCGGCTTCTCGCGCTACCCCTTGTGGGTCGCCAACTACGGAGTGACCTGCCCGATGGTGCCCGACTCCTGGAGCGCCTGGGTGCTGTGGCAGTCGTCCAGCACGCAGACGGTGGCGGGCATCTCCGGCGCCTGCGACTTCGATCGCTTCGACGGCACGCTCGCCGAGCTGAAGGCCTTCGCCGTGGCGACCGTGCCGGTGGCCGGCGCCGACGCCGGAGTGAAGGACGCGGGCGCGCCGGCCGCCGATGCCGGGCGCGCTGACGCGGGCACTTCGACCGCCGACGCGGGCAGCGCTCATGCCGATGCGGGCACCTCGACCGCCGACGCGGGCAGCGCTCACGCCGATGCCGGCGCCCCGCCCGCGGACGCGGGAGAGCTCGACTTCGACGCCGGTGCGCTCGACGGCGGCGCTCCGTTCGGCCCCGAGGGCGGCGCGATGGGCGACGGCCGGCTGGTCTTCGTGCGGCAGTGCGCGCGAGCGACGGGACCCTGACGCGGCGCTACCGGCCCGCCTTGGGCCCGCTCGAGCTGAACGAGCCTTCGGCCACCTTCTCGAACGAGCCGTCGGGCAGCCGCCGGGCGACGACCCAGTCGGTGGGACCATGGACGACGGCGTTGACGCCGACGAGCGTCTCGTCGCGCGCCGCGGTGTAAACGACCGCGCCGTGGGCCGGGTCCGCGGGGTTGGCGCGACAGGCGATGAGCACCAGGTCGGAGCCGTCGAAGCGGTCCCACCCCAGGCGCACGCCCTCCGGCGTCACCCGCCACCCCGCGCGCCGGAGGAGATCGTCGAGGAGCTGGTTCGACCACGGGCTGCCGTAGAGCACGACGTCCTTCCCGGCGAGATCGCCCCACGGGATGGTGTCTTCCACGAGCAGCGCGTCGGGCAGCGCCGTCTTCCGCAGCGCGGAGACGTACTGCAAGAGGCCCTTGGTCAGGCTCCCGCGCTTGGGCGGAACGAGCGCGACCGTGCCGGTGACGACGCCGTTGATGGGCCCGGTGAAGGGCGCGCGCGGCAGGCCGTCGCGGGCGTAGCGCTGGGCGAGGTCCTCGAGGAAGCGCGCGAGACGCGGGGCGAGGGGCTCGAGGTCCTTCGGCGCGGCGTGGTCCGAGAGGTACCCGTCGAGCAGCGCGGCGAGCTCGCCGACCCACGGGAACCCGCGGCCCGCCTCGTCGACGGCGAAGGCCTCGGCGCGCCGCGGCCCCTGGGTGTCCCTCAGGTAGAGCGCGGTGACGGCGCGCGCGAGCGACTCGTTCCCCAGGACCTGCGCATCGGACACGGCGGGCGCGTCGACCCGCTTCAAGAGCGCCGCGAGCGCCGGCTCGAGCGCGGCGCGGTGCCGCTCGAGGAAGGGGTTCACCACCGTGCGCGCGAGCTCGTGCACCAGCCGCTCGACGGTCGCGTCGGAGGGGCGCGGCAGGTCCTCGGCGTCGAGGCCTTCGAGGGGAAGCACCAGCACCGCCTCGAGGTGGCCGTCGTCGAAGGCAGCGCCGGCGGCGGAGCTGGAGGGGCCGGTGAGCAGCCCGGGGATGACGGTGGAGGTCGCGTCGTTCGTCTTGCCGAAGAGCCCTTCCATCCACGCCAGGACGCGCGCCTGCGCGAGGGGCGGGCGAAAGCGCTGCTCCACCGCGCGGTAATACGGGGCGTGGGCGTCGAAGAAGGCGCCGGCGCCGCTCGCCGCCGCGAAGGCGCGGACTTTGCCGAGGTAGTCGTCGAGGTCGACGCCCTTCCAGCGCGCGTCCAGCCCGGACCGTGAGCGCAACGGCTGAAGCTCGTCGTCGAGGTGGACGAGGAGCACCTGCACCGCGTCGGAGCCGAGCCGATGCGACTCGCGCAGGGCTCGCGTGGCTTCGACCGCGGGGTGCGTCTTGAACGCCTCGAAGTGCGCGTCGACGTCCCGGACGTAGCGGGTCGGCGGCGCCTCGCGGTACTCCTCCGCGCCGGCGAGGCGGAGGAGAATGGAGAGCAGCTCCTCCCTCCGGTCGACGGAGACGTACATGCCGGCCGTGAGCTCTGCGCCCGGCGCGCCCGTCGAGCGCCTCGCGGCCCGGTGGGTCGAGCACGCCGCGCCCAAAGCCATGACCCCGAGGAGAAGCCCGATCGTTCTTCGCTGCACCGGCGGCTCCATACTTCCTCGGAGCGGGCCGCGTCACGACGATTGCCCGAAGGGGCCGACGGCCCCGCTCACCTTCTCGGTGACGCGCGACGCGCGCTTCGTCGGCCACGTCGCGCGCGTCGGCGTCGGCACCATGGCGCTGCCGGCGGCCGTCGGCGCGCACTGACGCCGGCGGACCGCCGCGACCGCCAGGTGCCCTCGCTCACCAGGGCACGGCCAGCGCGTTCTTGAGCACCGTGCCCCAGGACGTGGGGCGCAGCGGCATGTTGATGCCGCAGCCCGGAGCGGTCTCCTGAATGAGGTTGGGAGGGCAGCGCTGGTGGAAGGTCCAGGCCAGGTGCGGCACCTCCGCCGCCCGCGCCCGGGCCATCATCTCGGTGCAGTTGGCCTCGGTCATGTAGCCGCTGGCCGGGCCGAACTCGCCGATGATCACCGGCAGCGTCTGCGAGGGCTGCTCGAACTCCCCGGCGAACTCGCTGGGCGGATCGTAGACGTGCGTCTCGTAGATGACGTTGGCGCCGCCGCCCGCGGTGATGGGGTGGGTTACGTAGTAGTCGAGCACGCGCGACCAGGCCCGGGTGCCCTGGACGGCGATGAGGTGCTTGGGCCCCGTGCCCTCCACGTCTCGAATGGCCTGAACGGTCGCGTTCATCGCCGCCCACACCTGGGCGTCCTGCGCGCCGTTGAAGTTCGACTGCGGCTCGTTGACCAGCCCGAAGAGCACCCGCGGCTCGTCCTTGAAAGTCGCCGCCAGCACCCGCCACGCGTCGCTGGTCGCGGCGGTGGGCCAGCCCTGGCTGGTGAAGCTGGGGTCGATCCACAGCGAGAGCATCACGTAGAGCCCGGGCTTGGTCTTCGCGTGGGCGACGATCTGCTTGAGGTCGGCCAGGTACGAAGGGTCGGCGGTGACGGGCAACCAGTTCACCTGCCCCGCGGAGCCGTCGTAGCTCTCCAGGTCGAGGCGAATGAAGTTGGCCTTCCAGTCGTCGACCAGCAGGTCCATGCGGCGGTTGACCTCGGCGGGGCTGGCGGTGGTGCCGGCGCAGGCGCTGCAACTGCGGGTGTCGTGCAGGTTCGCGCCCCGGCCGTGCCATCGGGCGCCGCTGGGCAGCAGGATGCGGTTCCCCTGCGTTCGCAGCCACTCATCGGGCGCGGGCGCGGGAGTCGGGGTTGGAGTGCTGGGAGCAGGGCTGCCGGCGTCGACGGGCGCGGGAGTCGGGGTTGGAGTCGGCGTCGGCGTCGGCGTCGGCGTCGGAGTCGGAGTCGGAGTTGGGGTGCTCGGAGCAGGGCTGCCGGCGTCGACGGGCGCCGGGATGGGAGTCACCGCGCCGGTGACTGGAGCCGAGGCGCCGACCTCATAATCGGTGCGCCCCAGGTTGGTGCCTTGAGCGGCGCCGCCTGGGCCGACGTCGGTCTGGGCCTGGCCGGGGTCGGGTTCGGGATCATGCGGAGAAGCGGGCGAGCACGCCCAGGTCAGAGACATCGCCGCGAACACTGCCGTCAGATTCGAGAGGAGTTTTTTCACAGGCGGCCAAGGTACCCATTCCGGCCTCGGGAACGCACGTGAGGGCCCTCGCCGAACAAGGTGTGCGCCTCGCCAATCTCCTTGCGGCCGCCTGGAGACAAGGGCGGGGCTTCCTCGTCGGAGGCGGAGGTGTCACGAGCCTTGGCGCGCGAGCGGAGCGGGCCGAAACGCTCACTCCGAGCGGACGCGGGCCAGCTTGAACACGGTCCCCTCGAGCGACGCGACGTAGAGCTCCCCGTCGAAGTCCTCGCCGAAGGACGTCACCGCGCGAATACGGCCCTTCGGATCGAGCGCCTGCTTCCAGTCGAGCTCCTCGAGCACTCGCGGCGCCGCGCCTCCGTCGGGCCACTCGACGCGAACGGTCCGCAGCACTCCGGTGCAGAAGTCCGAGTACAGGTAGTGCCCTCGCAGCGCGGGCAACGCGCTGCCGCGGTACACGACCCCGCCGATGACGGAGCAGCCGCTGCCGCGCCCGTAGGTCACCACCGGGGCCACGAAGGCGCTCGAGTCACAGCTTCTCGTGCCGAAGCAGTGGGCGCCCTCCATCACGTTCCACCCGAAGTTCTGGCCGCCGTCGAGCGCGTCCTGGGCGCGCACCGCGTCGACCTCCTCCCACAGGTCTTGTCCGACGTCGCCGATCCACAAGTCGTTCGTCTCGCGATCGAACGAGTACCGCCACGGGTTGCGCAGGCCCAGCATCTGAATCACCGGAGGGCCGCCTTGGTCGACGTCGAGGCGCAGCATCTTCCCGAGCAGCACCGTGGGGTTCTGCCCGTTGCGGTGAGGGTCTCCGCCGGAGCCTCCGTCCCCGAGGCCGATCCAGAGAAGACCATCGGGCCCGAAGACGAGGTGCCCGCCGTTGTGGTTCGCGTAGGGCTGCTTCACCCCGAGCACCAGCTTCGGGCTGGCCGTGTCGAACGCGCCGCCGGCCGCCCGGTGCAGCTCGAGCACCTCGGTGTCGCCGCGCGTGTTGGTCAGGTTGACGAAGACGCGGCCGTTCTCGGCGTACTTCGGGTGGAACGCGAGCCCGAGCAGGCCCTGCTCGGAGTCGGTGCTGACCCGCGCCGAGAGGTCCGCCACCACCGCGCGCTCCCGGCCTCGCAGGCGCACCACGCGGCCGACCTTCTCGACGACGTAGAGGACCCCGGGTTCGCCCGGCGCGGCGACCACGCCCACCGGCTGCTCGAGGCCCTCGGCGAACGGCACGAAGGCGGCGCCCGCGGCCTTCTCCGGCGCGACGCGGGGAGGGCCGGGCTCGGCGTCGCGGGTGGGCGGGCCGAAGCCGTGCACGTGGAAGGAGCGAGGCGCCCCACGGCTCCACCACAGCGCGCCGGCGAGCGCGAGGAGCAGCGACGACAGCGCGAGCGCGCGGCGAGTCAGCACGAGCGTGCGTCGCGTCGTCATGGGCGAGCCTCGTTCTACCCGCGATCCTTGGTGAAGGGTCCCGCGCGACTGCCTTCGACGAAGCTCGAGAACCCGGCCATGAACTCCGAGAGCAGCTTCCTGATCTTCTCGTCGACGAGGGTGCCTTCGGCGTCGAACACCTGGGCCGCGCTCGCGACGTAGAGCTGCTTCACGAACCACGCGCGGGTACCGAGGACGCGGAGCACCGGCAACCAGGCGGTCTGCGACAGTCGCGTCCCGCCCGGGCCCGGCGTCGCGCCCATGATCGCCACGGGCTTGTCGCCGAAGACCCTCGAGATGTCCTTGGGAGGCCGAGAGAGCCAGTCGATCGCGTTCTTCAGCACGCCGGGCAGGGAGTTGTTGTACTCGGGCGTGACGAGCAGCAGCCCGTCCGCTCCCGCGATCCGCTCCTTCAGCGTCGTCACCGCTTCCGGAAGGCCACGTTCGCGCTCGAGGTCACCGTCGTAGAGCGGAATGGCCGCGATCGACGCGGTCTCGACCTCCAGGCCCGACGGGGCGAGGCCGGCGGCGGCGCGGAGCAGGGCCGCGTTGTAGGAGGCCCTCCTCAGACTGCCTGCGAGACCGATGATTCGTGGCATGGCGTCGAACGAGGAGAGTCACCGCGCCGCCGTCGAAGAGCCTCGAATTCGACGCGTACTGGCTGCACAGCGCGGTTGCCTCGCCCACTGAGGGGAGTACACGGAAGCCCATGTCTCGACTCCTCCTCGTGCTGCCGCTCCTCGGGCTCTTCGCCTGCGGCTCTCCCTCCGTCCCCGACGCGGGCGCGCGCGACGACGCCGGCCCTCGCCAAGTGGACGCCGGGCCGCCAGCGACCGACGCCGGCCCCACTGTCGATGCGGGCTCCCCCGACGCCGGCCGCACGTGCGTGGCCCAGACGGACTGCCCCTGCTTCGCCAACGACGACTGCCCGCCGGACATGACCTGCAAGAGCTTCGACTCGACGGGCACCCGGGTCTTCTGCGTTCCGGGCGCGCGCGGCACCGGGGCGGCGGGCGTCCCCTGTACCGGAGAGGCGGACTGCCAGAGCGCCCTCTGCGTCGACATTCGGGACGGCGGCATGGCGTGCTCGAAGCTCTGCACCCTGCCCGCCGACTGCCCCACCCCGCCCTTCAGCCGATGCCTGTACGTGGGCTTCGGTGTCAACGCGAGCCTCTGCGCGCCGTGACTTTTGCGCGGCTGCCCTCCCCCGCGTCGAGACGCGGCGCCGGAATGATGATGGTCGCGCTGGCGGCGACGCTGTGGGGCACCTGGCCGCTCTACACGCGCGGCGAAGGCCCCGGCGGCATGGTGGTCGCGTTCATCACCATGGCCGTGATGTCGCTCCCCGCGCCCTTCGTGTTCCGCCGCCGCGACTTCGCCGACCGGGGCGCGGTCGTCGCCCTGGTGCTGGTGGGGCTCGCGGACGCGGGGAACGTCGCCCTCTACTTCTCCGCCCTGGCGCGCGGGCCGGTGGTGGTCGCGGTCTTGACCCACTACCTCGCGCCGACGCTGGTCGCGCTGTTCGCTCCCCGGCTCTTGAACGAGCCGCGCTCGAGGCGGGCCCTGCTCGCGAGCCCCGTGGTCCTCGCGGGCCTGGGAATGGTGCTGGGGCCGGGCGGCAGCTCGAACGGAGCGGTGACCACGGCGCTCCTCGGCGCGGGGAGCGCGGTCTTCTACGCCATCGTGGTGCTCGCGAGCCGCCGCGCGGGGCGGACGTTCGGTCCGGTCGCCGTCACGTCTCTGCACTCCGTGGTCTCGGCGCTCGCGCTGCTGGCCGTCTTCCGTGGCGCGGCGCTCCCCTCCCCGGCGGACTGGGGCTTCGTGCCCGTCCTGGTCTTCGCCGCGCTCGTCAACGGCCTCGTCGCCGCCGCGCTCTTCAACCTCGGCCTCCGCGTCGTGGGCGCGCAGGTCGCCGGCGTCCTCACCTACCTCGAGCCGCTCACGGCGGCGCTGCTCGGCGTCGTGGTGCTGGGCGAGGCGTTCGGCGCGCTCGGCGGTCTCGGGCTCGCGGTGGTGCTCGCCGCGGGCGGGTGGGTGGCGTCCGAGCCTCGAGCCCCGCTCCCCGCCGCTGCCGGCGCGACCACGCCGGCGGCGTGAGGCCACCCGGCGGCGAAGGCGGCGCCTCCTTCACGCGCGCCGCTGGAGCCGGGCGAGGCTGGCGTCGATGAGCGCGAGGGCCTCCGTCGTGCCGCCCTCGCTCGCCGCGCTGCGCTTCACCTCGTCGAGGCGGGCCACGAGCGCCGCGCCCTCCACGCCCTCGAACGTGCCGCGCACCAGCGCGAGGTAGGCGTCGGCGTCGAGGAAGGCGTGGTAGCCGGTCGCCAGCCGCAAGAGCCCGCTCGCCTGGAGCTGCGCCCGGTTCTGGGACGTCACCGGAAGGCCGGGCTTCCCGTGCGCCGGGAGCGTCTCCAGCGTGAACCCGTGCTTGGCCGCCGCCGCCGCCATGACCTCCTGCCCGAACGCGCGCTCCACGGCGCCGGTGCGCTCGAGCCGCCGCGTCCAGGTGCCGCAGTGCCCGCAGCTGCGCTCCAGCTCTCCGCGCTCGAGCACCAGCGCCGCGCCGCACCGACCGCAGGAAAGCTCCAGCCGCTCGAGCTCCGTGTCCGCCGCCGCGACCGGAGCCCGGAACGCACACGCCATGCAGGTGTGCTCGCTGGCGAAGCGCGTCTCGAGGCAGCACAGGCCGCACGCCGGGCAGCGCCACTGGCGGAACATGCCCAGCGTGTCCCTCGAGGTGTCGCCGGCCTCGACGACGTCGTCCTTCCCGTAGATGCGCTCGAGCAGCGCGCGCTGCTGAGCCTTGTTCACCAGCTGCAGGTAGCCGCCGACGAACTGCGAGAGCGTCGCGCGCAGGCGCTGGGGCCCAGGCATGCCGTCCGGGTCCTCCGGGGGGCCGAGCTCTTCGAAGCGCCGGTACTGCGCCGTCAAGAGCTCCACGGCCTTCTCGACGTGCTTCATCGGGTTCTTGTAGTCGAACGCCGAGAGCGTGCTCATCAGCTCGGCCTGCAGCTTCGAGGCGACGGGGTCGACGCGCTGCTGAAGAAGGCTCCACGCCGCGAGCGCGAGCCACTTCTCACGCCACGCCGGCCTGGTGCGCAGCTCGTCGGGGTGAATCGACGGGTTCAGCTCGGCGGACTTCGCCATCGCCGCCCTGAACTCCGCGGCCGCGCCAGCGAGGTCTTTCTTCTTCACCAGCGCATCGGCCCGCGCGATGTGCGCCTGGTAGTCCGTCCAGCCCTGCTGGTGCGCCCCGGACGACGCCTGCCGCAGGTAGGCCGCGTACTCCTTCGACGCCAACCACGCCTGCCAGTCGAAGGCGATCAGCGCGGCGCAGTGCTCGCAGCGCACCCACGCCCCACCCGGGTTTCCCTGGCGCGCCGCGCCGCAGTGGTGACACCGGTACCGAACGACGATGGCCATGCCGGAGAGCTTCTCACGGCGCGGCGAGGCCGGTCACAGGGCGTGGAACCCCATCACCATGTCCGCGGTGAGCCGTTCGACCGGGACGACCTTGGCCTTCGACTGCAGCAAATGCGGCACCAGCTTCCGGGCCTCCGCCGCGTTCTCCGCCTGGACCAGGGCGTAGCCGGTGTGGTCGCCCTTCGCGCAGCCGAACTCGTACTTCGCCAGCACCTCCGGGCCCGCGTCGACCAGCTCGTCGAGCGCTCGAACGCACTCTTCCTTCGTGTGGGGGGTCTCGATCATGAAGTCGCTCATGGTGACGTCTCCTTGGCTGAGCCGCCGATGGCAGCGCGAAGGGGAATGGCTGCATCGCACGCGCCACTCGCAGCCGAGGGCCCCGAGTGAAATGGCCAGGGAGCGCGCTCGCCCGAACGGCGCGGCGCTCAGGCCAGGCCGTCGGCGCAGGCCTTCAGCGTCGCCGCCGCGTCGGTGACGACGTTCTCGCCGTGGCTGGGAATGAGCCGCGCCACGCCGGGCGTCGCCGCCAGCCGCCGCAGGTGCTCGGCCACGGCGCGCTTGTCCTTCACCACCATCAGGCGCGCGATGATCGTCACCTTGACGCCGCCGGTGGCGCCGAGCAGCCGGAACGCCAGCCCCGAGAGGCCCGGCTGGTGGGGCACGTTCATCACCACGTCGCCGAAGACGAGGCTCTTGCGCGCGCCGTCGGGGCTCTTCGAGACGAAGACCGCCTCGCCGCTCTTGGTGCCGTCGAGGGCCACCACCTCGAGCGAAGCGTCCTTCGGCAGCCGCTCGTAGCCTCCGTCGACCTTCACCACCTCGCCGACGTTGGCGGCGATCTCCTTTGGGCACAGCACCTGGAGCCCGGGGTAGCGGACCGTGAAGGCGTGAATGTCGAGGCGATGGCCTCCCACCGGCACCACCAGGAAGGCCGGCTTGCCCCAGGCCTCCAGGGCCGCCATCGACGCGTCGTCGAGAGGCACCGCGTTGTGAAAGACGAGGCGCCCGTCGCCGAGGCGGAGGACGGCCATGCGGCGGTTCAGCGAGCCCTTGGGCAGGTTGGCCTCGACGCACCAGAGGTTGTCCTCGAAGCGCTCGAGCGGGCGATGGGCAAGGACGGTCCAGGGACGGGGCGTGGAAGCCATGGTGCGCGCGGTATCGGCCAGCCGCGCAATGCCGTCGAGCGGTTTCTCCCGGGCCCAGGTCCGAGAGCAGGGCTAATGCGCCGCACGAGTTTAAGAAGGGCCTTCGGTGAGCGGCGACCGTTCGCCCTCCTCCGGCGGCAGTACGGTGCCGGCCCGATGTCGTTGGAGAACGAACGACCTCGGGAGGTTCACCATGTCGCAAGAGCCCATGTCCGCGCCCGCCTTCGCCCGGCGCCTCACCGCGCTGGGGACGGAGAACGCCTTCAAGATCGGTCCGTGGATCCGCGAGGTCGAGGCGACCGGGAAGCGGGTCATCAAGTGCAACCTCGGCGAGCCCGACTTCGCGCTGCCGGACCACATCGCCGAGGAGGTGAAGCGGCAGATCGACGCCGGCCAGACCCACTACTGCGATCCGCAGGGCATCGAGCCCCTCCGCCAGGCCGTGGCCAAGACCATGGGCGAACGGCGCGGCCTGAAGATCACCCCCGACCGGGTGGTGGTCTTCGCGGGCGCCAAGCCGCCCATCGGCTTCGCCCAGCAGGTCTACTGCGATCCCGGCGATCAGGTCGTCTACCCGAGCCCGGGCTTCCCCATCTACGAGTCGTTCACCCGCTTCATGGACGCCACGCCCGTCCCGCTGCACCTGTTGGAGGAGAACGAGTTCAGCTGCCGGGCGCGCGACCTCGAGCCGCTGCTCGGCTCCCGCACCAAGCTTCTGTACCTGAACTGGCCGTCCAACCCGACCGGCGGCGTGGCCACCTTGGCGCAGCTCGAGGAGATCGCGGGCCTCATCAAGAAGAAGGCCCCACCGGCGCTGCGCGTCTACTCGGACGAGGTCTACGAGGACATCCTCTTCGACGGCGCGAAGCACCACTCCATCGCCTCGCTGCCCGGCATGGCCGAGCGCACCATCATCGTCGGCGGCGTGTCGAAGTCCTACGCGTGGACCGGCGGCCGCATCGGGTGGGCGGTCTTCCCGACGGCCGAGGAGGCGTCGGTGTTCCGCAACATGAACATCAACTACTTCTCGTGCACCGCGGCCTACAACCAGTACGGCGCCAAGGTGGCGCTGGAGTCACCCGAGAGCCAGCCGGCCATCGCGAAGATGATCTCGGCGTTCCAGGCGCGGCGCGATCTGGTGGTCCAGGGCCTCAACGCCATCGACGGCGTCACCTGCAAGAAGCCGGGCGGCGCCTTCTACGTCTTCCCCAACATCACCGGCGTCTGCACCTCGCTCGGCGCGTTCGACGCCTTCCGCGACCTGCCGGCCGAGGTCCGCGCGAAGAGCTCGCCGTCGACGCTCTTCCAGCTCTTCCTGCTCTTCAAGTACCAGGTGGCCACGCTCGATCGCCGCTCCTTCGGCGTCATCGGCACCGAGGAGAAGCACTACCTGCGCCTCTCCGTCGCCACCGCCATCGATGACCTCGCCGAGGCCGTGAAGCGCATCGCCACCGCCTCGAGGGACAGGGCCGGCTTCCAGGCCTTCATGAAGGAAGGGAGGTACGCATGAGCGCCCACTTCGGCCCGCGCCGCGCGCAGTGGCTCGGGGAGCTCGACGGAGCCCCGCTGTCCCCCGACGAGCTGCAGGCCTTCGAGCGGCTGGACGGCATCTACCGGGCGCTCTGCGCCATGCTCTACAACTACGCCCCGATGTCGGGCCACCCGGGCGGCTCGATCTCCTCCGGCCGCTTCGTGTCGACGCTGCTGTTCGACGCGATGGACTACGACGTCCAGCGGCCCGACCGCGAAGACGCCGACGTCATCTCCTACGCCGCCGGCCACAAGGCCCTGGGCCTCTACGCCATGTGGGCCTTGCGCAACGAGATCGTCCGCCTCGCCGCGCCCGCGCTCTTGGCCCCGTCGCCGAAGGATCAGCTCCGCCTCGAGGACCTCCTCGGCTTCCGCCGAAACCCCACCAACGGCACCCCGCTCTTCAAGCAGCACCAGTCGCGGGCGCTGGACGGGCACCCGACGCCGGCCACGCCCTTCGTGAAGCTGTCGACGGGCGCCTCGGGCGTCGGGCTCGGCTCGTCGCTGGGCCTGGCGCTGGCCATGTCCGACTGGTTCGGGAAGGGCGCCCCGCGCGTGCACGTGGTGGAGGGCGAGGGCGGCCTCACCCCGGGGCGCGTCGGCGAGGCGCTGGCGTTCGCGGGCACGGCGTCGCTGCGAAACGCCATCGTGCACGTCGACTGGAACCAGGCCTCCATCGACTCCAACGCGGTGACGCGCGAGGGCAGCACGCCCGGCGACTACGTCCAGTGGGACCCGCTCGAGCTGTTCTACCTGCACGACTGGAACGTCATCTCCGTGCCCAGGGGCATGGACTTCCAGGCCATCGCCGCGGCGCAGCGCAAGGCGCTCTCGCTCGACAACGGCCAGCCGACCGCCATCGTCTACCGCACCGTCAAGGGCTGGAAGTACGGCATCGAGGGCAAAGCCTCGCACGGCGCGGGGCACAAGCTCTGCTCCCAGGGGTTCTACGCCTCGCTGCCGCTGCCCGAGGCCGCCAAGGCCGCGCTCCCGAAGTGCTCGCCCGACGACCAGCGGTGCCAGAAGGGCAGCGACGCCGAGGAAGTGGAGCGCTGCTTCCATGAGGGCCTCTTGGCGATTCGGCGGTGGCTCGAGGACGAGGCGCCGATGACGCGCACCCTCTCCGCCCGCCTCGCAAGGTCGCGGGAGCGCTTGGACGCGGCGAAGCGCACGCCCCGCGCCGGCGCGCCGCGCCTCGACGACGCCTACGCCCTCGCCGGCGGCGCAGCCGTCCCGAGCGAGCTCGCGCTGGCGACCGGCTCGGAGGTGACGCTGCGCGGCCAGCTCGGCAAGGCCCTCGGCGCCCTCAACGCCAAGAGCGGCGGCGCGGTGCTCATCGCCGCGGCCGATCTCCTCGGGTCCACCAGCATCAACGAGGCGGCCAAGGGCTTCGAGCCGGGCTTCTTCAGCGCCACGAGCCGCCCGGCCTCGCGCACCCTCTCCGTGGGCGGCATCTGCGAGGACGCCAGCGCCGCGGTGCTCTCCGGCATCGCCGCCTTCGGGCATCACCTCGGCGCGGCGGCGTCCTACGGGGCCTTCCTCGCGCCGCTCGGCCACATCGCGGCCCGGCTGCACGCCATCGGCAGCCAGGCCCGCGAGGAGCGGCTCGGCGTCGAGCCGACCCCGATGATCCTCGTCTGCGGTCATGCCGGGCTCAAGACCGGCGAGGACGGCCCCACCCACGCCGACCCGCAGCCCTTGCAGCTGTTCCAGGAGAACTTCCCACCCGGCGCGATGATCACCCTCACCCCGTGGGATCCGAGCGAGCTCTGGCCCCTGCTCTCGGCGGCCCTCGCGCACCGCCCGGCGGTGATCGCGCCCTTCGTGACCCGGCCCAGCGAGACGGTGCTCGATCGCGCGGCGCTCGGCCTGGCGCCGGCCAGCGACGCGGCGCAGGGCGTCTACCTGTTGCGCAAGGCGCGCGGCCGGGCCGACGCGACGGTGGTGCTGCAGGACTCGGGCGTCGCCTACGCCTTCCTCACCGAGGCGCTGCCGCTGCTCGAGAAGGCCGGCCTCGACGTGGAGGCGTACTACGTCGCCAGCGCCGAGCTGTTCGACCTCCTGCCCGCCGAGGAGCGCGCGCGAATCTTCCCCGAGGCGAAGGCCGTGCAGGCGATGGGCATCACCGGCTTCACCATGGCCACCATGTACCGGTGGGTCCGCTCCGACGCCGGCCGCGCGGCCTCGCTGCACCCGTACGCTCGGGGCCAATACCCCGGCTCGGGGCCCGGCCGCGCGGTGATCGCCGAGGCGGGCCTGGACGGCGCGAGCCAGTTCCGCCGCATCGCCGAGTACGTGAAGGCGAAGGCGCGCGCGTAGCGCAGGGCTCGACGTGGGCCGCCCCGCGCACGGCACGGGCCCGTGCTGCTGGGGTGGCGAACCGCGTTCGCGGAACGCGCTTCCTCGCGATGCCCGCCACGCGATCGCCTCTCCTTCGACGGAGCGAGGTGAGTGTCTCCTTCACCCCTGCCAGTCGGAGCGCACCGTCAGGTCGCCGCTGCCGCGCGGGCGGTACACCGGCAGCTCGAAGGTCTCACTGAAGTCCACCCCCGGCGTCTCGGCGCTCACCGCCACCTTCCACTGGTAGCCGGGCTCGGAGCCTGCGTGGTTCGTGGGCTGGTCGTCGGGGAGCTCGAAGCGGAGGTCCACGGACAGAGTGCCGCCCTGGCCGAGGAGAGCCGTGCGCGGCACCTCCTGCAGCTGCTCGTAGACGGTCACGGAGTGCGCGTGCCGGTTCTTGCCCTGGCCGGTGGTGTAAGACTTCTCCAGGTGCAAGCGGGCCGACACCTTGGTGGCGGTGGAGAGCACCGCGGGCACCACCAGGCGCGCGGCGAAGGTCTTGCCCGGCTCGAGGGGCACCTGGCCGAGGAGCAGCGCGGCCTGGCCGAACTTGAAGCCCTGGACGTAGGCGCGCACCGTGAACAGCCCGAGGAGCACGGTCACGCCGTCCACGGCGGCCGTCAGGGCGGTGAAGGCGCCCTCGGGCTCGGGCTCCGCGATCCACATCACCGAGGCACAGAGAGCCACCCAGCCGAAGACGAAGCTCATGAGCGAGAGCCCCGTCCGGGCGCCGCCCCCCTGGCCACGGCCACGCAGGCGCGACCACTCGGACACGTGGAGCCAGGGCCGCTCGGGGAACTCCCGCGCGAGGCGGCGGGCGCCTCGCTCGCGCACCATGGAGACGAATGCCGCGAGCGCGATGAAGAGGCCCGGCATGAAGAACACGGGCGCCGCCATCGGCCCGGCGAAGAGCTTGGTCCGCTGGTCGGTGGTGAGCGCGGCGAAGCGACCCCAGCGCCCCTCGGGCAGCGGGCGGAGGACCTCGGGAGCCGGCCCGGGCTCCCAGTCGCTCGCCTCTTCCCGCAGCACCTCGACCGCCTCGTCGAGCGCGGCCTCGTCACCCTGGGCCTCGGGCGGCAGCTGGCCCCTGGCGAGCTTCCGGCGCTCGGCGTCCCGCACCTGGAAGGCGGCGAGCGCCGCCGCGAGATCGACCCGGGCCCTCGCCGACTCCGCCAACTGGGCCGGCGTGCCGAAGCCGTTCCGCGTGAGGGCTCTCTGCCAACCCTCCTCGAGCCCCTGGGTCAGGCCCCAGAACATCAGCCCCCCCCCGGCCATGAAGACGGCGCCGAAGGCCATGAGGAAGACAGAGACGGCGACGGGAACGACGGGGCTGCTCGCCGCGAGCCCCTCGGCGTGGGAAGGGGCGTCAGTCGGGTCGGGATCCGTCATGGCGCCGCGACGATGGCGTGGGGACGGGGCGAAGTCGAGGCACTCCACCTTGTTGATGTTCTCCTCGGCGAGCACCGCCGCCGGACCGGCGATCTTCTTCGGGACGAGCCCGACCAGGCCTCGAGGCCACGGGGCCGACCGAGTCGCGCGAGGCCTTCCTCGCCCGGGTGGTGCAGAGGTCGGGGGTCACGAAGGAGTCGCAGCAGCTCTCGCGCGACCTGGAGAAGAAGCGCGCCGACCTCGCCCAGACCGAGAAGGAGCTCGCCGTACGCAGCGCCGAGACGTGAGCCACCGTCGGCGCCGGCGTGCTCGGGCTGTTCGCCGGGCGGTCGAGCTCGATGGCCGGCGTGACGCGGCCCCTCTCAGGCCATCGCTCGCAGGGCGGAACCGAATCGAAGGCCGAGGACTTGCGCATCGAGCTCGCCCAGCTCCAGAAGCGGCTCGACGCCGTCTCGGAGATCGACCCGCGCCGCATCTCCGAGCAGCTCTCGGTGCCGCGCGAGTCCGACGTTCAGCTGCTGCGGCTGTGCTTCGCCTTCATCGTGACCGTGGCGGCGAGGCGAGCTTCGAGGCGCGGGCCCAGACGCCAGACTCCCGCGCGGCGGCCGGCCCGACGACAGGTCGAAGGCCTACTTCTTGGCCGCGTCCGGCGCCGCCTTGCCGGCACGAGCCGGCTCGGGCGCGGCGCTGAAGCTCTTCTCGAACGACCCGACGCGCACCGTGCCCGCGAGGCCGGGCTGGGGCCACTCGCCGCCGAGCACGGCCTTGGCCGCGACGCCGAGCGTTCCGAGGTCGAGGCGGCCCGTCAGGTCGAGCTCCTCCGAGGCCTTCGCGCCGACCGAAGCGTCCTGGGCGCTCAAGGTGACGAGCTCCGCGCCCGCGGTGAGGACCTTGAGGTCCTTCAGCTCGACCTTCACGGGGAAGGGGTTCGGGTTGTCGATCTTCAGCCCGACGCGCACGGCCGTCGCGGACAGGCCCACCTGCTCCACCTTCGAGCGCTCGAAGGAGACCTTGGGGACGCGGGGGAGCGGCAGCCGGCCCTCGTGAGCGAAGGGCAGCCGGACCTCTCGCGGGCTGGCGAGGGCGACCGCGCCGTCGACGCGGTAGGGGACGTCGTCGCCGCGCAGCGCGACCGGGACGACTCCCGGCAGCGTCGCCCACTCGAGGCGAATCGGGACCTCGACGGCGGCCGACGCGTTGGGCTCGACCGCGAGGCCGAGCGGCACCGCGACGTCGATCACCTTCTCGGCGGCCACCGACAGCCGCACCTTCGCCTCACTGAGCTGGACCCGCGCGGCGCTCGGATTCTGCAGCTCGAGCGCGAGCACCAGCGTCAGCCCCTCGAGCGAGACGTCGCGCACCGAGGTCCCGGTGAGCTGGACGATCGGGGGCGCGCGCGGCTCGTCACGCTTGGGCGCGGTCGCGCACGCGGCGGCGAGGCAGACCAACGCCAGAGACGCGGCACGGCTGGACGGCATGAGGGCTCCTCGTTCGAACGACGATCGCGGCATGAGGGACGGCACTAACGCATTGACGAGGTCGCGTCAGCCGCTACGGCTCGGCGGCGCACCCTCGTGACGTGAGCCCGGCCCCCCGAGCCGGCGACGCTGGTGCTCGTCGCCGCGCGCCCGCCCGGGCTACGGTGTGGTGGTGTCGCCCTCCAAGCCCCGCGTCGCCGTCTTCCTCGCCGCGCTCGCCCTGGCGTCGGGGTGTCCACCCGGGCCCTCGAGCGAGAGCGCCGACGGCGGGGCGGACGCCGGCCCGGCGG
>JBBIOE010000140.1:0-20941 GCA_037443525.1 Archangiaceae bacterium | reverse complement strand
GCCCCTTCGGCGCCGAGGGGGGAGGTGGCGGCGGTGGACCGCCGACCCGCACCGTCATCGGAGACGCGCCAGCAGCCGCCCCCCCGGGCGGAGGGCCGAGGGCGCCGAAGTCGAAGGGAGCCGCGGGCGCCGCACCGCGCGTCGGCGGCACCAGGTTCGCGAAATCGAAGGGCGACGGAGAGGCGGGTGGCGCGGGCACCCCAGGCGCGATCGGCACCACGGCGGGCGGAGGCGCGAGACCTCCGAAGTCGAAGGCCCCGGCGCCCATCGGGTTCGGCGCCGACGGCAAGGGCGGCAACATCGAGTCGAAGCTCGGTGCTGGCGGCAACGCGCCCGTCACCGACATGGGGCTCGCCGCGCGCCCCGCCGGCGCCGCGCCACCCGAGCCCACCGCGCCGAACCGCGCGAACGGATCATCGCCCGATGGAGGCGGCGGCGACGCGCCGTCGGCTTCCATGTCGCGCGTCACCCGAAACGTGTGGCTGCACTTCGTGCAGCGCACCTTCACGCCCTTGTCGGTGACTTTGTCGTCCGGAATCTTGAAGCGGGTCTGGCACTGCTCGCACTTGACGATCATGGGCGTGGGCCACCACGCGGCGGCCGCGCGAGTATAGGCCAGCCGTCAATGCTTGCCCCGGTGTAAGCACAGGTGGTATTCGCACGTCGCACCGCGTCACACCCGCCGTGGGGTTCCTTCATGACTGAAGCCGAAGCGCCGAAGAGCGAACCGAAGGTGATCAAGCGGTACACCAACCGGAAGCTCTACGACACGGTCGAGAGTCGGTACGTGACCCTCGACGAGATCGCCGAGATGGTGAAGCAGGGCGTCGAGGTGAAGATCATCGACAACCGCACCAAGGAGGATCTGACCTCCGTCACCCTGGCGCAGATCGTCTTCGAGGAAGAGAAGAAGAAGAACCAGATGCCGCTGTCGGTGCTGCGCGAGATCATCCGCCGCCCGGGCGAGTCCTTCTCCGACTTCATCAGCACCCAGGTCAGCCCCCGGGTCGACGCCCTCCGCCAGGAGGCCGGCCAGCGCATCGAGAAGATGCTGAACCCCGAAGACACGCACTCGCCCGCCGGCATGCTGCAGCAGTCGCAGCGCGTCTTCGAGGCCTGGCAAGCGAAGGTCGACGAGCGGGTCAAGCAGACGGTGGAGAACGTGGTCGGTGGTCTCCCCGCCCTCGGCCGCGATCTGGGCGCCCTGGTGCAGCGCATCGAGCAGCTCGAGAAGCGGCTCGATCAGCTTGAGCAGAAGAAGTAGTCAGTCCCCGGCGCGCTCGACGGCCTCGGCCACCGCCTGGAGCATCGTGGCCCCGCGGCTCCATGGCGCGTACTCCCAGATCGTCTTGCCGTGGCTCTGAGCCTCGTCGATGGCGACGTTGAAGCTCAAGGGCGCCGAGACTCTCTTGGGGAAGTGTTCCTCGAGCTTCGCCACCACCTCGTCCGCGAGCGCGGTCTTCCGGTACAGGGTCGGCACCACCAGCGCGATCGACGGGCCCTCGCGCCCATGCTCGGTCTCCACTCGCCCCACCGTGTTCACCAGCTCCGCGCAGCCGTCGAGCGCCAGGTAGGTGGTCGCGACGGGAACCACCAGCTCCCGCGCGGCGAGCAGCACGTTGGTGGTCACCAGCCCCAAGGAAGGCGGTGAGTCGAAGAGCACCACGTCGTAGCCCCGGACCGCCTCGTCGGAGAGCCGCTCGGCGAGGAGCCGCGAGCGACGCGGATGCGCGGCCACGGTGGTGGGGAACTCGGCCATCTCCTTCCACGCCGGCACCACGAACAGGTTCTCGACTGCCGTCGGGCGCGTCACCTCCGCCAGCGAGACGCGCTCGTCGACGAGCAGGTGGTAGATGTTGGGGCGCGCGGTGCGCGAGTCGATGCCGAGTGACTTGCCGGCGTGGCCCTGCGTGTCGAGATCGACCAGCAAGACCCGCTTCTGCTTCCGGGCGAGGAAGGCCGCCACGTTGACGGCCAAGGTCGTCTTCCCCGTCCCGCCCTTCTCGTTGATGAAGGCGATCTTCCTCGTCACTTCTTCGTCTCGACCAGGGCGTCGACCTTCGACTCGACCTGGCCGAGGAGCCGCTCCAGCTCCTCAATCTTCTCCTTCAGCGTCTCGAGGTCACCCGTCGACGGCAGGTTCATCGCGGCGAGCGCGGTGCGCAGGCTCTTGTCGAGCGCTCCCTTGGCGGTGAACGCGCGGGAGATGATCGCCTGCACGCCCGCCACGAACTTCTCGTTCGCCATGAGCTGTTGCACGAGCTTGCCGATGCGCTCCTCGCCGGTGGCGACGAGCTTCTTCATCATGGGGTTGTCCTTGAGCATGGGCGCGATGGTGATCTCGCCCCTCGGTCATGTCAATGTGCGAACGCGCGTGCTCTCGGTTTTGTCGGACAAGAGGCTCCTCATCGTCACGGGCAAAGGTGGCGTCGGCAAGACGACGCTGGCCGCCGCGTTGGCCCTCATCAGCGCGCGCGAGGGCAAGAAGACCCTGGTGTGCGAGGTCAACACCAAGGAACGCGTGACACAGCTCCTCGGCCGACCCGAGGCCGGGGCCGAGGTGACGTCGATCGAGGAGAACCTCTGGTCGGTCGACGTGCGCCCCCAGGAGGCGATGCGCGAGTACGCGCTGATGATCCTGCGCTTCGAGAGCGTCTACAGCGCGGTCTTCGAGAATCGGCTGGTGCGCTACTTCCTGCGCTTCATCCCCTCGCTGCAGGAGCTGGTGCTCCTCGGGAAAATCCTCTTCCACCTGAAGGAGAAGCGCCCCGACGGGAGCTGGCGGTTCGATCGGGTCATCATCGACGCCCCCGCCACCGGCCACGCGCTCACCTTCCTCTCGGTGCCGCAGGTCATCATCGACACGGTGCCGCCGGGGCCGATGGCCACGGACGCGGCGTGGATGCGCGACTTCCTGGTCGACCCCGCGATGACCGCCGCGGTGCTCGTCTCCACGCCCGAGGAGATGCCGGTCAACGAGACCCTCGAGCTCGACGCCGCGCTGAAGGAGCGGGTGAAGCTCTCGCCTCAGCTGGTGGTGCTGAACGGCTTCATCCCCGCGCGGTGGGACGGCGCGGAGCTCGAGAAGCTCCCCACCGAGGAGCTCAAAGAGTTCGCTCAGGGGCACCGCCTCAGAGCGCTGCAGTCCGCCGAGAGCCTCGCCCGCCTCCAGACCCTGAAACACCCCGTGTTGTCGGTGCCGCGCGTCTACCTGCCGGAGTTCGGGCGCAAGGCCATCGAGGAGATCGCCCACCAGCTGTCCTCGGCGAGGAGCGCCCCGTGATCGGGCCGGTGCGCCAGGCGATGGAGAACAGCTCGGTGCTCATCACCGTGGGCTCGGGCGGCGTCGGCAAGACGACCATCGCGGCCACCATCGCGCTCCGAGCCGCGATGGAGGGCAAGGGCTCGCTGGTCCTGACCATCGACCCGGCCAAGCGCCTGGCGAACTCGCTCGGGCTCGAGCAGCTCGGCAACGCCGAGATGCGCATTCCCGAGGAGTCCTTCGCCAGGGTGGGCCTCGCCCCGAACGCGCCGATGCACGCGATGATGCTCGACATGAAGCGCACCTGGGACGAGCTGATCGAACGCCGGGCCCCGCCCGACAAGCGCGAGAAGATCTTGAACAACCGCTTCTACCAGTCGCTCTCGTCGGCCCTCGCCGGCTCGCAGGAGTACGTGGCGATGGAGAAGCTGTGGGAGCTGCGAACCCAGCGCGACTACCCGCTCATCGTGCTCGACACGCCGCCCACCGCGCACGCCCTCGACTTTCTCGACGCGCCGAACCGCATCCTCGACTTCCTCGACAACGACGCGGCGAAGTGGCTGCTCACCCCGGCGCTCGCGGCGGGGAAGTTCGGCCTGAGGCTCTTCAACCTCGGCGGCAGCTACGTCGCCAAGACCATCGCCCGCTTCACCGGCACCGAGACCCTGCAGCAGCTCGCCGAGTTCATGCTCAACATCAGTGGCATGAACGAGGGCTTCCGCGAGCGGGCCCACCAGACGCGCGCGCTCCTCGAGGCGGAGTCGACGTCCTACGTCCTGGTGACCGGCCCGATGCCCGAGCGGCTCGACGAGGCGGTCTTCTTCCACACCCTCCTCTTGCAGAACAAGATGAACATCGCGGCGGTGGTGGTGAACCGCGTGCACCGCCCGGTCTCCGCGGAGCTGTGGGCACAGGCGGCCAGGCTCCCCGACGACCTGCGCCACAAGATGGAGGCGACGCTCGAGGAGGCCGAGCACCTCGCCAACCAGGACGCGCGCGGCATCGAGCGGCTCCGCGAGCTGTGCGCCCCCACCCCACTCGTGCTGGTCCCCCGCTTCGACCACGATGTGCACGACCTGCGCAGCTTGTGGGAGACCTCCCGATACGTCTGGGGGGACGCCGCCATGATCGGCGAGGTGGCCGCGCGTTAACCTGTGGGAACCTTCGCGGAGGCGGCGCTGTCCTTTGCCCGCTCGACACTGGCCTGGGAGCCCTGGATGACGGTGAAGCGTTGGTGGTTGGGAGCGGTCGCGGCGCTGGTCGCCATGGGCTGCGCGCACACGAAGGCGCCGGTGGTGGCGACGGTCGACGCGAAGTCGAAGGCGCAAGAGGTCCGCTTCGACGAGACGCTCATCATCGGAGACCTGGAGCTCGAGAAGCTCAACGACGAAGAGCTCTTCGCGGCCGGCACCTCGTTCTACGCGGCGGAGGACTACACGCAGGCCGCGCGCTACTTCGGCCGCATCTGCGACTTTCACCCCGAGTCGAAGCACCGGCGAGAGGCGCTGTACAACGCGGGGCTCGCGCTCGAGAAGCTGAAGCAGTGGCACGACGCCTGGGCGCGCTTCTCGGAGATCGCCGATCCCGCGAAGGGTGAAGGCGACTCACTCGACGCGTCGTTCCGAGTGGCCGAGGTGCTCTACCACCTGGAGCGCTTCCCCGACGCCATCGACGTCCTGAAGACCATCGCCGACCGCGCCGACGTGAAGGTCGACGCGCGACTCGAGGCCCGGGTGCAGGAAGGCGTGTGTGAGCTCGAGGCGGGGCAGATCGACGTGGCGGAGAAGACGTTGCGCGCCGCGCTCGCGTTCTACAACGACCTGCCCGATCGCGATCTGGTGGACGAGTTCTTCCCGGCGCAGGCCCAGTTCTTCCTGGGGGAGATCTTCCGACAACACTACGAGAACGTGCAGCTCGACCCGAACAAGGGCACCGAGAAGCTCGCCGAGGAGCTCGAGTACAAGTCGGAGCTGCTGTTGTCGTCGCAAGGGCACTACCTGCGCTGCATCCGCATGGGGAACGGCTACTGGGCAACGGCGGCCGGCGCGCGCATCGGCGGGCTCTACGAGACGATGTACGAGAACATGATGAACGCGCCGGCGCCGCAGGACCTCGCGTCCAGCGAGCAGGCCGTCTACCGGTCCGAGCTGCGGAAGAAGATTCGGGTGCTCATCACCAAGGCGATCACCGTCTACGAGCGCACGCTGGAGGCGGCGGAGCGCATCGGCGCGGCGAGCCCCTTCGTCGAGCAGACGCGCGCGAGCCTCCAGCGCATGAAGGACCTGCTCCTGGCCGAAGCAAGAGCCGAGGAGGAGGACTCGCCCCCCGAGCCACCGCCCCCGCCGCCCGGGCACAAGAAGGTGCCACGGTCGTGAGTATGCGACGCTGACAGGCGTGGAGCCGATCTTCACGCCCGAGCAGCTCTCCGAGGTCCACGCGTACCACGCGCCCGGCTACCTGCACTCCGCCATCGACGCGATCGCGGAGCCGCTGGCGATGCTGCTCATCGTCCGGTACCTGACGGTGCCCCTGTGGCGAGTGACACAGCGCTTTGCCGAGCGGAGGTCGGGGGGGCTGGTGAGAGCGCTCGATCGGGTGTGGGGCGATCGCTCATGGCTGACGACGGTGCTGTTCGCGAACCTGCTGTTCCTGGGCTTCACCGTCATCGACCTGCCGAGCGACGTGTACTTCGGATACGTCCGGGAGCACGCCTACGGCCTGTCGCGCACTACGCCGTGGATGTTCGTGACGGATCAGCTGAAGTCGTCGGCGGTGTCCGCGGTGGCGGTCTCGGCCCTGGCGGTCGGCATGTTCGGCATCGCTCGGCGGCTGGGGAGTTGGTGGTGGATCGTCGCGGCGGTCTGCGCTGGCGCGATGCTGATCTCCGCGGCGTTGGACCCCTACCGGAGTCGGCTCTACCTCAATCAGTCGCCGCTGCCCGAAGGCCCGCTGCGCACGCGCATCACGGAGCTGATGGCGAAAGCGCACATCGAGTTCCGGGACGTGCTCGTGGAGCAGACGTCGACGCGAACCGTGAAGGTGAACGCGTACTTCGCCGGACAGGGACCGACGCGGACCATCGTGCTCTACGACTCCCTGCTCGCCGCGTTCTCCGAGGAGGAGGTGCTCTCGGCGGTAGCGCACGAGGCCGGCCACGTGAGGGAGGCGCGATGGCCAGGGCACGTGGGGACGTCGCTCGCGCTCTTCGCGTTCCTCGCGTTGGTGGAGTGGCTGTTTCGGCGCAGCGCGACGAAAGGCTGGTTTGGGATCACCCAGCGCGCCGACGTGCGACTGTTGCCACTGATCGTCTTGCTGTTCGATCTGGGAGCGGATCTGGCGGGACCGCTGAGCGGGTGGGCGTCACGAGACCGCGAGCTCGAGGCTGATCGCTATGCTCTGGAGCTGACTCAGAATCCGCAGGCCTATCGGTCGATGCTGGTGAAGCTCACGCGCATCAACAAGGCCGATCCCGAGCCGCCGCGTTGGTACGTCATGAAGGGCATGTCGCACCCGCCGATGGCTGAGCGCCTCGCGGTGATTCCGGGCGCGAACCGATGAAAAAAAGAGAGGTGCCGGAGAGCCCCCGCGCTCCCCGGCACCTCCCCCGCGCCTCACACGCCCGTCCCCCTACCCCTTCGCGCGACTGCCCAACATCTTGGCCACCAGAGTCATCGCCTTCGCCCGCTTGCCGGCGCCGGTGTCGCCCTTCGGGTCGACCGCCGTCGCACGCTGCACCATCGCCGCACCGGAGCTGTCACCGCGGCGAACCTTGAGCTCGCCGAGGTTGGTGAGCGCGATGACGTTGTCCTGGTCGAGCGCCAAGCACTTCTCGTAGGCGAACTCCGCGTCCGCGAGCTGCTTGGCCTTCTGGTACACGGTGCCGAGCGCCGCCCAGTTCGCCGAGTCCTTCGGGTTCATCAGGAGGAGCCCCTCGAAGATCTGGGCGGCCTCCTCGAGCTGACCGTCGGCGGCGAACTCGCAACCCCGCTCCGCCATGTCTCGAGCCTGCTGAAGCGTGAGCCCCATCTGCTCCGCGAGGGTGGGACCGTTGGACTGAGAGGCGATGACTTCGAGCTTCATGTTGATGGCGTTCATGGTGGTTTGTCCTCAGCCGATCTTGCGAATCGCGTTCATCGCGATCTCGTTGTAGAGCTTCGACATGTTCTGCATCATCTGCATCATCTGGGAGTAGAGCGACTCGAGCATCTGGGCGCGGGTGCTCAGCTTGGTCAGCTCGCGCTGCGCCTTCTGAATGTCCTGCTCGCTGGCCTTCGGATTGTCCTGAGCGATGAGTTTGTCGAGGTTCGCCTCGGCCTTCTCGATGTCGCCGTACGTCTTGTCGATCGCGGTGGCGATGCCGGAGAAGAACACGCCGTCATTCGTTCGCTTCGTCGTCGACGTGTCCTCCGACTTCGACGTCGAGTCCGTCTTCGGCGAATCGGCCGAGCCTGTCTTCGACGTTTCCGCCGTCGAGTCAGTGCGCGCGGTCGCGCTCGAGGCGCTGGTCGAGCCCGCGGCAGGAGCCTGCGGGGGGGGCGGCTGGCCGAAGTTGCGCGGGGGAGGAGGCATCGCGTTCTCTTCCTTGAGGCGGGCCTTCTCCTCGGCGATGCCGGCCTGCAGCCCCTCGATGTCACGACCGACCTGGGACTTGCGCGCCATGACGTCCCACATCGAGACGCCTCCATCGGGGCCCCTGCCGGGAAGCCCCGCGGTCTCGAGGCGGTAGAACTTGTCCGGGTACTCCATGAAGTACGCGGCCGCGTCTTTGAGCTCGGTGCTGTAGGGGCCGTTCATGATTGCGTTCAGATCATTCATCGTCAGCATGCCGTCGGGGAGGTGAAACAGCCCACCCGCCATCTCCGCGCCGGTGAAATTCCGCTGAAGCGTCTCGAGCGCCGTCAACTCGTGCTGGGAATCGGCGAGCTCGGTCTGCAGGTGGAGGAGCTCAGCGGAGGAAGGCGGCGGCATCGGCGTCGTGGTCGTCGCGCCGGAGACAGGAGGCGGCGGCGCGTTCGACGACGTCGTAGCGGGAGGTGGCGGCACACCGCACGACGCATTGGGCTGAGGAGCGGGCGCCGCAGGCTGGTGTGGGACCTTCTTGTGGCTCGCATCGCCCACGGGTGGGCGCTGGACGCCCGGACCAGTCGGCGGCGGAGCACTGATCACCGGCGCATCCGCTGGGTCATGCGCAGTGGCTCCCTCGCGGCCCTTGATGCCGACGCCGGCGGCGCCATGCGAGCCGTCCTTCGGGCATGCGTAGCCGGCGGAGGCGTTCTGCTGATCCGCGGGTGGCATGAGCATCGTCAACAACGACCCGATCGGATCGAGGAGAAAACCAATGATCTGCTTCGCCGGCCCCTCCGGGAGGGCACCCATCACGGTGTTCACGACCGCATCGTGGATCCCGTGTGCCAGCGGGCCGGCGGGCCCGAACGCAGCGGTGTAGGCAGCGGTCTCGAAGCCCTCCTTGATCTCGTGGGCCAACGGATTCAATCCAGCAGTTGCTGCCGCACCAACCGAGCTCATTGTGTTCTCCCTGCCCTTCGGGGCCGTGTGTGTGGCGGCGGGAGTTGCGGCCGGTATGCCAGGCCTTTCGCATGGCGTTCCAAGGGGTTGTGATGCCGGCTGGCCCCATTTCTCAGGAGGTTGATGGATGGCGTCCGCTCGTCGGGACGGTATGGTGCCCACCTCCGATGCGCGTGATGGGCCTCGACGTTGGGACGAAGACGATCGGCGTCGCGGTGAGCGACGAGCTCGGCTTCACGGCCCAGGGCGTGACGACCGTGCGGCGGGTCGGCCCGAAGAAGGACATCGAGGCACTGAAGGTCATCGCCGACGAGCGCCAGGTCGAGCTGATCGTGGTCGGGCTCCCGCTCAATCTCGACGGCTCCGAGGGCCCGCGAGCGAAGGCGTGTCGAACGTTCGGAGAGGCGGTCACCGCCGGAACGGGCCTGCCGGCCATCTACTGGGACGAGCGGCTGACGACGGTCGCGGCCGAGCGCGCGCTCCTCGAAGGCGACGTCTCGCGCGCCAAGCGCAAGAAGGTCATCGATCAAGTCGCCGCGACGCTGATCCTCCAAGGGTGGCTCGACGCGCAGCCCCAAGGTGAGTCCAGATGAAGAAAGTGCTCATTGGCCTAGCGGTGCTCCTCGTGGTCGCCGCTGCCGGCGCCGCGGGGGTCTGGTGGTTCCTCGAGGCGCGCCTCTCTGAGTTCGTCGCCACGCCGTTCGGCTCGGCCGACACGAAGGTGGTTGAGATCCCGACCGGCACCAACGCCAAGGGCATCGGCGCGCTGCTCGAGCGGGAGCACGTCATCGCCAGTGGTGACCTGTTCTTCAGCTACGTGAAGCACGACAAGATCGACCCGCGAAAGCTCAAGGCCGGTGAGTACGAGTTCGCCGGCGCGCTGACGCCGCCACAGGTCATCGACAAGATCGTTCGAGGCGAGGTGAAGCAGTACCACTTCACCGTCGCCGAGGGCCTCCGGGTCGACGAGATCGTCCCCATCGTCGCGGCTTCCGAGCTGAAGCTCTCGGCGGAGAAGCTCACCACCCTGCTCAAGACGCCGGCGTTCCTGCGCAAGCACGGTATCCCCGCAGACGGCGCCGAGGGCTTCCTCTTCCCCGACACCTACTCGTTCCCGCGCGGCGCCACCGAGGAGCAAGTGCTGGCGAAGATGATCGGCCGCACGCTGGATGAGTTCAAACGCGCTCCCCGGAAGCCTGGGGTCGAGTTCGACGTGCTCCAGGGCATCACGCTGGCCTCCATCGTCGAGAAGGAGACCGGCGCGCGTGAGCCCGAGGCCCGGCCGCACTTCTCGTGCGTCTTTCACAACCGGCTGCGTCTCAAGATGAAGCTCCAGACCGACCCGACGGTGCTGTACGCGAAGTACCTCCTCACCGGGCAGTTCTCGAAGAACATCACCAGGGCCGACCTGCAGGCCGAGCACCCGTACAACACCTATACGAGCAAGGGCCTGCCGCCGGGCCCCATCGCGTCGCCGGGCTCCGCGGCCATTCAGGCGGCGCTCAACCCCATCGACTGCAACGACCTGTTCTTCGTCTCGCGCAACGACGGGACCAGCATCTTCTGCCCGGATCTCGGCTGCCACGAGAAGAACGTCGACCGGTACCAGCGTGGGGTGATGAGCCTCAGTCCGTCCGGCGGTACAGATGAAAAGGTGGCGGGGCCGCCGGCACCTCCTGGAAATTCGCACCGCGGAACTCGAAAGCGCCGTCCCTGACGCGCCCTTCCCGTTCCAGCGCGCCACCCTCGAACCGCACGAGCCATGTCCACTTCCCGTTTCCAAGGAAGGGCTCGAACGTGGCGGCCCGACGCCTCGCCAGACGCTCGAAGGGGAGGCCCGACAGGAAGCCGACCTGCAGATCGTCGAAGCCGCGAGGGTCGGTGTCGATGACGATGACGCCCTCGCGCGGCGCCTTCGCCAGCACCTCGCCCATCGCGCGCACCGGCGCCGAGTTGTTCGAGGTCGCGCTGATCGGCCGGAGCGTGTTTTCCCAGACGCCGTCGCGGCGCCAGGTAAACCATCCCAGCCACGTGCTGAAGGCCACGAGCCCAGCGGCAAGCGTGAGGGCCACGCTCTTCGCGCCTACCTCCGAGAGGCGGTTGAGCAGCGGCGACGCGCCGAGCCACACGAAGGGGAGGATGAGCGCGACCTCCTTCACGGTGAAGCGGGCGAGCGGGACGAAGCTGTGCAGCGCGGTGCTGCGGAACGTGTACAGCGCCGTCGGGATGAGCACGGTCGCGATCAGCCAGCGGGTCGACGGCGCCACCCGCCACGCCCGCCACAGGCCATAGAAGCCGAAGAGCGCCACGGGCGGTGTGAGCGTGACCACCGCCGTCCCTGGCCAGAAGAAGAGCGTGATCCACGTGTACGCCGCGCCCCACCCCTGCTGCTCCGAGCGGAACCACTCGCGGTGGAAGTCGTCGATGAAGTGGAACGGGTAGAACGCATCGCCCAGGTCCACCGCGTTGCCGAACATCCATGGTCCCGCGAAGGCCGTCGAGGCGGCGACGAAGGCGGCTACGTCGAACCAGCGGCGCGTCTGCCACGCCAGGAGCGCGCCGAGCAGGGGCACGAGCAGCCACGAGTCGTAGCGCGTCGCGCAGGCGAGGTTGAGAAGGAGCGCCGCGCCCAGGAGCGCCGCGCGCTCCGACGTCTCCACCCAGCGCTGCACCAGAGCGAGGGTCCCCAGCACCAAGGTCAGGTTGATGGCCTCGCTCGCCGTGGTCGTCGAGCACTGCAGGTGAACGCCCCAGAACGCGAAGCCGAACACCGCCCAGTCGGCCGCGCGCTGGCCGAGGGCCCGGTTGGTGAGCGTCCACAGCGGCCAGGCGCCGAGCGCGCCGACCACCAGCGAGAGCAGGCGGCCCGCGTTCTCCGGCGCCGGCCAAAGCCACTCGAGCACCCCGAGCGCCATGATGTGCAAGGGGCCGAACTGGCGACCGCCTTGATCGAATGAGGCGATGACGTGCGGCGCCTGCGACCAGACGTGCGCCAGGAAGATGCGCGAGACGGCGTCGCCGTAGAGGTTCTCGTTGAGGAAGTAGACGAGCAGGCGTGGCACCACCACCAGGGCGCCGAGGGCGGCGGCGCGCTTCATTCGGCGGCCAGCCTCTCCTGAGCCGCCCGCAGCGATCGCAAGGCCGCGCGCACGTGCTCAGAGCGATCGGCCGGCGACGGCACCCCAGCCGGGTGTTCGGCGTCGGGCGGCGCCGAGCGCGAGGCGTGCTTCACCCGTCGCTCGACGCGCGAGAGGTCGGGCGCGGCGTCGCCGTCGCGCTCGCGGTAGGCCTGCGCCAGCTCGAGGTGCGCCCGGTAGACGTCGAGCGCGTCGAGGAAGCTGGCGTCACCGGCCTCCGTCATCAGACGCGTCGCCTCCTGCATCTCCTGCCGGGCCTCGGGGAGGTGCCCCTCCAGGGCGTCGATGGCCGCCTGCCCTGCCCGCCCCAGGCCTTCGTACTTCTTCTCGTTCACCTCGCGCAGCACGACGATGCCGTCGCGGTACGCCGATCGGGCGCCGGTGTAGTCGACGGTCTCCTGCCTCAGGGAAGCCAGCGAGACCAGCGCGATGCCCTCGAAGCGCCGCGCGCCGGCCTCACGAAGCAGCTTGAGGGCGCTCTCGTAGTGCGCCAGCGCCTGGCCCGGCTGCCCCAGGTCGCGAGAGAGGTCGCCCAGGTTGATGTGGGAGATGCCCTCGGAGCGGCGGTTGCCGAGCTCGCGGTGAATGGTGAGCGCCGCCTGGTAGTTTGCGCGCGCCTGCTTGAGCAGGCCGAGCGCTTGCTGCTGCACGCCGAGGTTCGCCAGCGTCACGCCCTCGTAGCGGCGGTCCTTCACCTCGCGGTGGATCTCGAGCGCCTCGTTGTAGGCGTCGAGCGCCTCGTTCTCCTGGCCGAGCTCGTGGAGGAGCACCGCGTAGTTCGAGAGCGCGCGGCCCTCCATGCGGCGATCCCCGAAGGAGCGGAGCAGCAACAGGGCCCGGGCGAAGCGCTTCTGGGCGTTTCCCCGCTGCCCTTTCAGGCGCTCGACGATGCCCAGGTAGAGCAGAAGGCGGCCCTCCAGCGCCACGTCCTTCGCGGCGCGAGCGAGCTCCAGCGCAGCCTCGAAGTCCTGCTCCGCGTCGGGGATGCGCCCCCGCGCCTGCCGCGCCCGGCCGCGGGCCTCGAGGCCGGCCGAGCGCCTGCGCGACTCCGGCGCGAGCTTGGCGAGGCTCGAGTCGAGCATGACGAGGTGCTGCTTGAAGGGGCCACGCAGGGTCAGCAGCGGATCGAGCGCCAGCACCGCCTGGAGCGCGTCGTTCGACGGCCCCTGCGCCTCGAGCGCGCGCTGGTACACCGCCAGGAGGTTGTCGCGCTCGAGGTCAAGGGCGTCGAGCTGCGCCTTGCTCCCCTCGGCGCCGTCGGCAAGGGCCGCGCCGATCTCCAGGGAGTAGAGCGTGTGGCGCCGGGCGGCGCCGGCCTCGGCCGAGGTGCCGGCGAGCTTCTCCTTGGCGTACTCGCGGATCGTCTCATAGAGCCCGAAGCGGGTCTGCCCCTCGTCGCCGCGCGGGAAGTAGGCGCGCACGAGTGACTTGGCGCGCAAGAGCATCAGCGCCTCGAGCGGCGAGGTCACCTCCCCCGTGCGAGACAGATCGACCACCACGTCGGCCGCCTCGGTGGTGAAGCCGCCTCGAAACACCGACAGCTGCGCCAGCGCCGCGGCCTCGGCCTTGGAGAGCGACTGCCACGACCAGTCGATGGTGTCGCGCAGGGTGGCCTGATGCTCCTTCGCGCCACGACTGCCCACGAGCAAATCGAAGCGCCTCGGCAAGCGTTGCAGCAGCTGCTGCGGGCTCAAGACCGCCATGCGCGCGGCGGCGAGCTCGATGGCGAGGGGCATGCCATCGAGTTGGCGGACGATCTCGGCGAAGGACGTGTCGTCGCCCGGGGCGGGCTCGAAGCCGGGCCTCGCCGTGCGCGCGCGCTCCACGAAGAGCTGCACCGCCTCGGAGCTCCGCACGTCGTCGGGACCGCTCGGCATGCGCAGCGGAGGCACCTCGAACACGGTCTCGTTCGGCACGCGCAACAGCTCGCGCGAGGTCGCCACGAAGCGCGCCTCGGGGGCAGTTCGCATCCACCGCTCCACGGTCTCCCCGACGTAGCCAACGAGCTGCTCGAAGTTGTCCAGGACCACGAGCACCTCGCCGCGGGCGACCAAGGCGTGCCCGAGCTGCTGCACGGCGTCTCCGGGAGCGAGCGGCACTCCCATCGCCGAGGCCATCGCGGAGCAGAGCCCGTCGACGTCGGCTGCCTCGGTGAGATCGCAGAACCACACGCCGCCGCGCCGCCGCCCGCTCGAGTCCACGGTGCGGAAGTACGAGACGAGCTGCTCCGCGAACTGCATCGAGAGGCGCGTCTTTCCGGTGCCGCCGGGTCCGAGCAAGGTGACCAGCCGCGAGCCCTGGCGGAAGAGCTGGTGGAGATCGGCGAGCTCGGCGACGCGGCCGACGAAGCTGGTGGCCTGCTTCCCGAGGTTGGTGGGCGTGCCGGTGAGCTGCGAGAGGATCTTCCGGGCGGCTTCGGCGGTGGACGCCGCCGGCCTCACGCCCGAGCTGGAGCCCCGGGAGCGATCGGCGCGGGTGTGCACCGGGGCCTCGGTCTGCTTTCCCAGGGGCGCGGCCTCGGGGACGGTCTTCGCGTCCTGCGCGTCGTCGGTGCCCGGTTCGTCGAGGGACGCCCCGCTCTCGTCATCGAGCCCAGGAATACCGACGTCCTCGAACTCCTTGAACCACGCGGCGAGGTTGGGGGGCGGCAGGCCGGCGAGCACGCCCTCGAGCGCCTCCTGGAAAGCCTGGGCCGTGGGGTAGCGCTCCTGAGGCTCCTTCTTCAGCGCCTTGAGGAGCACCCGGTCGAGCCCCTGGGGCGCGTCGGGCCGCCAGTCGGAGGGCGGAGCGACCTCGGCGGCGCGCACCATCTTGATGGTGGCGGCGTCGCTCTTGCCGCGGAACAGGTAGCGCCCACAGATCGCCTCCCAGAGCACGATGCCGAGCGCGAAGACGTCGGTGCGGGCGTCGACGGCCTTGGCGCTCGCCTGCTCGGGCGCCATGTAGGGGAACTTGCCCTTGAGGATGCCGGTCGCGGTGTGCACCGACTTGTTGGCGGCCTTGGCCACGCCGAAGTCGATGAGCTTCACCTCGCCCCGCTTCGAGACGAGCACGTTGTGCGGCGAGACGTCACGATGGACGATCTTGAGCGAGCGGCCCTGGGCGTCGGTGGCCTCGTGGGCGTAGTGCAACCCCTTGGCGACCTCGACGCCGATCTTCAGCACCACCGAGATGGGGATGTCGGACTCCTGTTCGCGCGAGCGCTTCATCAGCTCCCGCAGGTCCTTGCCGGGCACGTGCTCCATGGCGACGAACCAGGTGCCGTTGGCCTCGCCCAGCTCGTGGATTCGCACGATGTTGGGGTGCATCAGGCGGCTGGCGATGCGGGTCTCGTCGAGGAACAGCCTCAGGAAGCGGGGGTTCTCGATCAGGTGCGGCAAGATTCGCTTGAGGACGATGGGCGCCGAGTCCGCGTCCGATCTGGCAAGAAAGACTTCCCCCATACCTCCGGCGCCGAGCCGCTTGGTGAGACTGAACCGACCGAAGGCCTCCACGAAGGCGTACCCTATCGGAATTTCACGGCTTTTTTGTGCCCTCCCCTGCGCAACTTTCGGACAGGGCGTGCGACAATGTGAGTCGAGCCATGTCCTTCGACCCCAAGATCCGGAACTCCCCGCAGCCTCTTCGTCTGCCTCAGGCCAAGTCGACGACGGCCGAGAAGCCCGCGGTGTCGGCGCCCAGGGAGAAGGAGTCCTCGCTCGGACACGCCGTGGACAGCTCCTTCGAACCGTCGACGCCTCGCGGCCAGAAGTACGCGGAGGGGCGCGCGGTGCGCGGGGGCGTGGCGGACAACTCGGGACTTCGCCGCAAGCGGGGCGGTGTGGCCGACGACTCGGTGGGCCGCGCCGTACAGGGCGAAGTGGCGGACAACTCGGGACTTCGCCTCAAGCGGGGCGGCGTGGCCGACGACTCCATCGGCCGGGCGGTGATCGCCCGCTCGACCGTCAAGGGCGGGATCAAGCCCAAGAAGGGCGTGCCAGACGACTCCATTGGCCGCACCATTCGCAAGAAGGGCGTGCCCGACGACAGCATCGGCGACTCCGTGCGCGACTCGCTCGTGGGCCCCGTGGACAACCCGCAGTACCTGAAGGCCCGCGACGCGCTATACGCCCAGCTGGAGAGCCCGAGCTACCTGGCGAGCGCGGGCCGGTCGGCCGTCGGCGATCTGGTTCGCGCCAAGGTGCTGCAGTCGAGCGTCTTCCACAAGCTGCCCACGGCGCAGCAGGCGAGCCTCGGCAACGTCATGAGCCACCTCGACGACGTCGGGCTGCGCCGCTTGGGCGCGCTGGTCGAGCAGGCGCCCGAGGTGCTGATGGACAAGGACTCGGCGGGCAAGACGCTCATCTCCAACCTGGAGAAGCTGGCCACCCAGCCCCTGAACTCCATGCTCGCGGGCGGGACGTCGACGCAGGAGCTGTTGAACAGCGCGCTCCTCGACGTCACCAACCCGAACCGCATCGATCAGGGCACGGCGCCGACCTGCACCGTGACCTCGATGCAGTTCGAGCTGGTGGCCGACAACCCGGCCGAGTACCTGCGGTTGCTCACGGGGCTCGCGGGCCCGAGCGGCGCGGCGACGATGAAGGGCGGTTCGGACCTGGTGCTCGGGCGCGGCGACGCCGACGCGCGGGCGCGGGACGATCGCCCCGTGTCGCAGGCCATCTTCCAGAGCGCGGCGATGGAGTACGGCAACGGCAAGAGCGCCGACTTCGATCCCATCGCGGGCAAGTCGACCGACGCCTCCACCGGCAAGACCTACGCGGGCCTGGGGCCGTCGCAGCAGACGATGGTCTTGCGGCAGCTCTTCGGCATCAACTACCGCACCGATCAGTTCTACTCGGAGAGCGAAGGCGCCAAGGCGCTGCAGGCGCTCCAGGGCTTCGACGCCTCCAGCTCGGTGAACCGGCCGATCATCCTCGACATCGATCAGGGTGCCATCAACCACGCGGTGACGCTGGAGAAGGTCGACGGCGGGCGCGTGTTCTTCCGCGATCCGTACGGCGTGCTCCGCTCGATCCCCGACGAGATGTTCCCGAAGTACGTGGTGGCGATGCACCGCCCCGCGGACATGCTCGGCTAGCGCTGGCCCGCGTCTGGTAGCATCGCGCCGTGCGACGCGCGGGTCTGGCGGTGTTGTGTCTGGTGTCGGCCTGCTCGCGCTGCCCGTCGGGCGCGAAGCCGGTCGAACCGCTGGCGCAGGGCCCGTCCAAGGCGTGGCTCGAGGGCCTGCCGCTCCCCGAGACGGGCACACCGGCGGACGGAGGCACGCTCGTCGTCCGCGCGATGTCGGAGCCGGCCGGCCTCAACGCTCTCGAAGACAGCTCGCGCGACGCGTGGACCTTGCGCATGACGCGAGGGCTCGTCACCGAGGCCCTGGTGGAGCTGGACGCCGAGACCCTGGCGGTGAAGCCCCAGCTCGCCACGGGGTGGACCGAGAGCGACGACCACTCGGTGACGACCTTCACGCTGCGCGACGGCGCGACGTTCCACGATGGGTCGCCCTTCACCGCCAAGGACGCCCTCGCGACCTTCGAGGCGGTGATGGACGGCAAACACAAGACCGCGAGCCTCCGGGCGGAGCTCTCCGGGCTCGGGGCGTGGACCGCGCCCGACGAGAAGACGCTGCGGCTTTCGTGGAAGACGCCGTCGCCATTGCAGCTGAGGAAGCTCACGATGGTGCCGATGCTCCCGGCGGCGTCGCTGGCCGCTGACTGGGCGGAGCTCGCCGCGCACCCCATCGGCACCGGCCCCTTCCGCTTCGAGCGCTGGGAGCGCGGCGCGTCGGTGACCCTCGCCAGGCGCGACGGCTGGTGGGGCGGGCGCCCGTATCTCGATCGCGTCGTCTTCCGCGTGGTGAAGGACCACGCGGTCGCCGGCGGCCTGTTCGAGCGCGGTGAGCTCGACGTGATGACGAACCTCCAGCCGGCCGCGTGGCGCGCGATGGAGACGATCGAGCCGAAGAACGCCTGGGTGCAGAGGGGCTGGCGGCGACTCCGGAGCCCCGACAACTCCTACTCGTACATCGCGTGGAACGAGGCCGTGTCAGGCCTCGACGACGCCCGGGTGCGGCGAGCGCTGGCGCACCTCTACCCGTCCGAGCTGGTGGCGAAGGTTGTCGACCTGGGGCTGGAGCTCCCGACCACCTGTCCGTTCTGGGCAGGGGGGGACTCGTGCGATCGGTCAGTGAAGCCGATCGCGTTCGACGCACGGGCGGCGCGAGCGGAGCTCCTCGACGCAGGCTACGCCGACTCGGACGGCGACGGCGTCTTGGACCGCGCCGGTGCGCCGCTGCGATTACGCTTCCTGATGCCGGCGACCTCGGTGCGCCTTGGGAAGCTCGTGCCGCTGATGCAGGAGCAGGCGCGGGCGGCGGGGGTCGAGCTCGTGCCCGAGAAGGTCGACACCGCGGTGATGACCAGCCGGGTGAATGCGCGCGACTTCCAGGTCGTCTCCCGGGTGTGGACCGAATTCGACTCCGAGGTCGACGAGTACGGCATCTTCCACTCGAGCCAGATCGACGGCGGCTCGAACTTCGTGGGCTACGCGAGCCCCGAGACCGATCGGCTGCTGGAGGCCATCCGCGCCGAGTGGGACCCGGCCAAGCGCCGCGAGCTCGAGCGGGCGCTGCACCGGCAGCTCTTCGCGGACCAGCCGTACCTCTTCATGACGGTCCGCCAGTCGCTCGACGCGGCGAAAGTGCGCGTGCACGGGTTGCGCCCGTCGTTGACCTGGTACGACCTGCGCAAAGTGTGGGTGGAACCCTGACCTCCACGGCTCGGTGGTGCCCCATTCCCCACTGCTTTCGCTAGAGTAATGAGTGAAGCGTCGTTCCCCGGCGTCGTCGGCTCCGCGGTCCCATCCCGCGGCGGGGAGGCCACCTGGCTCCATCCACGCGCCCTGAAGGAACACGAATGAGCACCTCGCAAACGAGCTGGTCCCAGAAGATCGCCGCCCTCCAGGACAAGAAGGAGTACGCGGAGCTTCACTGGGAGGGCAGCTTCGAGCAGTACCTCGACCTCGTCCGCGGCAACCCCCGCATCACGCGCACCGCCTACCAGCGCGTGTACGACATGATCTTGTCGCACGGGAAGACCGAGTACATCGACAACAAGAAGCGGCTGATTCGCTACCACTTCTTCAGCGACGAAAAGAACGGCGGTCGCGACGCGGTGTACGGCCTCGACGTGCCGCTGATGAAGCTGGTGAACGTCTTCAAGGCGGCGGCGCACGGCTACGGCGCGGAGAAGCGCGTGGTGCTCTTGCACGGGCCGGTGGGCTCGTCGAAGTCGACCATCGCCCGGCTCCTCAAGCGCGGCCTCGAGGACTACACCCGAACGCCCGAGGGCGCGGTCTACACGTTCCAGTGGGTGTTCGAGAACATGACCTTGCCCGACGGCTCGGTGCTGAACGGCCACATCAAGTCGCCGCTCAACGAGGAGCCGCTCAAGCTGGTGCCGAGCGACTTCCGCGCCAAGGTCTTCCCCGAGCTGTGCCCGCCGGAGAGCGGCTACCAGATTCCGGAGCTGGGCGAGCTGAACCCGCACTGCCGCTTCATCTTCAAGCAGCTGATGCAGAAGTACGACGGCGACCTGGTGAAGGTGTGGAGCCACGTGCGGGTCAACCGCATCAACTTCTCGGAGAAGGACCGCGTCGGCATCGGCACCTTCCAGCCGAAGGACGAGAAGAACCAGGACTCGACCGAGCTCACCGGCGACATCAACTACCGGAAGATCGCCGAGTTCGGCTCGGACTCCGACCCGCGCGCCTTCAACTTCGACGGCGAGTTCTGCGTGGCGAACCGCGGCGTGATCGAGTTCGTCGAGATGCTGAAGCTCGACGTGGCGTTCCTCTACGACCTGCTCGGCGCGACGCAGGAGCACAAGATCAAGCCGAAGAAGTTCCCGCAGACCGACATCGACGAAGTCATCCTCGGCCACACCAACGAGCCCGAGTTCAAGAAGCTCGAGTCGAACGAGTTCATGGAGGCCTTGCGCGACCGCACGATCAAGATCGACATCCCGTACATCACGAAGCTGTCCGAGGAGATCAAGATCTACGAGAAGGAGTTCAACCCGCACCGCATCAAGGGCAAGCACATCGCGCCGCACACGCTGGAGATGGCGGCCATGTGGGCGGTGCTGACTCGGCTCGAGGAACCGAAGAAGCACAACCTGACCGTCTTGCAGAAGCTCAAGCTCTACAACGGCAAGACGCTGCCCAACTTCACCGAGGACAACATCAAGGAGCTCCGCAAGGAGTCGTCGCGTGAAGGCCTGGAGGGCATCAGCCCGCGCTACGTGCAGGACAAGATCTCCAACGGCCTGGTGAGCGACAAGTCGGAGTCGTCGATCAACCCGTTCATGGTCTTGAACGAGCTGGAGAGCGGCTTGAAGACCCACTCGCTGATTCCCAGCGAGGACGTGCGCAAGCGCTTCCGCGAGCTCTTGAACGTGGTGAAGCAGGAATACGAAGACGTGGTGAAGAACGAGGTGCAGCGCGCCATCAGCGCCGACGAGGACGCGATCGCGAAGCTGTGCGGCAACTTCATCGACAACGTCAAGGCGTACACCCAGAAGGAGAAGATCAAGAACAAGTACACGGGCCTGTACGACGAGCCCGACGAGCGCCTGATGCGGTCGATCGAGGAGAAGATCGACATTCCCGAGAGCCGCAAGGACGACTTCCGCCGGGAGATCATGAACTACATCGGCGCGCTCGCCATCGACGGCAAGACGTTCAACTGGCGCACCAACGAGCGGCTGCAGAAGGCGCTCGAGCTCAAGCTCTTCGAGGACCAGAAGGACTCGATCAAGCTGAAGACGCTGGTGAGCTCGGTGGTCGACAAGGAGACCCAGGAGAAGATCGACGTCGTGAAGAGCCGGCTCATCAAGAACTTCGGCTACGACGACGAGTCGGCGACCGACGTGCTCAACTTCGTGGCGAGCATCTTCGCCCGAGGTGATGCGAAGGAGTAGCCCATGGCCCTTCGCATCGACCAGGACCACAGCCGCTTCAA
>JBBIOE010000139.1:0-20992 GCA_037443525.1 Archangiaceae bacterium | reverse complement strand
AGCTCAGCTCGTCCTCGATCTCCTGCACGATCATGCAGGTGCGCCACATGGAGGTCTTCTTCGACTTGAGGATGTCGCCGTAGATGTGATCGCCGACGTAGAGCACCGACTCGCCGGCGATGCCGGTGAGCTTCTCGAAGGCCGCCAGGTTCCCGCCCTGGTAGACCTTGCCGCGCTCGAGCGTGGCCGCCTCGCCGAGCGCCGTGTTCTCCTCGGTGGTGGTGTCGATCTCCACGAAGGGCTTGCCGTCGCTGAAGAAGCCGGGCTTGCCCGCGCCGGTGATGATCACGTCGAAGTAGTTCCGCCAGCTCGGGTACTCGGGCACCACGCCGTCGAGCAGGTAGGACATCACCGCCTGGGTGTAGTCCCACAGCGAGTTGGTGAGGACGAAGAGCTTCTTGCCGCCCGAGCGCAGCTTGTGGAGCGCGGTGCCGAGCTCCGGGTCCTTGAAGATGTAGTGCCCGATGTCCTTGCGGATGACCGCCTTGAGCGAGTTGTCGCGGTGCACCGTGTCGATGGCCTCGCGGATGTGCGCGTAGACCTGGCCGTAGTCGATCGTCTTCTTCAGCTCGCGCTCGAAGAGGTCGACGATGCCGGCGAACAGGCACGCCTCGGGCAGCGCGAAGAGCGTGTCGATCCACGCGTAGGTCTCGCTCTTCAGCCGGATGCGCTCGTTGCGGTACAGCCGGGTCAGGGTCTCCTCGGGCAGGCGCTCGCGGCCGTGGTACGCGCGGCCCACCATGCCGAAGCGATCGATCTTGAGGAGGTTGCCGTGGGCCTTGTCGATGAAGAGCCCGCGCATCACGAAGGCGTGATCGTACGGAATGCGCCGCACCTCCTCGGGGTAGCCGAAGGTGGTGACCAGCCGCTCCACCGTCATCTCGTACGACAGCTCCTCGAGCCGCCGCAGGTGGTAGATGGCCAGCGTGTAGTCCATGTCGAAGCCGATCAGATCGACCTTGGCCAGGGCGAGGTTGCGGTTGACGAAGACCTGCCGCGCCACCGGCGTCTCGCTGGCGCGGGGCATGGACAAGATGCGGGTCAGCTCCTCGTCGGCGAGGACGGCGCGGGCCCGGGCCTGGGCCTCCTGAACGCGCGCGGGGTCGACGGTGCCGTTGATGCTGCCGTGAATGTGATCCACGTTTTTTCCTGGGGTGTGAAACGCGTGGCAGGCTTCATAGCCGATGCGCCGACGCCGTACGAAGCTCGACCGGCAGCCCAAGGACCAGGCCCTGAACGGCCGGGTTGACGATCTCGATCGGCGCGTCACCCAGCTCGAGGCCCGCTTGCGCGTGGCGCTGCCGTTGGTGCGCGCCGAGCAGGCCAAGGCCGGCGCCAAGGCACAGCGTCCGGCGCGCGCCCGCCCGCGCTGCCCCGGCTGCACGCTGGAGCTCCCCAAGGGCCGGCGCGGCGAGGCCTGCGTCTGGTGTGGCTTCCGTTTCGACGCGGTGCGCGGGCTCTTGCGCTGACCCCCTTTCGCGGGCAGGGCGGGCTATAAGCGTCGGTGCGTGTACCGTCTGACTGGCCGCCTCGAGGCGGGCGACCTCGCCGAGCTGTACCGCGCCGAGCGCCTCGCCGACGGGGCCGCGGGCGCCCAGCCGGTGGTCATCAAGCTGCTCCACGCCAAGACCTCCGACGCGCAGTACGCCAGGGCCGCCGCCGGCACCGCCAAGCAGCTCGCCGCCGTCACCGCGCCGGGGGTGACGCGCATCCTCGAGGTGGGGAGCGTCAAGGGCCGCCTGGCCGTCGTCCGCGAGGACTTCGGGCGCTACACGCTCGGCCAGGTGCTGCGGCGCCTCTACACCCGCGAGGTCTTCCTCCCCTCCACCTACGCCTTGGCGATGGTGATCGAGCTGCTCGAGCTTCTGCACGGCGCGCACGCCCAGGGCCTGGTGCACGGGGCTCTGACGCCGGGCAACGTGCTGGTGGCCGAGGACGCCCGGCCGGGCCTCGCCGACTTCGGCGCGCTCGACTGGCTGCAGGCCTCCGCGGCGCTCAAGAAGGTGTTCGCGAACCGCGGGCGCAGCAGCTACCGCGCGCCGGAGCTCAAGGGCGCCGAGATCGGCACCGTGGCGGCCGACGTCTTCGCCTGCGGCGCCATCGCCTACGAGCTGCTCACCCTGCACGAGCCCTCCACCGGCTCGAAGTCGCTGAGCACGCGCAACGAGCGGCTGCCTCCGCCGTCGCGGCTGGTGCGCAAGCTCAACTCCCGCATCGATCCCATCGTGATGCGCGCCCTGGAGTCGTCGCCGACCCGGCGGCAGAAGAGCTGCGCCGACTTCGCGGCCTCGTTGCGCGAGTTCGTCTCCGCGTCGGGCGGCCTCCCGGGGCGCGGCGACCTGAAGAAGTTCGTCGACGAGCTCTTCCCCAAGGACGCGGTGCTCGACGGCCTGGGGCCGGTGCCGTTCTCGGAGCCGTTCTCCCTCGAGGATCTCGGCGGCGTGCGCGTGCTGCCCGCGGAGCTCGAGGTCGAGGAGGTCTCCACCCGCCAGGCCTTCTCGGGCGGAGCGATCGACGAGAAGACGCCCACCGTCGACGGCATGCCGGCGGTGCTGCCGGAGCCCCAGGAGGACTCGATCAAGACCACGCCCGCCACCGCCGCCACCCAGCAGGAGGTGCCGCGCGTCGACGCCGAGCCGCCCCCCGCCGAGGTGACCGGGCCGATGAGCTGGGACGCGCCGGCCTCGGCGGTGGTGCCCGCGCTCCCGGTCGAGGACAAGCCGAGCGCCGGCGGCGGCCTGAAGCGGCGCCTGCGGCCCCTCAACAGCCTGGAGAGCGACGTCCCCGGGGCCACCGGTGAGTCGCCACGCAAAGGCCCCAAGCCCTCGCAGCCCAAGAAGCCCGCGCCGACGGTGGTGAGCTACGTCACCCCCTTTCAGCGAACCGACGTGCCGGGCTGGGTCGACCTCGAGCCGTACCGCGAGGAGGCCCGGCGCCGCGCGCGCGTCGCGGCCGGGTGGAGCACCTTCATCCTCTGCGCCTTCGTGCTCTTCGTCTCCGGCTACTGGTACCTGACCTCGACGGACATGGTGGGGGACCTGGTGCAGTACCTGCCGGGCCCGCTGCAGGTGGCCGTCAACGAGCGGCGTCACCACGACCTCCACCCGGACATGCCGCGAGGCCGGCCGATGAAGCTGCCCGACTTCGACAAGATGCGGGCCACGCGCCTGGTCGGGAAGCGCAAGCCCGCGCCCGCGCCGCACGTCGCGCCGCCGGTGGTCGAGGACCCAGCGCCCAAGACCGGCAAGGGCGAGCCCGGGTGCCACCTCGGGCCCTCGGGCGCCGCGGTGGGGACCCTGGCGATCGCCGCGCCGCGGGGCGCGCGGGTCGAGATCGACGGCAAGAAGGTCTGCGGCCCGACCGACCGGGTGACGGTGGCGGCGGGGCTCCACCGGGTTCGGGTGCTCGACGCCTCCGGGCGGCTGGAGTACGTCGCGAGTCCGCGCGTCTTGGCCGGCAAGACCGCGAAGATCGTCCCCAGGTTCGGTCAGCGATGAGCGACGCCAAGACTCGCATCGTGGTGGTGGAGGACCAGCCGCAGCTGTTGCGGAACCTGGTCAAGGCGCTGTCCGCCTTCGCGGAGCTGGAGATCGTCGCCACCGCGTCGGACGGCGAGACGGGCGTGGACCTGGTGGCGGAGAAGAAGCCAGAGCTGTTGCTCCTCGACCTCGAGCTCCCCGGCATCGACGGCATCGAGGTGACGAAGCGGGTGAAGAAGAAGACGCCCGCGGTCGAGGTGCTGATCCTCACCTCCTTCGACGACGAGCAGAAGGTCTACGAGGCGATGCAGGCGGGCGCGTCGGGCTACCTGGTGAAGCGCGTGGGCCCGGAGAAGATCCGCGGCGGCATTCGCGAGGTGATGCAGGGCGGCACGGTGCTCGAGCCGATCATCGCCCGGCGCTTCTGGAATTACTTCCAGTCGGTGCAGGCGAAGCCCAAGCCCGACGCCGGCGCGCAGTGGGGGCTCACCCCGCTCGAGCTCGACATCTTGAAGTACGTCGCCAAGGGGCTGTCGAACGCCGAGGTCGGCAGCGTGATGTCGCTGGAGCGCCGCACCGTGCGCACGCACCTGGCCCACCTGTACAAGAAGATGGGCGTGGCCTCGCACGTCGACGCGGTGGTGCTGGCGCTCAAGGCGGGGATCGTCGAGCTGTGACGGCGCTGGTGCTCGCGCTGGCGCTGGCGGCGCCGCAGGTGAGCGAGGTGCACGTCTCGCACCGCAAGGTGATCGCCGCCGACGGCGCCGCGCTGGCCCTCTACCAGTACTCGCCGGTGGGCGGAGGGGTGGGGCGGCCGCCGGTGCTGCTGGTGCCCGACGTGGGCTTCGGCCGGGAGAGCTTCGACCTGCACGGCCAGGGGCTCGCGCGCTGGCTCGCGGCGCGGGGGGCGCTGGTGTTCGTCGCCGAGCTGCGCGGGCAGGGGAAGGCCGAGGCGGCGAAGGGGCTCGCGTCGGTGGTGAGCGTCGATCTCCCGGCGATCGTGGCGGCCATTCGCAAGGAGCGCGCGGAGCCGCTCGACGTGGTGGCGCACGGGTGGATGGGGACCTTGGTGCTGGCGGCGACGACCCAGGAGCTGAAGGGCCAGGTGCGGCGCGTGGTGGCGCTGAACACCCCGGTGCTGGCCGAGGTGCCGAGCGAGCTGGTGGGAAGCTTCCTCGCCGGCGGCGGGCGGCTGTCGGAGCTCGCGGGCTCGGGGAAGGGCGCGCACGACTTCGAGCTGATGTTCGCGATGGCCTCGTCGTTCCCGCCCCGGGTGCTGTCGGCGCTGGAGACGAATGGGGTGCGGGATCTGGGAGACGGGCAGGCGGCGGCGCTGCTGGGGTGGATGAAGAGCGGCGACCTCCCGCTCCCTCCGAGCCCGTCGAACCCACTGAGCGGACAACCGAATTCGACACCCTTCGACTCCGCTCAGGGTGAACGGGAGGACACGGTGCTCCACCGCCTCCGCGCCTACGATCGCCCGACGCTGCAGCTCCTCGCGCTGGCCGACGGCTGGGCGAGCCCCGAGCTCTGCTCCCCCTTGCGCGAGCTCTCGAAGGCGAAGGTGATGGTGCAGACCTTCAGCCGGTTCGTCCACGGCAACGACTACTCCCACGCCTCGGTGCTGCTCGGCCAGCAGGCCGCCTCGACGGTGTTCCCGCGCATCGACGACTTCTTCCTCGCGGAGGAAGAGCCGTGAGGCGCGGCGCGGTCCTCGCCCTGGCGCTCGCGGCGAGCGGCTGCGTGCACGTGGTCCCGCTGCCCAAGGAGGCCCAGGTCCACCGCGCGGTCACCTCCGACGGCTGGGGCCTCGCACTCGTCCGCTACCAGGCCAAGGGCAAGCCCTCGGGCCCGCCGGTGATCCTCTGTCACGGCATCTCCGCCAACGCGCGGAACATGGATCTCGACGACGACGTCTCCATGGCGCGGTGGTTCGCGGCGCACGGGCGCGAGACGTGGACGGTGTCCCTGCGCGGCGGCGGCGACTCCGATCGCCCGGACGAGGCCTCGGGCCGCCCGGCCGGCTTCGGCTTCGACGACTACTGGAAGAAGGACGTGCCGGCGGTGGTCGCCTACGTGAAGAAGGTCTCGGGCGCGGCGGCGGTCGACTGGGTCGGCCACTCCATGGGCGGCATGGTGCTCTACGCGTACCTCTCCCAGGGCGGGGAGGGCATCAACGCGGGCACCACCCTGGGCTCGCCGACGCGCCTCGACTGGGGCACCGGCATCGAGGGCCCCCTGTTGAAGGTCGCGCCGCACGTCGAGGGCCTGCGCTTCACGCTGCCGTCCAGCCTGGGCGCCCACGCCATGGCGCCCCTCGAGCCCCACCTCGACGACGGGCCCCTGGAGCGCCTCTTCTACAACCCGCAGAGCACCTCGAAGCGCGCGTGGCAGCGGCTGATCGCCTACGGCACCGCGGACATCTCCTCGGGCGTGCTGATGCAGCTCGCCGCGGTGATGCGCACCGGCGAGCTCAAGTCGGCCGACGGGAAGCTCGACTTCAAGAAGGACATGGCGGGCATCACCACGCCGGTGCTGGTGGTGGCGGCCAAGCTCGATCGGATCGCGGTGACGCCGGCGGTGAAGGACGGGTACCGCGCCCTGGGCGGCCCGAAGGAGTGGCTGCTCATTACCCGGGCGAACGGCGCACGAGGCGAGTACGGTCACATGGATCTCGTCATCGGAGACCGTGCCGGCGACGAGGTCTGGTCGAAGGTGCTCGACTTTCTGAACCGCCACGCCCCCAAGGAACCCTGATGCCCCGCCGAACCACTGCTCACCGGCGCTCGTCGCCGACGCTCCCGCCCGCGCTCCAGGCCATCGCCGACTCGGTGATCGAGAAGCGGCTGCCGAACGGGCTCGAGATTCGCCTCTTGCCCAACGACACCGTCCCGACGTGCAGCTACTACACGTTCTTCCGCGTCGGCTCGCGCAACGAGCGCCCGGGCATCACCGGCATCAGCCACCTCTTCGAGCACATGATGTTCAACGGCGCGAAGAAGTACGGCCCGGGGCAGTTCGATCGCACGCTGGAGTCCAACGGCGGCACCTCGAACGCGTACACCTCGAACGATCTCACCGTGTACTACGAGGACTTCATGTCCGAGGCGCTCGAGAAGGTGATCGATCTCGAGTCCGATCGCATGCGCTCGTTGCAGGTGACGCCGAAGATGCTCGCCAGCGAGCGGCACGTGGTGATGGAGGAGCGCCGCGCGCACGTCGACAACGAGATCTCCGGGCTGATGGACGAGGAGCTGTCGACCTTGGTGTGGAAGGCGCACCCGTACCGCTGGCCGGTGATCGGGTGGATGAAGGACATCGAGAACATCACCCGCGAGGACTGCCTCCAGTACTTCCGCACCTACTACGCGCCGAACAACGCCACCGTGTACGTGGCGGGCGACTTCGACCCGAAGGAGGCGCTGGCGCTCATCGCCAAGAAGTACGCCGGCATCAAGGCCGGGCCTCCCGCCCTGCCGGTGCTCGACGCCGAGCCGGAGCAGAAGGGCGAGCGGAGGGCCGAGCTGCACCACCCGGCGCAGTCGCCGTCGATGATGGTCGCCTGGCGCGGGCCCATCGGGAAGGACCCCGACACGCTCGCGCTCGACGTGTTGCAGTACGCGCTCTCGGTGGGCCAATCGAGCCGGCTGCTGAGGAGCCTGGTGTACGAGCAGCAGGTGGTGGTGGCCGTGTCGGTCGACTGGTCGTGGCGCATCGATCACGGGGCGTTCGTGGTGGCGATGGAGCTGGCGCCCGGGGCCGACCCGCGCCGCGCCGAGGCCGCGCTGGCGCACGAGCTGGCCAAGGTGGTCGAGCAGGGGCTCGAGCCGAAGGAGCTGGAGAAGGCGCGCAACAACCTGGCCGCCCACCTCCTGCGAGAGCTGGCGACGAACAACGGCCGGGCGGGGGCGTTGGGCTCTTACGAGATGATGCTCGGCGACTGGCGTCACGGGCTCGAGCTCGCGGCGCAGTACGAGACCATCACCGGCGAGCAGGTGCGGGCGGCGGCCGCGAAGTACCTGGTGCCGACGCGCAAGTCGGTGGTGACGCTGTTGCCGACGGCGGAGGCGGAGTCGTGACGAAGCAGGCGTCGAAGGGGTTGTCGCTCCGGCCGCTCAAGCTGCCGGTGCACCACCGGTTCACCCTCTCCAACGGGCTCCAGCTCCACGTGGTGCCGCGGGGGCCGCTGCCTCTGGTGGCGGTGCGGCTGGTGACGCGCGCGGGTGGGGCGTTCGACCCGGCGGGGAAGCACGGCGTCTCGGACTTCGCGATGCGGCTCGGGCGGCGCGGCGCGGCGGGGCGGACGGCGGACGCGCTCTCCGAGGCCGTGGAGCACGTCGGGGCGTCGATGGGCGGCTACTCGAACGAGGAGAACGCGGTGGTGGCGCTCTCCACGCCGGCCAGGCACCTCGACGCGATGCTGGACGTGATGGGCGACGTGGCGCTCCGGCCCGACTTCCCGGAGCCGGAGGTCGAGCTGGCGCGCCGCCGCACCCTGGCGCACCTGCTGATCGAGCTCGACGACCCGGGCTCCCTGGCCGATCGCGCGCTGATGCGCTCGATGTGGGGCGGGCATCCCTACGGGCACGAGCCGGCGGGCGCGAAGGCCGATCTCGAGGTGCTGAGCCGGCAGGACCTGGTCGACTTCCACCGCACGCGGCTGGGGCCGGCGGTGAGCTCGCTCTACGTCGTCGGCGACGTGGACCCGAAGGCGGTGCGCGACTCGGTGGAGCGCGTGTTCGGCGGGTGGAAGGGCGGCCCGGCGAAGATCGATCGGCTGCCGGAGTGGACGGGACCGGCGAAGGCCGGCCGCGTGGTGCTGGTCGACAAGCCGGAGCAGACGCAGGTGCAGGTGCGCGTGGGCGCGCGGGGCATCGCGCGCGGGCACGCCGATCACTTCCCGGTGGTGGTGATGAACACCATCCTGGGCGGCGGCTTCACCTCGCGGCTGGTGACGGAGGTGCGGGTGAAGCGCGGCCTCTCCTACGGCGTGGGCTCGTCCTTCGACATGATGTCGGGCGCGGGGACGTTCACGGTGTCGTCGTTCACCAAGACGGAGTCGCTCGAGAAGCTGCTCGATCAAGCCTTCCTCGAGGTCGGGAAGATGAAGAAGAAGGGCCCGACCGCGAGCGAGGTCGCGACGGTGCAGCGGTACATCTGCGGCCTGTACCCCGGGCGGCTGGAGACGAACGAGGGCATCTCCGGGTCGATCGCCGACGTGGAGCACTACGGTCTGCCGGCGGACTGGATCGAGCGGTACCGCGAGCGGGTGAACGAGGTGACGGTGAAGAGCGCGGCGGAGGCGGCCGCGAAGCACCTGTTCGAGTCCGAGCGGACGGTGGTGCTCGTCGGCAACGCCGAGGCGCTGGCGAAGCGCGCGGAGAAGTACGGCCAGGTCGAGCGCGTCTCGCCGATGGATCTGGCGTGAGCGAGCCCTTGAAGGTGCTGGCGACGGCGGGAGGGCTGGTCGCCATCGACAAGCCCGCCGGCGCGCTGGTGATCCCCGGGCGGCCGGACGAGCAGGGCGAGCAGGCGTTGGGTCCGAGTCTGCGGGAGCGGTTGGAGGAGCAGCTCGGCCAGCAGGTCTGGGTGGTGCACCGAATCGATCGCGACACGTCGGGCGTGTTGCTGTTCGCGTTGGACGCGAAGACGCACCGAGACGTGTCGATGGCCTGGGAGCGCGGCGAGGTGAAGAAGCGCTACGTCGCGCTGGTGCAGGGGCGGATCACCGCGCCGCTCGACATCGATCTACCGCTGGTGCAGGCGCGAAAGCGGAAGATGCGCGTGGCGATCGAGGGCGAGGAGGGGAAGGCCTCGCGCACGCTGGTGCGGCCCAGGCAGGTCTTCGCCAAGGCCACGCTCGTCGAGTGCGAGCCGCTCACCGGGCGGCAGCACCAGATTCGCGTGCACTTGCGCGCCAAGGGGCACCCGCTGCTCGTCGATCACCAGTACGGCCGCAAGGAGCCGCTGCTGGCCAAGGACCTGGGCGGCGAGGGCGACGAGGTGATCCTCGCCCGCACGCCGCTCCACGCCGAGTCGCTCGAGCTCGCGTCCCTCGGCTTCCGCGCCGAGGCGCCGCTGCCACCCGACCTGCAGCGTTGCCTCGACCTTCTTTCGGCTCAGCACAGCTGACGCTACGCCGACATCCGGGCGCGGACGCCCTACGGCTCGGTGGACACCGTGGGGTTCTTCATCACCACCCCCGCCTGGTCCGCCGGGACGCCCTTGCCGTGCACCAGGGTCTTCTCGAACTGCCTGAACTTCACGTCGATCTTCTCGTCGCGCACCGCGACCACGAGCCCCAGCCCGAACGTGGGGTGATCCAGCACGTCCTCGGGCTTGAAGGTCTCCTTGGGCGAGTACTTCCGGGCCTTGCTGACGTCCTTGCCCTTGAAGGCGTCCTCCCACGAGACCTCGATCTTCGACGCCTTCGACGTCGCCGCCCTGGCCGCCTTGGCCGCCTTGGCCGCCGGGCTGGCCGAGCTCTTCCTCGGCGCCGCGAAGCTCTGCGCCTTCTCCAGGGGCTGCTCCCCCCGGTAGTGGTGCTCGGAGTCGCAGGTGTTGCACTTCACCTTCACGACCTTGCTCCCGACCATGGCGAGGATCGTGTGGGCCAGGTTGAGCTGGCACTTGTTGCAGAAGGCGTCGATCTCACCGCCGACGCGAATCGCTGGAGGTACTTTCATGACTCGCCCTAGTTGCCACGGGCCGTGAGCCACGACAAGCGCGGATCCCCGGTCCTTGTCCGAATGGCGACTTGGGTTAGTGTCCCCCGCCGATGTCGAGCCCCACCGAGAGCTCCGCGCCGCCCCCGCGGCCCAGCTTCCTCCACGAGTCCATCGAGAAGCTGGGCAAGGGCTTCGTGGGCCTCGTCGAGGACCTCGGCGGCCTCGCCGCCCTCCTCACCTCCATCGTCCAGGAGACCTTCCGCCCGCCCTTCCGCGCCAACAACCTCTTCGCGCAGCTCGACTTCGTCGGCGTCGGCTCGGTGCTCATCGTCCTCTTCACCGGCCTGTTCTCGGGCATGGTCTTCGCGCACCAGACCGCGCGCGCCTTCGAGATGTTCAACGCCGAGAGCCTCGTCGGCCCCACCGTCGCCCTCACCATCACCCGCGAGCTCGCCCCCGTCTTCGCCGCCCTCATGGTGACCATGCGCGCCGGCAGCGCCATGTGCACCGAGCTGGGCACCATGCGCGTCACCGAGCAGATCGACGCTCTGGAGACGATGGCGGTGAACCCCATTCAGTACCTGCTCGTCCCCCGGGTGCTCGCCGGCTTCCTCATGCTGCCCGTCCTGGTGATGCTCTTCGACATGGCCGGCATGAGCGGCGCCTACTTCATCTCGGTGATGGTGAAGGGCGTCTCCGCCGGCACCTTCATCGCCCGCACCCGCCAGTGGCTCGACCCGGAGGACGTCAACGAGGGCCTGGTCAAAGCGGCGGTGTTCGGCCTCTACGTGACGCTGGTCGCTTGCTACAAGGGCTACTACGCCTCGGGTGGCGCCAAGGGCGTCGGCCAGGCGACCACGCAGGCCATGGTGGCCTCGGCGCTCGGCATCTTCGTCCTCGATTACCTCGTCGGAGTCCTCCTGCACTGATGAGCGCCGCCGCTGCCACCGCCTCCGCGCGGCCGATGATCGCCATCCACGACCTCCACAAGTCGTTCGGCGAACACAAGGTCCTCACCGGCATCAACCTCGACATCCCCGAGGGATCGACCTGCGTCATCCTCGGCGGCTCGGGCTCCGGGAAGACGGTGCTGATGAAGCACATGATCGGCCTGCTCAAGCCCGACACCGGGAAGGTGATGGTCGACGGCGAGGACATCGTGCCGCTGGGCACCGACGGGCTGGTCCAGCTCCGCCGGAAGTTCGGCATGGTCTTCCAGGCCGCCGCGCTCTTCGACTCCATGACCGTGGGCGAGAACGTCTCCTTCCCCTTGCGCGAGCACCGCAAGGACCTGGGCGAGGAGCAGATTCGCGAGCTGGTGAAGGAGAAGCTCGGCATCGTCGGCCTCAAGAACGTCGAGCACAAGTACCCCTCCGATCTCTCGGGCGGCATGCGCAAGCGCGTCGGCCTCGCCCGCGCCATCGTGCTCGACCCCAAGATCGTGCTCTACGACGAGCCCACCACCGGCCTGGACCCGATCACCACCGACTACGTCGACGAGATGATCCTCGACGCCAAGCGCGAGCTGGGCGTGACCAGCGTGGTCATCAGCCACGACATCGCCTCGGCCTTCAAGGTGGCCGACAACATCGCCTTCCTCTACCAGGGCGTCATCGTCGACCAGGGGCCGCCCGCGAAGCTCCGGCACTCCGAGCACCCCGCGCTCAAGGTCTTCCTCCAGACGTGGTTCGGGAAGAACTGAGCCCGTGGGCGCCTCGCGAAACTGCTGTGCCCCTGGGGCCGTGCAGCTAGAGTCGGTACGTACGTGAAGAACGTCCTCACGCCATTCCGGGTCGGCCTGTTGGTGATCATCTCGGGCGTGATCCTCTTCGTGTTCCTCACCTTCGTGAAGAAGGGAGGCATGCGCGAGGACGAGTCGATCCTCGTCTACGCCTACTTCAAGGACGCGTCGGGCCTGGGGAAGAAGAGCCGGGTGCAGATCGCCGGCATCCCCGTCGGAGAGATCGCCGCCATCGAGCTCGTCAACATGCGGGCCCGGGTGTCGTTGCGCATCAAGAAGGACGTCGGCGTGCGCGAGGACGCGTCGCTGGGCAAGCGCAGCGAATCGGTGCTCGGCGACTTCATGCTCGACCTCACGCCCGGCTCGGAGAGCTCGCCGCTGATGAAGGACGGGGGCGAGATCAAGAACATCAAGAGCCCCACCGAGCTCTCCGACGTCATCGAGACGGTGGCCACCATCAGCGCCGACGTCCAGCAGGTGACGGCCTCGCTGCGGAACGTGCTCGGCGGCGACAAGGGCCAGGGCAACATCGACGCCATCGTGCAGAACCTGGTGAAGCTCACCGAGGCGGTGAACGCCACGGTGCGCGCGAGCGCGGCGCAGCTCGACACCATCTTGCGCAACGTCGACGCCATCTCCGGTGACGTGAAGCGCCTCACCGCGAGCGAAGAGAACACCGTCCGCAACATCGTCACCAACGTCGACACCATCGCCAAGGACGTGCGCGACGTGATCGCGACGGTGAAGCGGGTGGTCGGCGAGAACGAGGGCGAGGTCAAAGGCGACGTCGCCAGCGTCAAGGAGACCATCGCCCACCTCGACAAGTCGCTCGCGAACATCGAGGAGGTCACGCAGAAGGTAAAGGAAGGGAAGGGCGCCGTCGGCACGCTGGTCGCGGACAACCGCCTCGGCCTGCAGATTCGCGACACCGTCGAGAGCCTGAACGAGTTCGCCTCGAAGCTCACCAACCTCGAGCTCGAGGTGGGCATCAAGAGCGACTACCTGATGGCCCAGGGCTCGGCGAAGAACGTGCTGGGCTTGAGGCTCATCCCCAAGCCCGACAAGTACTACCTGCTCGAGGCCGTCGACGACCCGCGCGGCTCGACCCAGACCGTCTACGTGCAGCAGAACCCGCCCTCCGCCGGGCAGCCGGTGATTCAGAAGCAGACGATCACCTCGGAGACGATCAAGTTCACCGCGCAGTTCGCCAAGCGCTACAGCTTCCTCACCCTGCGCTTCGGCATCATCGAGTCGACGGGCGGCGTCGGCGCCGACGTCAACATCCCGATCCGCTACTTCTACTACTCGCGCTGGCTCGAGGACGCGCTGGTGCTGAAGGTCGACGCGTTCAACTTCTCCGTCGAGACGCTCAAGTTCCCGCGGCTGCGCGCCACCATCCGGTGGACGCCGTTCGAGCACGTGTACGTCAACGCCGGCTTCGACGACGTGCTCAACAACCCGAACCGGGACTCGCTCACCAACCGCCTCATCAGCGGCCGCGACTTCTTCCTCGGCGCCGGCATCTACTTCACCGACGCCGATCTCAAGTCGCTGCTGCCGGTGATTCCGAAGATCTGAGCGGAAGGACTCCGGCACCATTCGACGGGCTCAGGGTGAACGGCGGCACCGTTCAGTCCGAGCGACGTCGAGGACCTCGCCTGAACCGATCGGATTCCGGAGACTCGCCGGCCCGCGACTCCGCTCGGGCTGAACGGAGTCGCCAGTTCGATCGATCCTCTCAGGGTGAACGGCGGCACCTTTCAGTCCGGGCCCTCCGGCTCCGCTCAGGACTGCTTCGTCGGGGACCTCGGCTGAACCGATCGGATTCCGGAGACTCGCCGGCCCGCGACTCCGCTCGGGCTGAACGGAGTCGCCAGTTCGATCGATCCTCTCGGGCGGAGCGGCGGACTCTCCGACGGCTTACCGCGCCATCACCTTCGTCAGCTCGGCGCTGGCGCCGAAGTTCTCGACGTAGCGCGTGGCGAACCCGGCGGCGTCGAAGCGGTGCTCCTGGCAGCCCTTGTGCTCGATGCAGTACGCGGCGGCGAGCGAGGCCACCCGTCCCGTCACCGCGTGCGGCAGCGCCCGCGCCAGGCCGAAGGCGAGGCCCGCGAGGTACGCGTCGCCCGCGCCCGTCGGGTCGACCACCGCGCTGATCTTCGCGATCGGAATCTCGAGCGGCGCCTGGCCCTTCACGTAGATGCGGCTGCCGGCCTCGCCGCGCGTCACCACCGTCAGCGGCGCCGCGTCGATGAGCTGCTGCTCCGAGAGCTGGGTGGTGCGCGCCATCAGCCCGAACTCGTAGTCGTTGCCCACCAGCGCCGCGCAGCCGTCGATGCCGCCCAGGATCTGCTCGCGGGTGAGGCGGGGCGTCTGCTTGCCCGGATCGAAGATGTACTTCGCGCCCAGCCGCTTGCACTCTCCGGTGTGGCGCATCATCGAGTCGGGGTCGGTGGGGCTGATCAGCACCCAGTCGTCCTTGCCGAGGCCCACGCCCTCCAGCGAGAGCTCCTTCGCGTGGCTCGCGGCGCCCGGGTAGAAGGCGACGATCTGGTTGTTCACCTGGTCGGTGTTGATGAAGCACGACGCGGTGAACTCGTTCGGCACCTCGTGCACGTGGCCGGGCTGCACGCCCACCGCCATCAGCGCCTTCTTGTACTCGCCGAAGTCCTGGCCGGCGGCGGAGACCAGGTGCGGGTTCTCACCCAAGAGCGCCAGGTTGTACGCGATGTTCCCCGCCGTCCCGCCCCGCAGCCGCTTCATCGAGTCCACCAGGAAGCTCACCGTGAGCATGTGGACCTTGTCCGGGAGGATGTGGTCCGAGAAGCGCCCCGGAAAGTTCATGATGTAGTCGTAGGCGAGCGAGCCGGTGACGATGATGCGCACGGAAAAACCCTTCCTTCAGATGGGAGAAGGCGCGGTCTAGCGCAGGTGGAGCGGGAAGACGAGCCGTGCTCGTCAGAAGGGGGGTGGCGTGAAGGCGTGGCCGTCGCCCTGGCGCTCGAACAACACCTGCACGTGCTTGCCGGCCTTCTTGAAGTGCGCGTCGGCGGTGAAGGCCGCCTCGACGCCCAGCGCCTCCATCACCGCGAAGCTCGTGCAGTCGGTGAGCGAGAGCCGTGGCGTGTCGGCTCCCCGCTTCGCGAACACGGCCTTCGCCGCTCGAAACAGCTCCTCGTCCACGTGCACGAAGCGAATGACGTCGCCGCCCGCGAGCGCGTCGATGGTGTCGAGCATCTTGGACGCCGCCCGGAAGCCCGCCCGCGCGTGGAGCAGGGTGACGGTCTCGTCGACGATCCAGTCCGTGGTGACTCCGGTGAAGCGGGCGTGGAGCAGCCGCTCCCAGGCCCCGGCCGCCTCGCGGTGCGCGCCGTCGCGGTCGTTTCCCAGGGCCGCCCAGCCCCAGGTGTCGATGAAGAACGCCCGGTTGGTGGCGACGTGGTAGCTCACTTGTAGGGAGCCTTGGGCTCGGCGGCGTACAGGAGCTCGTCGACGCGGTCGGCCTGCACCAGATCGCTCGAGAAGAGGCCCTTCTTCAGATCGGCGAGCGCCTTCTCGGCCTTCCTCTCGAGCGCCTCGCGATGGCCCTCGACGCCATGGCGGGACAGCACGATCTTCGCGCCCTCCTCGAGCAGATCTCGCACCGTGACCCCCCGCTCGGCCGCCGCGGCCTTCAGCCGCCGCTGCAACCCCGCATCGATCTCGAACGTCATCTTCGTCCGGTTCATGGTGCACCCAGCTTCCCATATACCCAGGACACTGTAAACCCAGCCTCGTCGCTCCGGGCACGAAAAAGCCCGGGACCCCTGGCCGGAGCCCCGGGCCTCGACGGACGTCTTCAGCGCTTGAACTGCGCCTTGAGCAGGTCCGCGTTCATCTCGGCGATGACGCGCACCGAGATCTCCTTCGGGCACACCGCCTCGCACTGCGAGAGGTTGGTGCAGGTGCCGAAGCCCTCGGCGTCCATCTGCATCACCAGGTTCTTCACCCGGTCCATGCGCTCGGGCTGGCCCTGGGGCAGGTGGCCGAAGTGCGAGACCTTGGCGCCGACGAACAGCATCGCCGAGCCGTTCTTGCAGGCGGCCACGCAGGCGCCGCAGCCGATGCACGCCGCCGCGTCCATCGCCAGGTCCGCTTCCTTCTTCGGAATCGGCAGCGCGTTCGCGTCGGGCGCGCCGCCGGTGTTCACCGAGACGTAGGCGCCGGCCGCCACGATGCGATCGAACGCGGTGCGGTCGACCACCAGGTCGCGGATCACCGGGAAGGCCTTCGCGCGCCACGGCTCGACGTAGATCTCGTCGCCGTCCCTGAAGTGCCGCATGTGCAGCTGGCAGGTGGTGACGCCCTGGTGGCCGCCGTGGGGAATGCCGTTGATCACCATCGAGCACATGCCGCAGATGCCCTCGCGGCAGTCGTGATCGAACGCGATCGGCTGCTCCCCCTTGTTCATCAGCTGCTCGTTGAGGATGTCCATCATCTCCAAGAAGGACATGTGGGGCGACACGTTCTCGACCCAGTACTCCTTCATCTCGCCCTTCACCTGCGGCGAGGCCTGGCGCCAGACGTGAATCTTCAACTTCATCAGTTGGTCGCTCATTACTTGTAGCTCCGCACGGAGGGGTGGAACTCCTCGAACACCAGCGGCTCCTTGTGCCGCACGGGCGCTTTGCCCTCGCCCTGGAACTCCCACACGCTGGCGTGCGAGTAGTCGGCGTCGTTGCGCTTCGCTTCGCCCTCTTCGGTCTGGTGCTCCTCGCGGAAGTGGCCGCCGCACGACTCGTCGCGGTCGAGCGCGTCCATCGCCAGCACCTCGGCGAACTCGAGGAAGTCGGCCACGCGGCCGGCCTTCTCCAGCGCCATGTTCAGGTTGTCGGCGCTGCCGGGCACGTTCACGTTCTGCCAGAACTCCTCGCGAATCGCGGGGATCTCCTTGAGCAGCTCGGTGAGCCCCGCCGCGGTGCGCCCCATGCCGCACTTGTTCCACATCAGCGTGCCGAGCTGCCGGTGGAAGGTGTCGACGGTCTTCTTGCCCTTGATGCCGAGCAGCTTGTTCACCCGGCCGTTCGCGTCCTCGACGGCCTTCTTGAACTCGGCGTGATCGGTGGTGACCTTCGGCTGCTTCGCGTTCGCGAGGTAGTGGCCGATGGTGTACGGCAACACGAAGTAGCCGTCGGCCAGGCCCTGCATGAGGGCCGAGGCGCCGAGCCGGTTCGCGCCGTGATCGGAGAAGTTCGCCTCGCCGATCACGTGCAGGCCGGGCACGTTGGACATCAGGTTGTAGTCCACCCAGAGGCCACCCATGGTGTAGTGCGGCGCCGGGTACATGCGCATCGGCACCTCGTACGGATCCTCACCGGTGATGGTGGAGTACATGTCGAAGAGGTTGCCGTAGCGCTCGCTGATGACCTTCTTGCCGAGCCGCTTGATGGCGTCGGCGAAGTCCAGGTACACGCCGCGCCCGCCCGGGCCCACGCCGCGGCCGTCGTCGCAGACCTGCTTCGCCGCGCGAGAGGCGATGTCGCGGGGCGCCAGGTTGCCGTACGACGGGTACTTGCGCTCCAGGTAGTAGTCGCGCTCCTCGTCGGGGATCTGCCCGGGCTTGCGCGTGTCGCCCTGCTTCTTCGGCGCCCAGACGCGGCCGTCGTTGCGCAACGACTCCGACATCAACGTCAGCTTCGACTGGTAGTCGCCCGCCTGGGGAATGCAGGTGGGGTGAATCTGCGTGTAGCAGAGGTTCGCGAAGCCAGCGCCCTTCTTGTAGGCGCGCCAGTTGGCGGTGACGTTGCAGCCCTTGGCGTTGGTCGAGAGGTAGAAGACGTTCGCGTAGCCGCCGGTCGCCAGCACCACCGCGTCGGCGGCGTGCGCCTCGATGCGGCCGTTGACCATGTCGCGGGTGACGATGCCGCGCGCGTGGCCGTCGATGACCACCACGTCCAGCATCTCGTGGCGGCTGTACATCTTCACCGCCCCGCGCTGGATCTGCTTCTCCAGGGCGGCGTAGGCGCCCAGCAGCAGCTGCTGGCCAGTCTGGCCGCGGGCGTAGAAGGTGCGCGACACCTGCGCGCCGCCGAAGGAGCGGTTGGCGAGCAGGCCGCCGTACTCGCGGGCGAAGGGCACGCCCTGCGCGGCGCACTGATCGATGATGTTCGTCGACACCTCGGCGAGGCGCCACACGTTGGCCTCGCGGGCGCGGAAGTCACCGCCCTTGACGGTGTCGTACGCCAGCCGCCGCACCGAGTCGCCGTCGTTGGGGTAGTTCTTCGCCGCGTTGATGCCGCCCTGCGCCGCGATGGAGTGCGCGCGCCGGGGCGAGTCCTGGAAGGCGTAGCACTCGACCTGGTAGCCGAGCTCGGAGAGCGTGGCCGAGGCCGACGCGCCGGCGAGGCCCGAGCCGACGACGATGATCTTGAACTTGCGCTTGTTGGCCGGGTTGACGAGCGAGATCGTGGCCTTGTGGCTCGTCCACTTGTTGGCGATGGGACCGGCGGGGATGTGTGCGTCGAGTTTCACTTGATCACCCCGAGCTGAACGGCGAGGGGAATGGCGGCGAAGGCGGCGCAGATGCCGTAGCCGATGACGAGGGCCGCGTTCTTCAGGAACGGGGTCCACCGCGGGCCCCACAGGCCCAGGTGCTGGAAGAGGCTGTAGATGCCGTGCGACAGGTGCGCGGAGAGCAGGAGCTGGCCGACGACGTAGAGGCCGGCGATCCACGGCACCTTGAAGCCCGCGACGAGCATCGAGAACGCGTCGAACTCCCCGTTGACGAGCCACCCGGCCTCCTGCGGGCCGGTGATGCGCCAGGTGAAGTGGGCGATGTGGTACGCGAAGAACGCGAGGATCACGCCACCCGAGAGCAGCATGGACTTCGCGGCGGCCCGGGCCGGCGAGCGGTTCTGGTAGGCGTACGGCACCGGCCGCGCGTCCTCGTTGATCATCGAGCAGCGGATCGACGTCCAGATGTGCAGGGGGAAGAGGAGGATCATGCCCAAGCGCACCGACCACAGCAGCAGCGGCGTGTGGTGCAGGTTGGTGGCGTAGGCGTTGAAGGGCCCGGGGCCGGCGAAGGCCAACAGGTTCCCGGCGAGGTGCCCGATGATGAACACCCAGAGGAAGATGCCCGAGAGGGCCATCAGCACCTTGGCGCCGATGGAGGTCTGGAAGAAGCCCAGCCACCCACCGACCAACGACTCCACCTTCGACTCTCGTCTCAGTTCGGTTGCTTCCGCCATTCTCTTGTCTCCTCGCGAGGGCGCGGGGGCCTTCTAACTGCGCGTGCTTCCGCCCTCCAGAACGACGTGTGTGTGTCGGACGGACGAGCTGTCGACAAGCAGAATCGTTGGAATGAAAACATTTCATTCTGCGCCGCCCGAACGGACCGTGAGCCCGTCCGGGCGGCCAGAGCTTCGACGACCGCGGGAAAGGAGCGCTCAGCCGGTGGGCGAGAGCTCGCGCTCCGGCGCCAGCACCCGTGGATCGTAGAGGGTGCCGGCCAGGCGCTCGAACGGCAGGCCCTCGGTCTGCTTCACCCACTTCACGAAGGCGTCCTCGCTCTGCTTCGGCGTGGCGCCGAACTGCTCGCCGAAGGCCACCTCGAACGGCTTGCCCCGGCCGACGCGGGTCGTCACCTCGGCCACGCGCTTCAGGGCGTCGCGTTTGCCGCCCTTGAAGTGGAGGCGGAGGAACTCGAGGTACAGGGCCCCGATGGTCTCTCCGTAGAAGCCGTACTGGCCCCAGACCATCTCGTCCTTCGACTCGCGGAAGTCGCTCATCACCAGCGCGGCGTCTTCGGCGGTGATGTCTCCCAGCGCGCTGGCGACGTCGTAGACGTTCTTCGGGAAGCGCTTGCCCTGCATGGCCGCGGCGTCGCCGAGCAGGTACTCCTTGCCCTCCTGCAGGTAGATCGGAACCTGGCGCAGGCCCGCCCCCGCCTCGCGGAAGTCCTGCACGTGGCCGAGCTCGTGCGCCACCACCACGTCGTCCTCGGGCCCGTTGCGCCTCGCCGCGTCCTCGGGCACCACGAAGAGGGTGGGGCCGGTGGTGAAGCCGCCGATGCTGCCGGAGGCGTCGCCGGTGAGCGCCGCGAAGGTGCTTTGGGAGAGCGCCGCCACGGTGAGCGGCGCCTCGAGCGGGCGCGGGTCCGACCAGGCCTGCTGCTTCGCGTCCCAGTCGTAGAAGCGCTCGACCTTGCGCGCGAGATCGCGCCCCACCTTCGAGGTGAGGTCGGCGTCGGTGACCACGCGCACCCGATCGTCGGCGTAGAGCTCGTGCAGCCTCGCCCCGAGGCGCTGGAGCGTCTTGACGTCGGCGTACTGCTCCACCGTGTGCCCCTCCCCGCCGCTCGCGCCGAGCGGTCGCCGCGCCGCGCGCTGCTCGGGCGCCCGATTCACGTCCTCCGCCGCCTCGACGACCGACACCCCGCCCACCTTCGCCACTCCCGGCATGATCCCGCTCCCCGTGTGAGGCCCGCGCGAGATGCGCGGCGCCGCGAACCGGGCCAGTGCAACCGGTTCGCCAGCGCTCGCCACGGGGAAGGGACGGGGGACCTCCCTGCTCTTTGGTCCTCAAACGAGTGCGGCGTCTGGGCCGAGGGACGCGCGATCGTGTCTCACTCCACTCTCAGGCGGCGAGAACACGCGACAGCGAGGAGAGAAGTGGCTATGAGGCGAGGCCTCCTCTCCCCGTTGGAGTTTGGGACAACACCATGAAAATCCACGAATACCAGGGCAAGCAGATCTTCAAGAAGTACGGCGTTCCGACGCCGCGAGGCATCGTCGCCAAGACGCCCGACGAGGCGGAGAAGGCCGCGAAGGAGCTGGGCACCAAGGTGGTCGTGGTGAAGGCCCAGATCCACGCCGGCGGCCGCGGCAAGGGCGGTGGCGTGAAGCTCGCCAAGAGCCCCGCCGAGGCCAAGGAGCTCGCCGGGAAGATCCTCGGCATGATGCTCAAGACGCCGCAGACCGGCCCCGAGGGCCAGAAGGTGCAGACCCTCTACATCGAGGAAGGCCAGGACATCGCCAAGGAGTACTACCTCGGCGTCACCCTCGACCGCGTCACCTCGCGCATCACCTTCATGGCCTCCACCGAGGGCGGCGTGGAGATCGAAG
>JBBIOE010000138.1:0-21044 GCA_037443525.1 Archangiaceae bacterium | reverse complement strand
GTCGCCGCCGTCGCCGCCGTCGCCGCCGTCGCCGCCCGCGTCCAGACCGCCGGGCCCCGCGTCGCGCGCCACGAGACCGTCACTGCCCACTTCGACCGGAACGAGACACGCCGCGGTCACGGCACACGCCACCGCGACGGCCAGGCGCTGCGCCGACGATCGAACGACGTTTCTGGGCGATGTCCTCGAAGTCTCCATCGACGTCCGCGGTCTTCGGCTCCTCACGACCCCCCCCGACGCGGGGGCTCCCGTCAGGGGTCGTACAGGGGGTACCCAATATCTGGTCGCAGTCTGGCGATCCACCGGCCGAAGCGGATCTCCAGAGGCACTTCGAAGTCTCCCCGCCGACGGCGCACCAGTTGATGGTGGCGCTCACCGGTGCAGGGTGGATCAGCCGCGCCGCAGGTGCCGCTCGCAGCAGGGCCTGACCCGCTACCCTGGCGCCGGAGCGTCTGGCGCGGGCGCGCACGGGGCCGCACCGGCGCGTTCATCGGCACCAGTTCTCCCCGACGCAGGTGGTCCCGTCGCCGCAGGAGATGTCCCCGCAGTTGTTCCACCAGCAGTTGCTGCTCACGCAGAAGACCTTCGCCGTCATCTCGAGCCCGCCGTCCGCTCGACGGTTGCAGATCAGCGGGGGGCCGTTCCAGAACTCGTCCCCGCAGACCCCGCCCGCATCCATCGCATTGCCGCCGTCGGCCCGGACGACGGTCCACGTCGGAATGGCGTACTGGCAGCAGAAGAGGCGCGGTGGGCCGTTCCAGGGTCCGGCGTCGGCCGCCCCGTCGCCGCCGTCGCCGCCGTCGCCGCCCGCGTCCAGACCGCCGGGCCCCGCGTCGCGCGCCACGACGCCATCACTGCCCACTTCGACCGGAACGAGACACGCCGCGGTCACGGCACACGCCACCGCGACGGCCAGGCGCTGCGCCGACGATCGAACGACGTCTCTGGGCGATGTCCTCGAAGTCTCCATCGACGTCCTGCGGTCTTCGGCTCCTCACGACCCCCCCCGACGCGGGAGCTCCCGTCAGGGGTCGTACGGAGGGTACCCAATATCTGGTCGCAGTCTGGGGATCCACCGGCCGAAGCGCAGCTCCAGAGGCACTTCGAAGTCTCCCCGCCGACGGCGCACCAGCTGAGGGTGGCGCTCACCGATGCAGGGTCTGACCCGCCACCCTGGCAGCCAGCGGCTCAGGGCGCCCGAGCCGCCGCGCTGCCCGACAGCCACGCCTCGAAGGCGCGGAAGTCGTAGGGCCGGCCGAGGAAGTCGGCCACCAGCGTCGCCGCCTCGCGGCTGCCTCCGGGCTCGAGCACCTTCTGGCGGTACTCGCCCGCGACGCCAGCGTCGAGCATGCCCTTGGCCTGGAAGCGGGTGAGCAGGTCCTTCGCGATGACCGTGCTCCACAGGTACGTGTAGTAGGCGGCCGAGTAGCCCTCGAGGTGGCCGAACGCGAGCTCGAAGTGCGAGCCCTCGACCCACTCGCGGCGGAAGGGCAGGAACTTCTCCTGCAGCTCCCTGGTCAGCGCGTTGGCGTCGACGCCGGGCGGGCGCCGGTAGAGCTCGAGCGAGAGCGCGGCGAGGAAGAACTGCCGCCGCGTCTGAAGGCCCACGCCGAACTCGTGCGCCTCCTTGAGCTGCTTCACCAGCGACGCGGGGATCACCTCGCCGGTCTGGTGGTGCCTGGCGAAGCCCGCCAGCACCGCCGCGTCGTAGGGCCACTCCTGGAGCAGCATCGACGGCACCTCGACGAAGTCCCACTCGGTGCGGATGCCCGACACGCCGCCCCAGCTCTGCCGGCCGGCGAGCACCTCGTGCAGGAGGTGCCCGAACTCGTGGAAGAACGTCTCCACGTCGCCGTGCTGCATGAGCCCGCCCTTCTCGGGGAAGTTGCACACCAGCGCCGCCTCGGGGAGCTCCACGCCGTCGCGCCCCACGGTGAGGCCGAACTGGGCCGCGTGCTTGTACTTGTTCTCCCTGGGGTGCATGTCGAGGTGAATGCGGCCGGCGAGCTTCTCGCCGTCGTACACGTCGAAGGTCTCCACCGAGGGGTGCCAGGTCTTCGCGTCGGCGACGGGCAGGTAGCGCAGGCCGAAGAGGCGCGCGGTGGTCTCCATCACGCCCTTCTGCACGTTGCCGTACTCGAAGTAGGCGCGCAGGGCCTGGGAGTCGAGGCCGAAGCGCTCGTTCTTCACCCGGTCCTCGTAGTAGTCCTGCTCCCACGGCTCGACGGCCTCGGCGCCGGGCACGTCCTTCTTCTTCCGCTCCAGCAGCGTGGCCATGTCGGCCTTGGCGCGCGCGAGGGTGGCGCCGCGGCCGCGCTCGATGAAGTCGGCGGCGGCCTCCTGGGTCTTCACCATCTTGGTCTCGGTGGTGAAGGCGGCCCAGGACGCGTAGCCGAGCAGGGTGGCCAGCGCGTGGCGCTTCGCGACCAGGTCCTTCAGCACCGCCTCGTTGGCCGGGTAGGCGCGGGACTTGGCGGCGCGCCACAGCTGCTCGCGGGCCTTGGCGCTCTTGGCGTAGGTCATCACCGGCAGGTAGTCGGGCGTGTTGGTGGTGACGGCGACGAGGCCGTCGGCGCCGGGCTGGTGCGCGTCGAGCCAGTCCTTTGGCAGGCCCTCGAGGTCCTTCGGCGCGAGCCTCACCGTGCGCACGTCGTCGCGGATGTTGCGGGCGAAGGCCTGGCCGATCTTCACCAGCTCCTCGTTGAGCGCCTTCACCTTCGCGCGGGTGGCGTCGTCCTTGTCCACCCCGGCGCGGCGGAACTCGCGCAGGGTCTTCATCAGGTAGTAGGCAGAGACGCCGTCCAACGACTTGGAGTCGATGGCCAAGAGCGCGTCGTACACGCCGCGGTCCTGCGACAGCTCGACGTTGAAGGACTCGAGGGCTTGCTCGCACCTCTCGGCGGCGCCGCGCACGGCTTCGTCAGGGTGCACCTCGCGGCCCAGGCCCGAGCGCATGCCGGCGTTGGCCACGCTGGTGGCCGCCCAGTCGTAGAGCCTGAAGGCCTCGACGCCCTGGCCCTTGGGGAGCGCCTTGAGCTTCGCGACGGAGGCCTTCGCGTCGGCGAGCGTCTTGCCGCAGTAGACCTCGAAGTCGGCCGAGGGCGTGGCGAGGAGGCCGGCGGCCTTGGGCGTGGCGGTGAGCGGAGTCGTCATGGGTTCTCTTCTGGGCGAGGGCGCGGTCGCACAGGCGGCGAGCGCGAGGAGGACGAACGGGGGCAGCCTTCGCATCGCCTCGCGACTTCGCAAGAAGGGCGCACGGGCGCAAGGGGCTATCGACGGCGCCGCTGCTCGTTCGCTACCTCCGGCCCACCGCCGTCTGCGGGCCGCCGACGCCCTGGAGGCGATCGACCAGCGACGCGGTGGAGTGGAAGCTGAGCACCACGTTCCCGAGGATGAGCTCGTGCCCCGACTGGAGCCTCAAGAGGGCGCCCGGGCTGACCGGAGACCGGTTGAGGCTGACGGGCATGGACTCGGGCACGCGCGAGAGGTGCCAGACGCCCTTCAGCTTGATGAGCCGGCAGTGCACGCGCGACACCGAGCTCTCGCCGATGACGATGGCGTTCTCCGCCGAGCGGCCCACCGCGAGCTCCACCCCGTCTTCACCGTCGAGCACGAAGCCGAGGGCGTCGCCGCCGTTCGGGCGCTCCGGGTACCGGGTGCGCGGCAGGCGCGTCATCGTCGACTCCTGCTCGGGCGTGGTCGCGACCGTGTCCTCGCCTGCCTCCCACACCAACCAGGAGTCGGGGTAGCGGGCCCGAAACGGCGCGACGCCGAACAGGAGCTGACGGCACAGGAGCGAGAGGAGGTACGCCTGAGACTCGGAGGACATGGTGGAAGAATGGAGTAATCCTGCAACCCGACGCGACGAGGCGCGCAGCTCCACCACCGAGCGCGTACGCGGTTGCAGCTTTGCGCGGTGTGCCTCGAAGTCTACGTGCCCATTGGGGAAATTCTGCGCGTGACGCGGCTCAACGCGTGCGGTCGCCTACGGTGACTCGGTGGAGCACGGCAGGCCATCGCAGGGGCGTACGTAGACGCCGGAGCTCCCGGCGAGCACCGAAGGCAGGCGCGCTTGGGCGGGCGCCGTCTCCTGCGCGCCGGTGTCCATGTCCATGGTGAGGGCCCAGCTCGCGTTGGGTCCGCAGGAGAGGAGCGCCTGGTGCCCGCGCGGGAGCCACCACAGGGTCTCCACCCGGCAGGGCGCGTCGGCGCGAACCGTCGCGAGCGTGTCGGCGTCGACGATGAGCAAGCCGCCGCCCGCCACCACCGCGACCAGGGTACCGTCGGCGCTGGCGGAGAGCTGCGCCGTGGGAAGCTCGCCCACGTCGCGAAGCGCGCGCACCTCGTGGGTGGAGAGGGAGAGGAGGCGGCCCGGGGGCTCCAGCGCCACCACGCCGCTTTTGACGGGCACCACCGCCTGGGGCCGCACGTCACCGAGCAGCCGGGGCGCCGGCCCCTCGAAGACGAACAGGCCGGTGACGCCGCCGTCGCCTGAGGCCTGCGAGACGTAGAGGCGCTCGTCTCCCCCGAAGGCGCCCACCGCGAGCCCGGGCGCGGACCAGGTGATGGCCGCGCCGCCGTCCGTGTCGCAGCGGGCGAGCGTGGTGTCGGACCACGCGGCGGCGCTGGTGGCGTCGCGCGAGACGGCGAAGCCCACCCGCTGTGGCACGGCGGCGAGCAGGCACTGGTTCAGCGCCCCGAAGACCGGGTCGGTGGTGGGCGCGAGCGCGAGGTAGGGGAGGCTGGTGACGGCGAAGTGCAGCGTCACCCCGATGACCGCCGCGATGCCCAGCGTCAGCACCAGGGTGGAGAGGGCGAGGCGGCGCTGGCGGCGGCGCGCGTCGGGCGGCATGGGGGACGCTCGCCTCGGCTCAGAGCCTATGAGGATATCCCCGGACCGAGCCCGACCGTCGAGCTGCGAGCCGCCCGAGGAGGAAGCCCGAAGGAATACCTTGCTGGTATTCTGAGGGCTTCCGACGATGGCCGGCGACGCAGATCGGCGGTCCGGCGACGGGAGGGGATTTCCTCACAGGCTCTCAACGCTTGAGCGAGCGCTTGCGCGAGTCGTGCGAGGCGAAGAGGGGCTTCAAGCCCTCGGGGACGGCGTCGAACTGCACGCCGATGCGGCTGAAGATGGAGGCTTGCGGGTTGCCGGCCTCCGCCCAGGCCACGGTGCCCTGGAAGGCGACCTCCTCCTCGTTCACCAGGAAGTAGCCGTGCACCTTCGAGCCCGGCACGAAGACCTGCGGGAGCTCGGCCTGGAAGCCGCCCCGCGAGACGTCGGCGGTGAGTGCGGGCAGCCGGCGCCCGAGGGAGAGGGGGAGGCGCAAGCTTCGGCGCAGCGTGTGTCGTCTCGTCGTCATGTGCTTCAGGCTTCCACAGGCCTGAAGCACGTCCAGTTTTCGAACCGAAGGAAACTGGCGGAGCGAGCCGCTCGCTCGGCCGCGCCGTCCACATAATCCGAGGATTTCTGGCGATTGTGAGAACCGCCCCTAGTATGCAGAAGGAGTAGGAACGCACATGATCGGCAGTGTCACTATCAAGGGCTTTAAGTCCGTGGTCGACCAGACGATCGGTCTTGGTCGAGTCAATGTATTCATCGGTGCCAACGGTGCAGGCAAGAGTGTCGTACTAGAGGCTATCGGAGTCCTGGGCGCGGCCGCACGTGGGCGAGTTGACGATTCCTCCTTGCTTCAACGAGGCGTTCGGCCGGGTGTGCCAGCCTTGTATAAGAATGCCTTCATACATACACGGATTCCAAGGCTCATTAGACTTGGGGCGGAATCAACGGATACTCCCAGTGCTGTCGTAGAAATCGCACTGGACAATCCAATACGTCAGAGCGGACGGCCATGGAGGCTCTCTCACGAGCACTTGGCTCTTGGCGATCGAGACTACGTGACCCGTGGTCCTCGCGGTGCGATTCTGTGGGGTCCACATGGCTTGAAGAAGTCGTTCAAGCCAGCTGATGCCACAAGATCTGTCTTGGATGTTCCAAATCCATACAACGAACCATCTAAACCCGTTCAAGATCTTCTTTCAGACCTGCGTGGGTATGCGATCTTCGATCCCCAGACGCCCGTGTTACGAGGGGTTGACCGGGAGAATGGGCCACTGGATCCGGTTGGTATTCATGGAGCCGGACTAGCCTCGGCTCTCTTCGAACTTCATTCGGAACCGACCGGCCGAGCCAACCGACTTGGTCCAATTGATGTCGATGAGATTCTTCGGCTCATTGACTGGGCTTCCGATTTTGGCGTAGCCGATCCTTCTCCCGACATCATTTCACCAACGCTGCCGGCGTCTGGGAAGATCGTTCGTTTTACCGACAAGTTCATGCGCGGTGGCCGAGATTTGCTGTCAGGCTACGACGCCAGCGAGGGATCTCTTTACGTCTTGTTTGCCTTGGTCTTGGCGGTTCATCCGCGAGCACCAAGAGTCTTTGGTGTGGAGAATTTCGATCACGCCCTGCATCCAAGGTTGGCTCGTGAGTTAATTAGACTCTTTGCTCTCCAGATTAAGCGACTCGGAAAGCAGACTCTAATTACTACGCATAATCCGCTCGTCCTGGATGGTCTTGATTTGTCGGACGACGATATTCGTTTGTTCACCGTCTCCAGGAATGGGAGCGGAAACACAGAAATCAAGCGGCTTACATACGGCGATGCTCTGCGTAAGGCGCTTGAGTCCGGACTCACGTTGTCGCAAATGTGGTTGCAAGGAATGCTCGGTGGTGTCCCGAAACTTGTATAGATGGGTAACGCGAAATGAACGTTGGCATTGTCTGTGAGGGGGCCACGGATTTCGCCGTGCTTGATGTCCTCATTACTTCGCTTGTTCAGAATTCAGCCTGTTTCCCGATCCACCCGCTCCGAGATGAATTGACGAAGCGCATTGGTAACGGTGGTTGGCAATCAATACGGAAGTTTCTGAGGAACAGTGGTCTCGGTCTGAAACTGGGTTTCTACGACTTGGTCGTCATTCAAGTCGATGCCAGCGTTCGATTGGACAAGGAAATAACGAAGTTGGCGCTGCGTGAGGCGGAGGAGGGCGAGCCGGACTTGCTTCCATTCTGTGAGCACGTGAAGAGTTGGGTTGCTGGAGGGGTCTCCGAGAACGTCTTGGTTGCTCTTCCGAGGGAGGATCTGGAGTCGTGGCTCCTCGCTATTCATACTCAAATTAGGGATGTCGAGTCGATTCCGGATCCGGCGAATGAATTGATGAACCGTGGTATCTTGTCTAAGTCCTTGCTCGGTAGTCCCGTCAAGGAAGACAGGGTCTTCAGACAACTTGCTGGCCCGATAGACAGGTTAATTCGACGTCAACGAGATCTTGCTAGGGTCCCTGAGTTGGAACGAACGGTTGGAAAGATTCGCTATCGAGCTCGATCCGCATAGGCGGGCCCGCTCGCGGGAATCTCGATTCTACTCCCACCCGCGCAGCCGCACCCGCACCGTCTCCAGCGTCGTGGTGAACGCCTCCCGCTTGAGCGTCACCAGAATCATCGAGCCCAGGATGGAGAGCCCGGCCACCGAGAGCACCAGAAAGGCGATGCGGTGGTCTCTCACGCTCGCGTAGACGAGCGTCGTCAGCACCTCGAGCACCAGGAAGAGCGTCCCGAAGGCCAGGTAGGCGCGAATCTGCAGCGCCACTCCGGCCGCGATGCCGAGGAGGCACACCGCGCCGAAGGCCACCGAGTAGAGGCCGTCCGAGCCCTGCGCCAGCTGCAGGGCCACCTTCACGCCCGCCGGCGCGTAGAGGAGCAGGCCGCCCACTGTGCGCAGCGCCCCCTTGGCGCCCGCCTCCAGCGCGTCGCCGTACACGTGCCCAAGCGCCATGAGCAGGATGCCCAGGGGCGCCAGGTAGACTTCGACGCCGTCGAGCCCGAGCACCAGCGCCCACACCAGGAGCGCCACGTTCGCCGCCCCCGCAGCCAGCGAGCCGAAGAGCCGGCTGTGCTCCACCGCCGCCAGCGTGCCGTAGAGCGCGGAGGAGCCCAGCGCCGCCAGCACCGCCGTCTGGCTGGTGCGCCCGCCGAGGACGAAGGGCATCAAGAGCGGCAAGAGCCCCGTGAAGCGCCGCGTGGCGTCGGCCACCTGAGGGGTGCCGAAGCGCCGCGCCAGCACCGTCACGCCCACCAGGAAGAAGCCGAGGGCGAGGACGAGCAGGGCGTCGAGCTCCGGCGTCACCCGCACCAGCACCTGCGAGCGCGCCACCGCGTAGAGGCCCAGCACCGCGCCCTCGACGAAGTAGACGTGCCGCGCGGTGTGCTCCACCCACGCCGCGTGCACCGCCACGCCCACCGCCAGCGCGACGGCCAGAAGGCTCGTCTCGAACAGCCGCTCTCCCGGGAGCGCGCTCGCGAGCTGCGAGAACAGCACCACCCAGAGCGAGAGCCCGGCGAAGAGCGCGTCGCGCCCGAAGCGCAGGCCCTGCACCGCCTCCTTCCGGCCGAGCGACTCCATCCACCGGGCGGAGAGGTGCGCGAAGGCCGCGGCCGCCGCCATCGCCAGCGCCGCCCGCGCGGCCACGTGCTCGCCCGACGAGGCGCCCCACCAGCTCGAGGTCCCCGCCGCGGAGCTCACCAGCTCGAAGGTCCCGGCCAGCGCCGCCACCGGCCCGGCCAGCGCGCCCAGCACCCGAGCGCCACCGTCGCGCGCGTGCAGCGTCGCCAGCATCAAGGCGATGGCGCTGAGCCCCAGCGTCACCGGCACCGCTTCGTGGAAGAGGAAGGTGCCGTCGCCGAGCCGGTCCACCGCCGCGCCCAGCACGGAGCCGCCGACCCACACCGGCGCCACCGGGCTGAAGGCCGCGAGCGCGTAGACCTGCGCCAGGCCGAGCGTGGCCAGCACCTGGAAGCGCCGCGGCGTGGCGGAGGCAGACGTCGCGTCCGAGAGGAACGGCAGGCTGGGCACCAGGGCGAGCAGCGCCAGCACCGGCCCGGGCCACAGCGGCAGCTGGGGCGTCGACGTCGCCACCGCGTGCACCAAGAGCACCGCGCCCACCGCCAACTGCCGCGCCGCGAGGTGCCGGTCCTTCGCGAAGAGCAGGAGCGCGCCGCCGCCCAGCACCAACGCCGCCGCCGGCACGTCGGAGAGCGCGAAGGCGACGAGCACCACCGCCAGCGAACCGCCGAAGGCCCAGCGCTTCAGGGCCCCCACCGCGTCGGCCACCACCAGCGGCTCGAGGCTCTCCTTCTGCACCAGCAGCCGCAACCCGCCGCGCGCCGTGGCCACCGCGAGCGAAGAGTACAGAAGCACCGCCAGCCCCACGCCCAGCGCCGCGTCGTTCCACAGCGAGGGCTCCGCCACGCCGGCGGGGAGGAGGCACTCGTTCGACCACTGGCCCAGGCTCGCGCAGACGGACTCGGCGCCCGCCCGCACCCACACGCCGACCACGCCCGGCAGCGGGACGAGCGAAGGACCGAGCAGCGCCCGCTGCACCGTCGCCAGCGCCACGCCCGGGAGCGCCAGGGCCAGCGCCGCGTCGAAGAGCGGCGTGAAGCGCCACCCGCGCGCGAGGAGCGTGAGCGCCAGCGCCGAGCCGAGGAAGAAGAGCGGCGGCGTGCGCAGCCACCCGCCCGAGGTGAACGGCGCGCCCATCACCAGGCCGTCGACGGCCAGCACCGTCGCCAGCGCCAGCACGCCCACCAGCGGGACGTGGCGGTAGCTCACGCCGGCGGGCTCGTTCCCCAGCGCCCTGGCGAGGCGCGGGCCCTGCGCCTTCAGGAGCCAGGCGAAGAGCCACAGGCCCAGCGCGATGAGGGTGAGGTTGCGGCCGACGACCTCCGGAGGCAGCGGGCGGCCGATGCGGTTCACCACCGCGGTGAGCGCGACGAACGCCCCGCCCACGAAGAGCGTCGCCGTGGCGCCCCTCGCGCGCGGGCGCTCGAAGCCCTTGGAGAAGAAGGCCGAGAGCGAGGCGACGACCAGCACGAGACCCGCCTCGAGGCCCAGGCTCCGGTCCGTCTCGACGCGGTTGTTGAGCCAGCCGACGAGGCCGAAGGCGCCCAAGGCCGCCAGCAGCATCGCGCCCCACGCGAACGCGTCCGCGAACAGCCCGCGGCCCGTGGCACGCGACGGCATCCGCACCGCGCCGAAGAAGAAGCGGGGGTCGCCCGCGCGCTCCGAGGCCGCGGGCCTCAAAAGGTGCGCGAGCCCCACCGCCACCACCGCTCCCGCCGCGTGCACCATCGCCGCGCGCACGTTCGAGTCGGCGCGGAAGACCGAGAGCGCCGTCACGTCGAGCGCGTAGGCCGCGGCGAGGCCCACCACGCGGGTCTGATCCCTCTGCGCGCCCCACAGCAGCGACGCCGCGGCGAGCCCGCCCACCCACGCGCCCGGCGCCGCCTCCCAGGCGAACGGAAACACCACCGCGGCGAAGCCCCAGAGGGAAAGGCCGCCCAGCGCCGCCAAAAGCCCGAGGTCGTCGAAGGGCCTCAGCCGCGAGTCAGAGGCGTCGCGCGTGCCGATGACGTCGAAGAGCGCTCCGGCGGCGCGGTAGAGGAGCGCCAGCGCCGCGAAGCCCAGCGCCGCCAGGGCCAACCCGGGCATGGGCAGCGCGCTCTCGGGCATCAGCCACGCGTACGACGCCACCGCGGCGAGCAGGCTCACCCCGCCGTACCAGTGGAGCGGGTGCACCTTCCGCCCCGCGATGAGGTGCGCGAACACGCCGACCAACAGCGCGGTGGCGGTGGGCGCGGGCACCGAGCGGCCAGCCACCAGCGCCGAGTCCAAGAGGAAGGCGGTGACGAAGGCCCCGGCGCCGAGCAGCACCGACCAGGCGAGCAACAGCCCGCGGCGCGCGCCGGCCGCCGTCGAGGCCAGCGACATCGCGACCGGGGCCATCATCGCCGCGCCGAAGGCCCACCACGCCGGCTCGCCAGGCCGGGCGATGGCCGCCACCAGCGAGGTGCCGAGCGCGCCCAGCGCCAGGGCGAGGTGCAGCACCGGCGGCCGCAGGCCCTCCAGCCGGCCCACCAGCACCGCCGCCGCCGCCACCGTCAGCACCGCGGTCAGGCCCGTCGCCCGCTCGGGCACCACCGCGCCGGAGAAGATGGGCAGGGCCACCGCCAGCGCCAGGGCGGCGGTGGCCGCGAAGAACGAGAGCTCGAGCACCAAAGCCGCGCGCGGCCAGGCGCCCCGCGACGCCGGCTGGGCCGCGGTCTCCGCGAGCAGCGCCATCAGCAGCACCGAGCCGAGCAGCAGCGCCGAGATGGGCACCGAGCCCAATGAGAGCTGCGAGAGCACGGACGCCCCGTCGGCGCTCCCCACCGCGCCCACGACGTCGACGGCGAGCAGCGACACCGCGCCGAAGGTGGCCAGCGCGAGCAGCGTGCCGCCCGGCGGCGCGAGCCTCTCGCTCCGGTAGTGCGACACGGAGGTCCACCACACGAGCCCCACGCCCACCAGCGGGACGAGGAGCCTGAGCCCCGACGACGAAGGGAAGGCGCCCACCACCAGCTCCGCCGCGAGCGGGGGGAGGAAGGTCGTCCACAGCGCCGCCGCCGAGAGGCCCTCGAAGCGGCCGGCGGTGACGGCGAGGGTGAAGGCCGCCGCGCCCACCAGCGCCAGCGACGCCACCACGCCCAGGCCGGGCGCGTCGCCGAGCAGCGACGCCAGCGCCACGAAGACCACCGGGAGCAGCCCCAAGGCCACCGCCGAGAGCACCCGCCCCGCCGCGGCCGAGCGCCGCGCCACCACCGCCGCCATGCCCACGAAGCCCGCGTGGTAGGTGAAGAGCGCGCCCGCCACGAGGAGCTGCCGCCACGCGCCGCCCAGCGCCAGCCACGCCTCGCGCACGCCCATCACCGAGCCGCCCAGCACCAAGAGGGCGCCGACGAACCACCAGACGTACTCCGAGAGCACCGCGAAGGAGCGGCTGCCGTGCCTCACCGGGTGCGCGTCGAGGGCGGCGAAGGCCTCCACGCCGCCGACCGCGCCGGTGGGGCTCCGCGTCGCCTCCACCATCGCCGCCACGGCCACGCCCGCGGCGGGGAGGGCGAGCTCGGGCTCGGGCGGGCGGGGCGGCGGCGGCGCGACGGGCGCGGACCTTGGCTGCTTCGGCCGGTCCGGCGCGGTGGGCTTGGGCGGTGGCTTCGCCTCGGGGGCGGAGGGCTCCTTGGGGAGCGTCTCTTCCAGCCGGTCGGCGGTGCCCTCGAGCAGCGCGCCCGACTTGGCCCAGGCCTCGAGCTGCTTGCGGATGCGCTCGTCGCCGTAGCGCCGGATGTTGGCGAGGGAGGGCGCGACCAGCGCCTGGCCGCAGCGCCGGCAGAACCTGGCGCCGCCCTTCTCCAGCTCGGCGCAGGCGAGGCAGATCATCGGTGCTCCCCGTTCAGGCTGAGCCCATCGACTTCGCTCAGGACAGGCTCCGGCGAAGCCTGTCGCCAGCCGCGGGCTGAATTCGGCGCCCCTCGACTTCGCTCACGAGGTCGACCGAAACGCGGAACCTGGCACCGTTCAGTCCGAGCCCTTCGGCTCCGCTCAGGACGGGCTGAGTCGAGGACCTCGGCTGAACCGATCGAATTCCGGAGACTCGCCGGCCCTCGACGCCGCTCGGGCTGAACGGAGTCGCCAGCTCGATCGACTTCCTCAGGGTGAACGGCGCGAGCGCCCCCCGCTGCTCTCACTCGGCCTTCCGCTCGAAGTACTGCAGGTCGACGAAGAGCGCCGCCGCCAGCACCAGCCAGCGCTCGACGCCCTTGAGCCGCCCGAAGTCGACGCGGAAGTTGTCGGAGTCGGTGAAGGCCTCCTTCAAGAGGCCGGTCCACTTCTTCTCGATGCGCCCCACCTCGTCCTCGCCGCGGAAGAAGGGGAAGGTCCACACCTTGAGCAGCGGCGCGCGCATCTGCAGCACCACCTCGCCGCGCTCGTCCTCCACGTCGAAGCGGCGGAAGAGCGAGAAGCGCTGCTGCAGCGCGCCCAGCAGCCGCCCGTTCGGGTCGAAGACCTCGAGCCGCTGCATGAAGAAGCGGAACGGGTGGTGCGCCCGCATCACCGTGGCGTGGCTCTGGTCGAAGACGAGGATGTCGAAGGTGCGCCAGTGCCCCATGAAGTTGCGCAGGAGCAGCTCGAGCAGGCCCTTTCCCTGCTCGGCGGCGAACCCCAGCGGAGTCCCCGACGAATCCCGCAGCTCGTACTTGTTGCGGGTCTCCACGCCGAGGAGCTCGGTCAGCTCCCGGCGTTGCACGATGCGGAGCTCGGGCAGGGTGTCGAGGTTCATGGCCCGCGAGTCAACGCGCTCGCCACCAGGGCGGCAAGCGGTTTTCGGGGAGCCTTGGGTCCCCCCGACACCGGCTGAGCTCCATCACCGGCAGCGGGCGCGCGGTGCAGGTGGCGCTCGACGCGCACCTCGATCTCACCGACGGGCGCATGGTGGACAACGTCACCTGCAACGTCTCTGTCGCGCTGGGCGGGACGGGGAGCTTCACCAACGCGACCATCACCGACACCCGCTCCGCGCCCAACGGCGCCTTCGGCTACGGCGTCACCGTCACCGGCAGGTCGTCGCTGGCCTTGACGGACGTGGAGGTGGCGCGGAACCCCGGGGTGGGCGTGGTGGTGGAGAACTCGCGAGCCCAGATGACGGGAGGCGAGCTGCGCCAGAACGGCGTGGCGGTGCACGCGCAGGTCAACAGCTTCCTCTCCCAGTCCGACGCCACCACCCCGCTCGCGTCGGGAGAGCTCCGCGTCTCCACCAGCACCCAGTTCGTGGACAACGCCGCCCGGGTGGGCGTGGGGGTGATGCCCATGCCGACCGTGAAGTAGCCCTACTTCTGGGCCGCCGCCGGCGCCGCGGCCTTGCCCTGCTCCTCGCAGCGCCGCTTCATCGCCTTCGCCCCCGCCAGCGCCGAGGAGACGTTGATGCCCACGGTTATGGTCTGCTGGTCGTCCTCGAAGGACTGCGCCAGCCCCGAGAAGTTCTTCACCGCCAGGGTGTGCGAGAGCAGGGTCTTGTTGCCGGGCGCGGGGTCGAGCTTCCAGCGCCAGTGGCTGTCCTTCAGGTCGCCGGACTGCCAGACGCCGTCGATCTCGTGCTTCGCGCCGTCGTAGGTGTAGTGCACGAAGTAGTCGGTGTCCGGGCCGGGGACGTCGAGCACCACGTGGAAGTCGAAGGTGGTGGCGGTCTTCTTCGAGACGTCGCTGGTGGTCACCTTGGGCATGAAGGTCTTGAAGTCCTCCATCTTGAGCAAGGTCGCCCACACCCGCTCCACCGGCGCGTCGACGAGCACGATGGCGGTGCTCTGGCCGAACTTGGAGGCCTTGCCCTCCTCCACCAGCACCAGCGGGCCGCGGGCGAGCATCGGGGCCATGTCGACCTGGGTCAGGGCCAGCGCGAGGACGGTGGAGAGCATGGACGCGAAGGCGTACTCGCCTTGGACCTCGGCGGGAAAGGGGGGGCCCGTCTTTCGCGTTGCATCGCCGCGCGGCCCGCCGGACGCTTCGGGGCGATGCCGTTCCTCGAGGTCCTCGCGAGCCCCACCCCCGCGCTCCCGGAAGGAAAGCGCTTCGAGCTCAAGCGGCCCTCGCTCACCTTCGACCTGGGCCGCGACCCCAAGCTGCAGTTCGTCCTCGACACGGACGTGGTGGCGCAGCGGCACGCCCGCATCGAGCGCAGCGGCGGCGCCTGGAGCCTGCGCGCGCACCACTCCGTGCCCCCCACCTACGTCGACGGGGTCCGCCTGCGCTCGCACCAGCCAAGGCCCCTGGTGCACGGCAGCGTCGTCGAGCTCTCGAAGGGCGGGGTGGTGCTCGGCTACTCGGAGCGCGACGAGCCGTGGCCCCGCGAGCGCTCGCTCGAGGACGCGCTCGCCGAGGCGCCCGACGACGACGCGCGCTGGCTGGTGTGGAGCGACTTCCTGCAGGAGCGGGGCGATCCGCTCGGCGGCCTGCTGGCCCAGGGCGGCAAAGACGAGGTGGCGCGCGCCCGCTCCTTCGGCGTGCTCGCCCGGGCGTGGCTGGAGGACGAGCTCTCGGTGGAGCTCAACCGCTTCGGCGCCGCGCGGCGGGTGCAGCTGCGGCCCGCCCCGGCCCGCGCCGACGAGGTGGGCCCCGCCGCCTGGGTGCTCCGGCACTTGGGGCGCTCGAAGCTGACCTTCCTCTGCCAGCACCTCGATCTTGGCCTGTTCATCGGGGCTCCCGAGAGCGCCGCGCAGCACCGGGAGCGCTCCCGCGCGCTGCTCCGCTCGCTCGCCCAGAGCCCGCCGTTGCCGGCGCTCCGCACCGTCACCCTGGGCCACGGCCCCGCCGAGCTCGCGCTGGAGGGGCTCGGAGCGGAGCTGGACGCGGTGAAGCGGCGCCACCCCCGCCTGGAGCCGGGGCCGGTGCGCGTCGTCGACTCGTCCACCCTCTGGGCGCGGCTGGTGGCCTGCCCCAAGCGGCTCTACGTCGAGGGCATGGCCACCGGCGGCCGGGTAGCGCTGGAGCGCACCGCCCTGCACACCTTCGGCGGCAGGCCGGGCCTCACCTTCTCGGTGAAGGGCACCTTCGGGGTGAAGCCCCCGGCGGGGCTGCTGGTGCTCACCGGTCGCGGAGGGCCGTGGAAGCTCTCGCGGAGCACCGGAAGGGAGCCCGCCCAGCTGCGCCTCAACGGGCACGAGGTGGAGAGCGAGGTGCTGGTGATGCCCGGCGACGAGCTGGAGTTCGGCCTGGGCCTGGTGTTCCGCCTCGAGGCGCCGTGACGGCGGCTACTTCTTCCCCGCCGACGCCTTGTTCAAGATGCGGGTGAGCTCGTCCACCACCACCCGGACGGTGGCGATGCGCGACGACGGCTCCTGCTGGAGCAGCTCGGCCACCGCGTGCTCCACCGTCCCCGCGCGGGCCTCGATGACCGCCTGGGCCCTGGGCGTCACCACGAAGCGCGCGCGGCGGGCGTCGGCGTCATCGGCCCTGCGCTCGAGCAGGCCCCGCTCCACCAGGCGGCTCAACACGCCGGTGAGGGTGCTCGGGTGCAGGTGCAGCGTGCGCGCCAGCGCCCCGGCTCCGATGTGCGGGTTCTTGGCGACGATGCGCAAGACCAGCCGCTGCGGCCCGGTGATGCGCAGCGTGCGCTTCATCGTCTTCGACACGGTCTGCATCGCATGGTCGAGGGCCCACAGCGCCTGCAGGAAGTCGAGGTTGTCGTCGAGTCGAACGGTGTCGTCGGCGTCTCGCTGCGGCATGGGCGCATCTTGCCCACGACCTCCGAGCCTGACCAAACGAAAGGGGTGGCCCGGGCCCGCCTCCTCCTTTCGCCGGGGTGATGCGAGCGACGAGCCGCGCTGACGGGCGAGCGGCCCCAAGCCCCAAGGTGCTCGGCGCCCCACTGGATTCCTGCTAACTCCCGGCGGCGATGAGCCCGATCCTGACCACCATTCTCCTCGCCGTCGGCCTCTCCCTCTTCGCCAAGACGATGTGGGGCCGCTACCAGGGCATGAAGGCGCTCAAGCCCGAGCCCGGCAACCGCCTGGACCGCGTCCTCGATCGCGGCAACGCGCTGTTGCGCTTCGGCCTCGGCCAGCGGCGCATGGTGGACCACGAAGAGTTCACGCCCGGCCTGATGCACGTCTTCATCTTCTTCGCCTTCGGGGTGCTGGCCGCCCGCACGGTGATGCTGTTCGTGATGGGCTTCTCCACCAGCGCGCTGGAGGTGCTCAACGACCTCGACGCCCAGGCCTGGGCGGGCCACGACCAGCTCAGGAGCATCTACGGCGCCTACCTCTTCGTGAAGGACTTCTTCGCGCTCCTGGCGCTGGTGGGCGTCACCTACTTCGGCTTCTTGCGCCTGGCGGTGAAGCCCAAGCGCATGACCGCGTCCTTCGAGGCCCTGCTCATCCTCGGCTTCATCGGCGCGCTGATGGTGTCGGAGTACCTGTTCGGCGCCAGCCACCTGCACGCCACCGGGCACGGCACCCCCTACGAGCCCATCACCTCGGCGGTGGCGGGCGCGCTCAGCGGCGTCGACCACGGCGTGGTGCAGGCCATCGGCGCGGCCTCCTTCTGGGTGCACCTCACCATCATCATCACCTTCCTGAACTTCCTCCCCCTCGGGAAGCACTTCCACGTCATCATCGGGCTCCTCAACGTCTTCATGCGCCGCCTGCCGCCGCCCAACCGGCCCCAGGCGTCCACCAGCGCCAAGCTCTCCACGCCCAACCTCGAGGCCGGCGACTTCGGGGTGAAGTACTTCACCGATCTCACCTGGAAGCAGGCCCTCGACGTCAACAGCTGCACCGAGTGCGGCCGCTGCATGACCCACTGCCCCACCGCCATCACCAACAAGCCGCTCACCCACAAGGGCGTCAACGGCGCCCTGAAGCACTACCTCTGGGACAACGAGACGGTCCTCCCCACCGCCAAGAAGGGCGAGGAGGAGAAGATGATGGTGACCGGCAAGGACGGGAAGCCGGTCGAGCTGCCCACCGTCGTCCCCAACATCCTGCAGGCGGACACGGTGTGGGCCTGCACCACCTGCGGCTGGTGCGAGACCGCCTGCCCGGTCTTCATCGAGAACGTGCCCCGCCTCATCGACATGCGCCGCTACAAGGTGCAGGTCGAGTCCGACTTCCCCCAGGAGCTCCAGCGCGTCTTCGAGGGCATGACCAACCAGTCGAACCCCTGGGGCCTGGGCCAGGACAAGCGCACCGAGTGGGAAGGGGAGCTGAAGATCCCCAAGTGGGGCGACGGCGGCACCTACGAGTACCTCTTCTTCGTCGGCTGCGCGGGCGCCTACGACCAGCGCATGCAGAAGGTGACCCGGGCGCTCTCCAAGGTGCTCCTCGAGGCGGGGGTGAAGTTCGCCACCTTGGGCACCGAGGAGACCTGCACCGGCGACTCGGCCCGGCGCGCCGGCAACGAGTACCTCTACCAGTCGATGGCCAAGGCCAACGTGGAGAAGTGGAACGGCCTGGGCATCAAGGCCGTCATCACCCAGTGCCCGCACTGCTTCAACACCATCAAGAACGAGTACCCGGAGCTCGGCGGCGACTACCAGGTCATCTCGCACACCGAGCTCTTGGCCCAGCTCATCAAGGACAAGCGCATCTCCCTGTCCAAGGTGATGAAGGAGAAGCTCACCTACCACGACCCCTGCTACCTCGGCCGGCACAACGGCGTGTACGACGCGCCCCGCGAGGTGTTGAAGGCCATCCCCGGCCTGGAGGTCATCGAGATGCAGCGAAGCGGGCGCGAGTCCTTCTGCTGCGGCGCCGGCGGCGCGCGCATGTGGATGGAGGAGCACCTGGGCACGCGCATCAATCACAACCGCACCAACGAGGCGGCGCTCACCCTGGCCCACGCGGCCGACCCGAGCGTCCCGTTCCCGTCGGCTACCGACAAGAAGCAGCCCGGCCAGGTGGGCGACTACACCGGCAAGGCCTCTGGCCTCGTCGCGGTGGCCTGCCCCTACTGCCACACCATGCTCAAGGACGGCCTCGCCGACACCGGCCGCGACGAGACGATGAAGGTGAAGGACGTGGCCGAGCTGGTGGCGGAGTCGATGACCACCAAGGAGCCCTCGGCCTGAGGGAGTTTCTCCGGGTCGCCCTCGAAGCCGGGTCCTTTGCTCCGCTCCCCGAGAATGGTTAGAGAGTGAGCATGCTCGGCGTCGGCGACCAGGCTCCGGACTTCGAGACCACCGACTGCCGCGGCGCGCCGCTCAAGCTGTCCGGCTTCCTGGGCAAGAAGGTGGTGCTCTTCTTCTTCCCCAAAGCCTTCACCCCGGTCTGCACCCTCGAGGTGCGCGCCTTCCGCGACAACTACGAGCGCATCGTCGCCGAGAACGCCGAGCTGGTGGGCGTCTCCGTCGACCGGGTGGAGAAGAGCTGCAAGTTCGCCGAGGAGGAGCAGCTCCAGTTCCGCCTGGTGGGCGACGAGAGCCGCGCCATCAGCGAGCGGTACGGCGTGGTGTGGCCGGTCTTGAAGGTCGACCGCCGCGCCACCTTCGTCATCGACGAGCAAGGCGTCATCGCCGACGTCATTCACCACGAGGTGCGCGTGTACCGGCACCTGGAAGACGTGCTCGCCCGCTTGAGGCCCAAGGCCGCCGCCGTCCCGCCCTCGTCTGTGGAGGCTCTCCCCACGTGAACCGCGCGCTCCGTCTCACCCTCCTGGGCTTGCTCCTCGCCGCGCCCGCCTTCGCCGGCCCCGCCGACACGCCCGACGCGTCGGCCATCCCCGACGCCTCGGTGGGCCAGGGCGGCGCGGACCAGGCGAGCCCGGAGAGCATCGACAGCTCCCGGGCCTGTACCCGCGACTCCGACTGCGATCGCGGCGCGCTCTGCGTGAATCAGGTCTGCGGCGTCGGCACCACGCGCAACGCGACCTTCCTGGGCTGCGCCGTGGCGCCCGGGCCGGCGCTGGTCGCGGGCCTGCTCGTGGCGTTCCTCTTCCGCCGCCGGTCGTGAGCCTGGCGTCTCGTCTCGCGCTTGTCCTCGCCCTGGCCCTGGTGCCCGGCGTGGCGCGCGCGCAGAGCATGCCCAACGACAGCCCCGCTGCCTCCGACCTCCCCGACGCGTCGGTGGGCGTGGGCGGCGCGGACCTGAAGAGCCCGGAGTCGCAGGACTCCGCCTCCTCGGCGTGCACCTACTCCAGCGACTGCGAGCGGGGCTTCGTCTGCGTGGGCCGCGCTTGCGTCTACCAGCGCACCCGGGACGCGACCTTCGAGGGCTGCGGGGCCTCATCGGCGCCGGCGCTCGCCGCACCGGCCCTGGCGCTGTTGGGGGCGCTCAGCCGGCGTCGCCGGGCTTGTCGAACTTCACGAAGTAGTTCGCCACCGCGGTGTTGAGCAGGTCCTCGCTGAGCGCCGGGTGCTCGCCGCGGTAGTGGGCGATGTCGATGACCTGGCCCAACAGGTCGCGCGGCTGGCAGGCGGCGAAGGGGCGTCGGGTCGGCCGGTAGTGCGTGTCGATGAGCCAGTCGATGGCCCCGGCGTCGTAGGGCACGTTGTTCTTGCGGCAGACCACTTCCCAGATGGCGTGGAACTGCTCCTCGTCGGGGGGCTGCACCGCGAGCTTGTAGCGCACGCGCCGCAGGAACGCGTCGTCGACCAGGTCGCCGGGGTCCAGGTTGGTGGAGAAGGCCACGAAGACGTTGAAGGGCACCTGCAGCTTCTTGCCGGTGTGGAGCGTGAGGTAGTCGACCTCGCTCTCCAGGGGGACGATCCACCGGTTCAAGAGCGCCTTGGGGCTCACCACCTGCCGGCCGAAGTCGTCGACCAGCAGCATGCCGTTGGTGGCTTTGAGCTGAAACGGCGCCTCGTAGTACTTCACGTCCGGCGAGTACATCAGGTCCAGCATCTCCAGCGTGAGCTCGCCGCCCACCGTCACCAAGGGCCGCTTGCAGCGCACCCAGCGCGCGTCCGAGGCGTTCGCGTTCGGATCGTCCGCCACCGGCGTGTGGAGGATGGGGTCGAAGACCTTGATGATGAAGTCGTCGACCAGGATCGCGTGCGGAATGTAGATCTCGCCGTCGTAGCAGCTCACCAGGGCCTGGCAGAGGGCGGTCTTGCCGTTGCCCGGCGCGCCGTAGAAGAAGATGGCCTTGCCCGAGTTCATCGCCGGCCCGAGGCCGTCGAAGATGTAGTCCTTCACCACCAGATCGCCGAAGCGGTCCTCCATCTTCGCCTTGGTGATCTTCATCCCGCGGACGGTCTGCGCGTTGACCGCCTTCGCGTACTCCTCCAGGCGCACCGGCGCGGGGCCGTTGTAGCGGTTGCGCTCGAGGATCTGCTTGATCAGGTCGGTGGCGAAGGTGGTCAGGGTGAAGATCATCCCCGACTTGCCGACGCCCAGACCGGCGCCGCCCTTCAGGTCGATGTACTTCGAGCGCCGCAGGCCCTCGATGACGTCGTCGACGATGAGCTGCGCGAGCTTGAGCCGGTTGGCGATGTCCGAGCCGCGCATCTCGCCGGCGAAGAAGAGCGCCTTCAAGATCAGCTCCTCCACCATGGTGGTGGTGAGCCCGGCCTCCTGAATGCTGCGCGGCTGCTCGGGGAAGAACTTGGGCGCCTGGCGCGGAGCGCCGCCGCCGGCCCCCGGGGAGCGCGCCGCGGGCGGCCGGCTGGTCACC
>JBBIOE010000137.1:0-21076 GCA_037443525.1 Archangiaceae bacterium | reverse complement strand
CCGACGGGGGCAATGCCCAGGTGAGCACCACGCCGCTGGCGGTGAATGTGGTGGTGAGCGGCGTGAATGATGGGACGCAGGTGTGCGTGACGAGGAAGCAGGGGACGGCGGCGCCGGTGCAGGTGGACTGCGCGCCGGTGACGGGCGGGTTGGTGGTGGTGAACGTGCCGTTTGGGCAGAGCGGGACGTATGAGATTGCGGTGAATGTGACGGATGCGGCGGGGAATGGTGCCAGCGCGAGCGTGATGGTTGATGTGGCGCTGCTCACGTGCGGCGTCGGGTTCACGAGGCCGGGCACCTGCCCCGCGTATCTCAACTCGTCGAACGTGGTCGCCGGTCAGTACCAGTTTCAGATTGGCAGCGGGAATTGCGTCGGCCATGCGGCCCGCTTGTCACTCGCCACGGCGCAGGCCGACGGTGGCGTGGGACCCGCCAATCAGCTCTGCAGCGGAACCCAGGATTCAGCAGGGCAATTCTCGTGCATCGCCCCACTCACGCAGGGCAACTTCGTGGTGAGCGCCGAGGTGGACAACCAGACCGGCGGGCCCACCAAGGTTTCCTGCGATGTAACGGTCAACCTCAACACCCCCGTCATCACCAATCCGGGCGCTCCCTCGACAGGATCGTTCGTCATCAACGCCCTGCAGGACACTCTGCCGTCAACTCCCGGTGCTCAACGGGTTCTCTTGTTTAACGCGGTGCTGCCGTCGGGAGGTCGCTTCGATGTCTGCACGACGCAGGCAGTCGATCCTGTGACGAGCCAGCCGAGAACTGCCTGCTCGGACGGAGTCGCGGGCTGGTACACGCTCGCCCAGAACGTCTCAACTCCGGCGAATGGCTTCACTTGGCCAGAGGGCACCTACAGTGTGAAGGTTGTCGTCATCGACGCAGCCAGGGTCGTCGATTCATCTGCGCCGCTGCCCGTGATCGTCGACGTGACCTTGCCCTGCATCCAGACGAACTCGCTCAGGCTCCCGCAGGACACGAGCGGCGACGTGAACCTCAATGCCGCCGAGCTCGACGGTGGCGTCGCGTCTTTGGCGTTCAAGCTTGGGTGCGGCGATACCCTGGCAACTCTTGCCGCGAACGACCCGATCGCGCTGAAAGAGGTCGTGAGCGGAAGCGTGAGTTCGACGCGCCTCAACGCGGTCAACGGCTACTCGCAGTCCTCGGGTGAGATCGTGACACCGACGAATCTCACCTTGCCGGTCGAGCGGAGCATCCGCTTCTTCATGGAACTCACCGACGCCGCAGGCAACAGGAATGCGTACGCTGGAACGACCGACCCGGCCTCGCTGGCGGCGCGAGTCGACTCGGTGGCGCCGGCGTGTTCGACAGTGCAACCTTCGCCCAGCCAGACGATGCTCGGCACCGCCGACGTGCCTGGCGGGAATCTTACAGTGGCGGTGACGACCTCGGCCGACGTTGGGGCCAACGGCGTCACGGCGACGGTGTCTGGGCCGACCACCACAACGAAGAGCCTGACGCCTTCGGGGGCCTCGAACCAGGCCCTGACGACATTCACTGTTTCGGGAACGAACGCCTGGACCATCGACGCGACGTGCACCGACGGGGTCGGCAACGCGGCGGCGGCGACGCGTCGAAGCCTGACCATCGATCTCGATGCGCCGACCTGTGCCCTCACGTCGCCTGACGCCGGGGCGCTCTACCAAGTCAACGTCATCACGACCGCCGTGACAGTCGGAGGCGCCGAAGGGCGGCCCGTGATCGTCACCTCATCGCTCAACTCCGGCAACGTCGGCACGCTCGTGGTCGATGGCGGCGTTGCGATTGGAGACCTGACGTACACCAACGGCACGCAGGACGTCACCGTGTCGGTCGCCGATCCAGCGGGCAATTCCTGCTCGGCGACCGCGGCTGGAGTGGTGGTCAACTCGACCTTCTGCAGCCTGGCGCTAGCCAGCGTGTATTCGGCGACCTCGGGCAACTGGATCAACAAGAACAACTCGACACCGACCGGGGCCACCTCGGCGACGACGACCGTCGCGATCACGAGCATCGACTGCAAGGCGGGGGAGACGGTGACGCTGAGCCGAACCGCTCCGACCACCGCGTTGATTGGAACGAGAACCACCGACGCGGCGGGCAACGCGTCGTTCGCCTCGGTGGCGGTGAACGATGGCGAGACGTACGCGGTCACCATCACATCGGCCACTGGGAAGCTGACGACGAAGTCGTTCTCGGTGGACTTGGTGGCGCCCACGGTGGGTTCCCTCAGCGTCGACACTGTCGCGACCACAGCCGCATCTCTCTACTTCGTCGCGCCGAGTGACAACGACAACGTCCGAAAGGCCGTGGTCGGCTACTTTGCGGACAAGGACGGCGCGATGACAGGCGCCCAGTTCGACGTCTCGGTGTCGAACGTTGGCGGCGCGCAGAGCGGCCCGTTCAGCGGTTCGGTCGATGTGTTGTACAAGAGCGTGGTCATCGCGACGCAGGCGGTGACCTCGAACCCCATGGCGTCCGTGTCGTTTCCCAATCTGACACTGCCCCACAATGACACTGGCGCATTCCTCATCCGCGCGACGGATCCGGCGGGGAACATCACGACGGCCTACTCGGGTACGGCGACGATCGACGTTATCGCGCCCGCGCCTCCACAGAATCTTGCGCGGGTTCTCACAGATCTCCGCAAGGCGCAGGTCACGCTGGACTGGGATCCGTCGTATGACGACGGCACCACGGTGAGCTCGAATGGGCACGCCGGATACGACGTTCGCTGGACGACGCTCGCGGTCCCATCCAACAACGCGATGGCTGCGGCCACGGATTTCTTCGGCTCGAGCTCGAAGGCTGAGGCGCTTTCGCCGTGGAGCGCTTCGCACATCACCCGAATCCTGACGCTCCCTCCGCTGAACAGGTACTACCTCGCTGTGCGCGCGTTGGACGAGGTGGGGAACTACTCCGCGTTCACGCCACCGCCCGCGGTGAGCAACATGTGGACCGAGGTGACGCTGAGCGGGCCCGTGGGCTCTGCGATGGGCCAGGCGATGGCCGTGGAGGCGAGCGTCAACGGCGACACCATCTCCGACCTCGTGATCGGCGCCCCAAATCGTGCGACGAATCAAGGCTCTGTCTACATCTACTTCGGTGACGGTGGTATTTCCTCGCAGGCGGCCTGTGCTCTTCCGGCATGCCAGGAGTTGCAGCCGCCCGATACGCAGGGCCTGAACTTCGGCTGGGATGTCTCGACGTCCGGCAACGTCGGTGACGTCGCCGCAGAAGGCAAACCAGACGTGCTGGTCGCTCAGCGGGGCTCAGCCACGATACTGGGGCGTGCATTTCTCTACTTTGGCTCGACGTCAGCGGCGATTGACGCCGCAGGCTTCATCGAGTTCCGAGGCGCGGCTGCCTCCGACCGATTCGGGTATACGACTCAGATCCTTCGCGACCTCGATGGAGACGGCCTTGATGAAGTCGCGATAGGTGCATACGCGTATTCGTCGAATCGTGGTCGACTGTACATCTACAAGGGCCGTAGCGCGACGGCATGGAATGCGTCGAGAACGGCGACGGACGCAGTGACTTCTGCGCCGTATGTTCCGACTTCTGGGGCAACGTGGATCCTCGAGGGTCCGAGTCCCACCGTCATTCCCATCGCGGGCAATGGCTTCGGGCTTGATCGATTCGGTCTGACGAGCATCGGCGACCTCAATGGCGACGGTCGGCAGGAATTCGTGGTCCCAATGGGTTTCGATAGCATCGGAAGGTCCATCATTTACGATGCTGCGCATGTGGCCGATGCAGGAACTCCGGTGCAGGTGACCGAGGCGATTCAGACGATCCAAGGTCCAGTGTCGACAAACAATTCGTTGCTTGGCTTCGGAAGTCGGGCCGTTGGAGGCCGTAACGTACTGAATGCGGCAGGCGTCGATCTGCTGATCAGCAGAGCAGCCGGCAATACGATTTACTTCTACACGGATCTCACTTCCGTCGGCGCGGCGGGTGGAGTTTCTTCGTATTCGGTTGTTGGAACAGGGTTGTTCGGAACCTACTTCAGCGTTGGTGACGTTGATGGTGACGGCTCTCTCGACCTCGTGGCAGGCGAAGGGTCCCTGACGACAAACAGGGCCTGGGTCCTGTATCAGCGGGCAAATGCATTCGCTTCTCCCGTGGGGTCGGGTCTTCCTCAATTCTACGTGTCGATGTTCGCAGGCGGCGCCCTCGGGCGCGTCACTGGCGCTGCGGACGTGAATGGGGACGGAAAACTTGATGTTGTGCTAGGAGATCAATCGAATGCGAACGTCAAGCTCTGGCGCTGAAGTGCGAGAGGAACGAGGGGCTAGGCCAGTGCGACGCAAGTACGAGGTGCCTCGCCTGGCGACCCGACCCATCGGTCAACCGCAGTTGCTCTTGGTCTGCTCCGGGCAGATTGGGAAAATCGATTGCACTGCTTGCTCGCCTGGCTGCTGCGCAGTGAACGCTTGCGTTGGTGAGTGCGCAGGCTGCTGATGGTGTTGCGGGCCGGGGGATGGGGCGTTGAAGTCGAGCCCTCCATCGCCGAGCTCGCATCGACCTACCTGCGCTTGGGCCCTTTCGAAGCGCCTCATTCCGGGCAGCGCATCAAGCTCGCACGGGCTCGGTCGAGGCCTGAGCGGGCTCGGCCCTTCGTCGGCTCCCGCGCCGAATGGGGGTTCTTCGAGGTCGAGGGCCGCGAGGTGCGTGTGGCCATTCCTGACTCCGTCGAAGCCGCCGAGTCCGCGTTGCGGATTGCCTGGGCGTTGGCGACCCGCCTTCAGGGCGGCTGCCTGATTCACTCGAGCGGCGTCGCGGTGGGCGATCGCGCGTTGGTCGCGACCGGGCCCAGCACCGCCGGCAAGTCGACTCTGGCGGAGCTCGCGGTCTCGGCTGGGGCGACCCTGATGAGCGACGAGATCATTCAAATCCTGCCCGGAGGACGCTGTTCGGGAACGCCCTTCCACTCCTCGTTGCTGATGCCGGGGTCGGCAGAGGTCCGCAACCTCGCGCTCTGTGTTCGCCTGGAGAAGCGAAGCGAGGAGACCCTCTGCGACGCGCCGGCGTTCGAGATGGCGCAGCTCCTGTGCTCTCAAGCCTTCGTCCATGAGGAGGACGTAGGCCCGCTCCGCCGTCGAGTGCTCCAGCTCTTCGAAAACGCGCGCTTCGGCACCCTCGGCTTCAGGAAGCACCCCGACGCTGGAAGGTTCGTCGTCGACCTCCTGGCGAGCGGCGTACCGAACGAGGCGTGAACGCGTCCGCTGCTCATCGGTGGCTCCTGGCCGCCGCCTTCGTGACCGGCGGAAGCGGCGCGATTCCTGGATTTCAGCCACTTCTGCGATTGGACTGGATCGTCGCGTCCGTGCTCGTCGCGGTGGCGGGAGCGCTCAGCGCGCCGCGGCTGCGGTCGTTGGTGCCCTCGCTGACTGCTACCGGTCGAGCCCTCGCGGCGCTTCTCGGGGCAGAGGTGCTGCTCCTCGCGGTCTCGGCGATCTGGAGCGGCGAACCGTCAGCCGCCCTGCGAGAGGTCGTGCGCGCGGGAATCCCGCTGCTCGTCTTCGCCATCGCGCTGGCCGGCTCCGAAGAGGACCATGCCCTCTGGCGAAACGCCGCGCTCGCGATCGCCACGCTTCAGTTGACGCTCGGGCTGGTGGGGATCTTTGGGGGTCTCCTGGGGCATCCAGTCGGCTTCGTCGTGGTCGAGAACCACGCCGTCTTCGGTCGCTGGCCGCGGCCACGCGGGACGCTCCTCACTCCCGAGGCCTACGCCGTCATGGGGCTCATCGCCGCCGGGCTCCTCGTCACCTCTTCGCCACGACATTCGGCCCCTTCACCACGAACCGCGGCGACCTCCGTTCTCTCGATGCTGTCGCTCACCGTCGCGGGCGTCGCCTCCGGCGTGGTCGCGCTCCTGTGGTGGGCTCCTCGTTCGTGGCGCCGCGCGGTCATCATCCTCGCGGTGTCCGTCGCCTCCCTCACCGTCGCTCGCGTCTACCTGCATCCGCATGAGGTCCGCATCAGTGGCTGGTCACTGACGGTTGCCGCGGAGCCCGGCTACGAGCCGCGGGGCGAGACGGTTCTGCCCCTTCGTCGCTTCGACTTCGGTCCCTTCGGCACGAGCGTCCATGCCACGGGCTACGCGGCACTTCACGCCGCTGCGCTGCGCACCGGACTCGAGCACCCACTGGGAATCGGCGCGGGGAGATTCGAGAAGCTCGACCTGGGGCCCGTCCTCTTCACGAGCGGCGATTGGCGCCTCCGTGCCGACCCTCACTCTCTCTACCTTCGTCGCTTCGCGGAGTGTGGGCCGCTTGGCGGGCTTCTCTCCCTCACCATCGGAATCGCCATCGTCGCAATCGTCATCCGCCGGGTGCCCGATTGGTTGTGCTCCGGTGCGCTCGTCCTCGTCGCGCTGGTAGCGCTCGCGCTCTTCTCCGATCCGCTCCACCGGCTCGACGTGGCGCTCCTCGCCGCCCTTCTCGTGCGACGGTACGCACGGGAACCAAGCGCGGCGCTGCCCGTGGAGGGTGCATTCTGAGCCGCGCTGCTGCCCAGCTCGAGCTCTCCGCTCAGCGTCCGCGCCTGCGAGCCCCCACGCCCCCGTAGGTCCTCGCCAGCGCGTCGAGGCGCTTGGTCACCTCGGCGATCGCCGCAGGGTTTCCATCTCCCCGCTCGCTCGCGGACTTCTTCGGCTTGCCCCGCGGCGGAGCGCGACCTCCCGGCTTCCCGCCCAGCTCTTGCGCCTTCGCTCGACCTCGAGGCCGGACGGGCGCCTTCGCTGCGCTCGCGACCTTCCTCTTCACCGGTGCCGCCGGCGCTTCGTCGCCACCCTCGGCCCCTCGACTCTCCGCCGACGCCTCCGCCAGCTCGATGCCGAACACCTCCGAGAGGCCCTCGCCCTCCAGCACCCGCGCCGACTTCGGCGCCTCGTTCACCGCCACCGCCCGCGCCCCGGCGCCTCGCACCAGCTCGCCGTGGTCGGCGCCTCGCAGCTCGAACAGCAGCTCGGGCTTCGAGTCCAGCCTGGCCCCCACCCCGTACAGCGTCGCCGCCACGTGCTTGCACATGCTCGCGTAGTCCGGACAGCTACACGACAGCTCCAGCTCCGGCGGCGCGGGGAACAACCCCTTCCCCGGCGCGCAGATGCGCTCCATCACGCCCTTCGCGAACCGCCCCTGCAGCAGCTCCACCAAGGAGTCGATGCCCTGGGCACAGTCGCGGCACAGCGCCTTCCAGCGCGCGCCCGGCACCGCCTTCACCTTCACCGACACCCGGTACAGCTCCGAGCCCATCACCAGCGCCTTCACCTCGCCCCGCTCAACCTTCAGGTCGATGACCGAGCCGTTGCGCACGTAGGTCCGCCCGCGCGGGAGCCGGTTCTCGAAGTCGCTGTACTGCTCGAGGTTCTCGCACCACGCCTGGCCCCAGAACGTCGAGGCGATCGCCCGGCCCCCCACCGCGACCGGCGTCAGCGGCGCGCCCTGCTTCGCGTGACGCGTCGCCTCCTTCGCCGCCAGCGCCCGCCGCTTCGCCACCGAGACGTAGGGTCTCCAGAACATGCGCGCTGCTCCTCGAGTCGAGGCGTCGGCCCTACCACACCTACCCGTCCATCGCCGCCGCCAGGTCCAGCTTCACCAACTCGAGCAGCCGCTCGTCGTCGAGCTCCGTCAGCTTCAGCCCACCGGCGGCTTCCAGGAGGTTCGCAGCCAGCACCGGTCTCGCCTCGATGAGCTCGCCGGTGGGCTCCTCCACCGTGCCGCGGCAGACGAGCTCGTGTACCCGTGAGCAGGGCGAGGGTGAGGAGCGACGCCACCACCGACTCCCGGCCGCCGTCGTCGCAATGCTCCCGGACGAAACAGTGGGTCAGCCTTCAGGCCAGAGGATTCTCCCAGCGCAGCCCCTTGAACCGGGCGAAGCCCGCGTCTCTCGTGCACAGCGTCAGACCGTGCTCGACCGACAAGGCTGCGAGATGCGCGTCAGGCACGAGGTTGCCACCCCGGCCGGCCGAGACGAGAAGTCTGCCCAGGACTTCGGCATGCGCGTCGGTGGGCGCCGGAATCCACGCGGCTTCGGCGCTCAACCAGTCGGTGACCTGCCGCCAGGCTCCTGGGAGGCTCTGCGGAGTCGGGAAGATTCTCGGATTGGTGACGAGCCGAACGAACGCCAGGAGCGACGGCCACGGGAGTCCCACCTTCGCCGTCCCCCAGAGCTGCCCTTCGAGCCACTCCCGCGCGTCGCGGTGATCGGGGCCCTCCATGTGCGCCTGGATGAGGAGGTTGGCGTCGACGAGAATCACCGAAACGCCTCGCCCTCGGCGATGGCCAACGCCTCCGCCACGCTGTCGAGGTTCACCAGCGGTCGCCCGCCATCGTAGGTATGGGTCAACCGACGCCGCCGACTGGCCGCGCCCCTGGTCTCAGACGTCAGCCCAATTCGGAGGGCCTCGTTGATCTGGTCCTTGAGGCTCTTCTTGCTCCGGGCAATCGCTCGCTTCAGCAGCGCGGCGACGTCGTCTTCCAGGGTCAGGGTCGTCCTCATGCATCGAAGCATAGCGGGGCTGATGTCTTGATGTCGAACCGGTCGGCCGTGTGCCGCGGCAGGCAGGGATGCGGCCCAACCACACCTACCCGTCCATCGCCGCCGCCAGGTCCAGCTTCACCAACTCGAGCAGCCGCTCGTCGTCGAGCTCCGTCAGCTTCAGCCCGTCGGCGCCCTCCAAGAGGTTCGCCGCGAGCGCCTGCTTCGACTCGATGAGCTCGTCGATGCGCTCCTCCACCGTGCCGCGGCACACCAGCTTGTGCACCAGCACGTTCCTCTTCTGCCCGATGCGGAACGCCCGGTCTGTCGCCTGGTTCTCGACCGCCGGGTTCCACCACCGGTCGAAGTGCACCACGTGCGAGGCCGCCGTCAGGTTCAGCCCCGAGCCGCCCGCCTTCAGCGACAGCACGAAGAAGGGCACGCCCTCGTCCTCCTGGAACCGTCGCACCAGGGCCTGCCGCTGCTTCACCGGCGTGTCCCCATGCAGCACCAGCCCCGCCCGCCCGAAGACGCTCCCCAGGAACGTGGCCAGGGGCCCCGTCACCTCCTGGAACTGGGTGAAGACCAGCACCTTCTCCTGCTTCGCCGCGATGACCTCCGCGAGCTCGCGCAGGCGCGAGAGCTTGCCGCTATCGGCCTCAGCCCAGCCGCCGTCGCCCAGCCACTGAGAGGGGTGATTGCACACCTGCTTGAAGCGCATCAGCGAGGCCAGCACCAGCCCGCGCCGCTCGATGCCCTTCACCTCGCCCAGCCCAGCCTCGAGCTCCTTCACCGCCTGCTGGTAGAGCGCCGCCTGCTTTCGGCTCAGCCCACACCAGGCCTTCACCTCCGTCTTGTCCGGCAGATCGGCGATGACCGTCCGGTCCGTCTTCAGGCGCCGCAGGAGGTACGGCCTCACCAGCTCGCGCAGCGGGCCCCAGCTGGCCTCGGGGGCCGCGCTCAGGCGCTTGGTGTACGCGGTGAAGGCCTTGGCGCTCCCCAGCAGCCCCGGGTTCAGGAAGTCGAACAGGCTCCACAGATCTCCCAGCCGGTTCTCGATCGGCGTCCCCGTCAGCGCCACCCGCGCCCCGGCCCGCAGCGCCTTCACCGCCTTCGTCTGCTTGGTCCCCGGGTTCTTGATGGCCTGCGCCTCGTCGAGCACCACCTGCCGCCACTCGGTGCCCGCGAGCCACGGCGTCCGCAGGAGCGTGCCGTAGCTGGTGATGACCAGGTCCAGCGCCTCGAGCCCCGCCGGCGGCCCTGCCTTCGCCGCCCCGTCCCCCGAGGCGTGCGCCACGTGCGCCCGCAGCGACGGCGCGAAGCGCTCGAGCTCGCTCTTCCAGTTCGCGAGCAGCGACGCCGGCGCCACCAACAGGCTGGGCCTCTTCGCCCCCGCCTGCCGCTGCACCAACAACAGCGACAACACCTGAATCGTCTTCCCCAGCCCCATGTCGTCGGCCAGGCACGCCCCCAGCCCAAGGCTGGAGAGCAGGTGCAGCCACTGCACGCCGGCGAGCTGGTAGGGCCGCAGGGTGCCCGCGAGCGCGGCGCCCGGGTCCACCTTCGCCAGCCCCGCTGGTGAGCGCAGCCCCGCCAGCGTCTTCGCCAGCCACGGCCCCGTCACCACGTTGGCCCAGGCGGACTCCTCGGCGTCCGGAGGGGTCTCGACGTCCACCCCCGCGCCCGACGCCAACCGCATCGCCTCGGCGAACGTCACGCCGCCCTTCTTCGCCAGCTTCTCGATGTCCCGGTAGCGCTCGAGCACCCGCGCCAGCCGCTCGCGATCGACCTCCACCCACTGGCCTCGCACCAGCGCCAGCCCGTCGACGCCGGCCAGGAGCGCCTCCACCTCCGCCCGGCTGAGCGGCGCTCCTTCCAGCGTCACCGAGAGCTGGAAGTCGAGCAGCGCCTTGGCGCCGAGGCCCGAAGGAGCCGCCGCGCCGACCGTGGCCGTCACCTGGGGCCGCGCCGGCCGGCCCCCTCGCCAGCCCGCCGGCATGCGCACCACCACGCCCGCGGCCTCCAGCGCCGGCACGTCCCTGAGGAGCCGGAGCGCGTCGCCCGCGGTCCAGCGCAGGGGGTGGAAGAGCTCCTTCGCCTCCACCATCGCCCGCAGCCACGCGCACGACTCGGCGGCGCGCTGCACCGGGAGCAACAGGGACAACAGCTGCTCCTGCGAGGCCGCGCTCGCGTACTCCTTCAACGCCTGGCCCAGCGGCGCGTGCTGCGCCTTCCCCTGTGCCGAGAGCCCGTGGGTGTAGGTCGCCAAGAAGGCGAAGGGAGCCGCCTCGTCCTTCCGGTTCAGCGCGAGGTTGAAGTGTACGCGCCCCACCACGTTCCACGCCGGGTGGAGCGACTTCAGGAAGCCGGCCCACGACGCGCCCGACGCCGCCCACGACGCGTCGAAGGCCCGGGCGAGCTCCCGCCACAGCTCCGCCAGGACCTCGGCGCTGAGGTACTCGACCCCGCGCATCAGGGGCGCCGTCGCCGCCAGGTGCTCGAGCTCTGCCCTCGCCGGCGCGGGAATCGGCTGCGGCGTCCGCCCCGGCTCCGCGCGGGCCGCGGCCTGGGAGACGAGCCGCGCCGCGAAGGCGCGCCAGAACGCCAAGGCGGGTGGCAGCGCCACCCCCACCTCTCGGCCGCCGAGCTGTAAGAGCCCCGCGCCCTCGCCGAGCGCGAACGCCGAGGAGAGCCGCCGCGCCAGCGCGTCGTCGAGCGGCGGCGCGTCCTCGTCGGGCTCGAGCGCGAGATGGCCGTGCGGGTTGAGGCCCAGGGAGAGGCTCGGGGCAGGCATCGCTCGGGACATGCCACAGCCGGGTGATGTTCGGCACCCTTCGACCAGTCGGAATCTCGCTCGTCCTCCCCTTGGGCCACCGCCCACAGCTTCTCCGAGGCGGCGATGCCCTCCTGATTTCGCTGAAGGCGGGCGGCACGAGCCTGACGCTCACCGCCGCCGCCGACGTCATTCACCGGGACCCGTGGTGGAACCCCGCGGTGGAGGACCAGGCGTCGGACCGCGCGCACCGCATCGGGCAGGACGAGCCCGTCACCCGGAAGAGCCCTCCGCGCCCTGAGCGTTCTCGGGGCAGGTTGCCGCCTCAGCGGAATTGCCCCCACGCCCTCGATGGTGTTTCTTCGGCCATCCTCTCTCCCCCGACCGCATCGTGAGTGAAACGCCCACCCCCACCGTCCTCCCCGACGTCTCGGCCTTGCCGCCGGTCGACGACGCCAACGCCTTCCTCGGGCGCACCATCGACGGGTACCGCGTCGACCGCCTGCTCGGCGAGGGCGGCATGGCGTGGGTCTTCCAGGTGAGCATGGCGGCGTTCGAGGGCGCGAAGGCGGCGCTCAAGATGCCCAAGCGCGCCGGCGCCAGCGACGCCGAGCTGAAGCAGCTCTTCTCCCACTTCGAGCACGAGGCCTCGGTCGTCTTCGGGCTGCGCAACCAGCACATCGTCCACCCGCGCGCGTACGGCCACCTGCCCGACGGCCGACCCTACCTGGTGATGGATCTCCTCGAGGGCTCGACCCTCGCGGACCTGCTGGTGCAGCAGGCGAAGCTCCCGATGCGCGAGGCGCTGCGCTTCGCGATTCAGCTCTCCACCGGGCTCGCCGCCGCGCACCAGGCGGGCGTCATTCACCGCGATCTCAAGCCCGGCAACATCTTCGTCGACACCCACGAGACCTCGCGGGTCGCCGAGCTCGACGTGCCCACGCTCCGCCTCACCGACTTCGGCCTCGCCTTCCGCGCCGGCCGCGACGCGATGCACGCCGGCACGCCCGAGTACCTCTCGCCCGAGCAGGCCCGCGGCGACCAGCCCGACGCCCGCGCCGACCTCTACTCGCTCGGCATCGTGCTCTTCGAGATGGTCGGCGGCCGCCTGCCCTTCACCGGCAAGGAAGCGCTGGAGGTGATGCAGCACCACCTCTCGACGCCCGCGCCCGACGTGCGCACCGCCGAGGAGACCGTGCCCGAGGACGTCGCCCTGCTCATCGCGCGGCTCCTCGAGAAGGACCCCTCGAAGCGCTACCAGTCGGCCACCGAGCTGCGGAACGCGCTCGAGATTCGCCTGAAGCAGCTCGAGAACCGCTCCGAGCGCACCAACGTGGTGAAGCTCTCCGACCTCGCGCCGCAGAGCGCCATCTCCACCGAGCGCGTCCTGCCGAGGATGCCGGCCGGCGGGCCGAAGACCGACGAGGCGCTGGCGCAGGCGTTCCCGGCGAAGAAGGGGACGGGGGCGTTGATTGGCGGCGCGGTGGCGCTGGCGCTCATCCTGCTCGTGGGCGGCGTCGTCCTGCTGCGGCCGGGGCAGCCGAGCTCCGATGGGCAGGAGGTGAAGGCAGCGCCCAGCGAGCCGCTGCCCGCCGTGGCGCCGAGAGTGGAGGCGCCGGTTCCCGTCGCGCCCGCTCCGGTGGCGCCGGCCGTGGCGGAGCCGCTCGCGCCCGCGCCGTCTCCGGAGAAGTCGGGGCCGAAGGCGGTGGTGAAGACCGTGGTGAAGGTGCCGCCGAGTGGTCAGGTGGTCATCGCGGCGACCTCGACCTGCGAGCCCGACGCCGATTGGAAGCGGGGCGCCCGCGCGACGTTGGACGAGCTCGCCCGCCGGGCGGCGAAGACGAGCCCCGACCTGATGATGTGGGCTGCCGACGAAGAACAGGCCATCAGCCCGGCCATCTCCTCCGCTTCGACGCGTGGAGAGTGCGCGGCCGTGGAGGCCCGCCTCGCCGACTTCAAGAGGAAGCTCAAGACCCAATGACGACGCTCTCGCCGAAGGTGTTGGTGGTGCTGCTGGTGGCCGCGGTCGCGGGCGCGCAGGAGCCCTTGCCGCAGGTGGCCCCGTTCCCGCTCGAGTTCGTGCGCGTGCCCTCGGGGTTCGGGAAGAAGGACAAGGAGGACCTGCAGAAGCTGATGCCGATGCTGCTCCGGGCGTCGGATGCGTCCGTGCCGGACAGCGCCAGATTGAGCGCCGCGCTGGCGGAGTTGAAGCGACAAGACTGTGGCCGGGAAGATGAGTGTCTTTCGCAGCTCGCGAAGCTGGCGGGCAGCTTGTATGGGTTGTACGCGTCGGTCGACTACGACACCGACGGGTTCGTGATCGCCACCGGGCGGGTGGTGCGGGACGACGGGGTGTTGATGGGGAAGCCGACGACCGTGCGGCTCTTGAAGGGGAGCCAGGCGTTCAAGGACGTGGCGCGGGACTCGTTGAACCAGCTCTTCATGGGGCTGGAGGTGAAGAAGCTGTCGCCGTTTCGCCCGAAGGTGGAGACGCCGGTGGCGAAGGTCGAGCCGAAGGTGGAGACGCCGGTGGTGGTGAAGCCGGTGGAGATCATCACGCCGCCGCCGCCTCCTCCTCCGGTGGAGACTCCGAGTGGGATGCGCACCGCGAGCTACGTCGCGATGGGCGCCGGGGTGGTGGGGCTGGTGGTGGGCGGGGTGGTGCTGGCGACGCGGCCGAGCTTCCGCACGGATTCGAACGGGAACATCTTCGTGGGTGACGTGCAGAGCTTCAAGGATGCCCAGGGCGCGAGCGCGGTCGGGGTCGGGGTGATGGGCGCGGGCGCGGCGCTGGCGGTGGCGGGCGCGGTGATGTTCGCGATGTCGCCGGCGCCGGTCGCGGTGTCCGCGGCGCCGGTTCCCGGTGGAGCGGTTGTCGGGGTGGGAGGGACGTTCCGATGAAGAAGATTGGATTGCTCGCGGCGGTGGGGTTGGGCGTCGCGTTGATGGGGTGCCCGGGGTCGAAGCCGTGCTCGGCGGATGTGCAGTGCCCTGGTGGGTACTGCAACGTCGCGGATGGGTTTTGCGTGTTCTCGGATGATGGCGGGCAGGGGGGAGGGACTGGAGGAGGGACGGGCGGCGGCAATACGGGGCTCGACGGCGGAGGCGACGCCGGGCCGAGTCCCACTTGCAACGCGGCCATCGTTCAGTCATGCGCGCCGTGGGAGGCATGCAGCCCGACCATTGATGGTGGCTCGTGCGAGAGCCTTGGTTTGACGTTGTCGTTCGAGGCGCCTGATTCGGGGTCGATTGTCGGTGGGAATCAGACCGTCACTGTCGTGCTCAGGACGACGCAGGCCGATGGCGGTGCCTTCCAGGGAGGTGGGATCCCCTTCACTGTGAACGGCGTGCCGCATCCCGACCTCGCTCCCACTGGGGCCGGACCGGCCCGGCGTTTCGTTGGAAGCGTCGACGGGGGCAACACGGATGTGACCAAGGTTTTGTGGGCGGGTTGGGACGGAGGGCCGTCGGTCACGACGTCCTTTGTGGTCGATGTCACGGGGCCGACGTTGACGCTCGTGCCGCCTGGTTCGCCGCCTTCGTACGGGCCGGCTGACGCTGGGGATTTCCTCCCCGTCGATCCTGCTGGTGCTGCCTACCGGAAGGATGACGTGGTCGTCATTCAGGTCACGACCCCGGCGACGGATCTGGATGCCACGAGTGTCGTGTTGAGTGCGAAGTTTGGGACGTCGGCCTCGACGACGGTGTCGTCCTCGACGGATTGTTCCTCCGGTGGAACTACCTGTCGGTCGTTCAGCCTCGACCTGAGTGCGATTGCGATGCCGGCGTTCTCTGGAGCGGTGTCGCTCACGGCGAGTGGCGCGGACATTCGCGGAAATCCGTCGAACGTAGCGACTGGATCGATCCAAGTCACTCGTTGGCAGTGGGCGAGGAGAATCGGCCAAGTATCGGTGCCGGGATCGCTAAGGAGCGTCCCAGCCATCGGAACCGGCGGGCGGCTTTTTGTTGGAATAGCCGGTGGGACGAATTCGGGTGTTATGGCAATCAATTCGGACGGCGCGATTTCATGGGGTCCAGTGACGGGTAGCGGGGTCGCCGGACCAATCTCTGTCGGGCGTGGATTTACGTCCGAGATGATCTTCTATCAAGAGTCAGACACATACGGTTATCTCAAGGCACTACAGGCCGCGGATGGCGGCGTTGTGACCGGTTTCTCGCAGTGCCCGGGAGGTTTGTCGGGTGCGACAAACTATGGCGGCATTACTCTCATTGGTGAGAATACGTCTGGAGTCGCCGGCGTTGGAGTACAGGCTGGTGTGGTGTCAGGAAGCCGCATAGGGGTAATCTCTGCAGGCAGTTGTCCAACATCCGGGCTGACGCCGTCCGTATCCCAAGTGCAATCGCCAGGAAACCTGGTTTCTGCCATCAGTGGTCCCGGCAGCGTCGCCTATTTTGTCGGGTCGAATGGAAACTTGCGTGCATCATCGGTGGATAGCTCATCTGCGGCAATTCTTTCAGCTGTCGATGCGGGGATTGGCGCCGTGGGGACGGTGAATGGACTTGCGCTGATTTCGGCGACGAGGGTGGTTGGCGGCGGCGGGGGCGCGTTTAATTATGGGAAGCTGTTTGCGTTGGATGTTTCCGCGGTGGCGGTGGACGCGTGGCCAACTGCAACACCGATGGCGGCACCCGTTAGTGGGCCTGTTGTGACTTCCTTCGAGGTCATTGCGTCGACTCGTTCAGTCAATGACATGCTGAAGGTTACGCGAGTCGCTGCTTCTGGTGGTGCAGCGATCGCGACGACAGCAGAATTGGCTGTGGGCAGCATTGTGAGTTCGTTTCCGGGCAATAGCGTGCCCACACCGGTTCTTGGAGGCAGGCAAGCACTTTACGTTCTCGACGAGAAGGGAACGCTATTTGTTCTGCCGCAGAGTTTTGGAAACGGCTCAAATGCCCTATGGGCGTACAAACTTCCATTTTCGCCAAGTGCGACGGTGAGCGCCTCGCCTACTCTCGACTGCAACCGTCGCATGCCTTCCAGCCAAACCGGGGTCCTCTATTTTGTGACGGAGTCCGGTTGGCTCGTGAGCTATTTGGTTGACTCCCCCGGCGGGCTCGATTCCACGGCTCCGTGGCCGAAGTACGCACGCGATGCGCGCAACACCGGCAACTTCAACGGTCCGCCGATCGGCTGCCCCTGAGCCGACGTGGCCGAACGCCGCATCGTCGATCTCCTGACCGCGCTCCCCGTCGGGGAGCGCATCTGGCTCACCGCCGCCGGCCTCTCCATGTGGCCGTTCGTTCTCCCCGGTGACTCGCTCCGTGTCCTCCGCTGCGCTGAGTCCGATCTCGCCGTCGGCGACGTTGGCATCCTCCTCTACGGCGCCGATCTCCTCGTCGCCCACCTCGTCACTTCCACCTCTCCACTCCGAACGTCCTCGTCCGTCGGCACTCCCGATCCCCCCGGCGCCACGGTCCTCGGCCGGCTCGTCGAGCTCCGCCGCGGCTCCCTCCGCGTCCCGGTGCCTCGCGCCGCGGGTCTGGTTCTTCGATGGGCTCCTCCGGCGGCCAGGTTCCTTCGCCGCCTCCCTTTCGCTCGGAGCCTCGTGAACAGAATCCGCTCGTGATTCCTTGGGTTCCGAGTCGGGTTGTGATCGGCGCTGTGCCTTCTTATGCTGACAGCAGATGAAGACAGCAGAACATGATGGCGGAGTGAGGCAGCTCACCGTTCGGCTTCCGAGCGCCCTCTACCGCCGCACCCAGCAGGTTGCGAAGTCGAGGAAGATCTCGGTGAACGCGCTCGTGACTCGAATGCTCCGCGATCTCGAGCGCCAAGAGCGCGATCGTGAGCTTGCGCGAGGCTTCGACGTTCTCGGTCGGGCGGGAGACAACGACGTCGAGTATGCGTTGCCAGCCCAGCGCGAGGTCCTCGACGATGAGTGAGCTCGCCGCACCGCGCCGGGGCGAGCTCTATTGGGTCGACTTCTCGCCGGGTCGGGGCTCAGAAGCGGGAGGGCGTCGGCCCGCAGTGATCGTCCAGTGCGATCCGGGAAACGTCTCCAGCGCGTACCCCAACACCATCATTCTGGCCGTCAGCTCCCAGGGCCACGAGATTCCCCAGCACGTTCGCCTTCGCCCGAGCCGGCTCAACGGTCTCAAGAACAACTCGTTCATCAAGTGCGAGCAGATCCTCACCATCGCAAAGGAGCGCCTCGGTCCTCGCATCGGGCGGCTCACCCCGGCAGAGCTTCAGCAGGTCAACGAGGCTGTTCGGCGAAACCTCGCACTCGACGACGCCTCGAACCTCCACTGACGGTCGCTGACACCTCGTCCGGTTCGGCTGGACTCCTCGTCCCACCCCGATAGAACGGCCCGGCCTCCGTGAGCTCCGACCGCGCCTTCTTCCTCTTGCTCGCCGTCGCCTTCCCGGCTGCGGTGGCCTCGCACTTCCTCTTCCCGGGCACGCCCACCTTCGTCCTCGCCTGCCTCGCGCTCATCCCCCTCGCGCGCATCATGGGAGACGCCACCGAGGTCATCGCCCATCGACTCGGCGCCGGGTGGGGTGGGCTGATGAACGCCTCCTTCGGCAACGCCGCCGAGCTCATCATCTCCATCGCCGCGCTCCGCGAAGGTCAGGGCGAGGTCGTCAAGGCCAGTATCACCGGCGCCATCCTCGGCAACCTCCTCCTCGTCCTCGGCATGTCCATCATCGCCGGCGGCATCACCCGCGAGAAACAGACCTTCAACGTCACCGCCGCCATGTCCGGCGCCGCGATGATGTTCCTCGCCGTCGTCGGCCTCTGCGTCCCCGACTTCTTTCACCTCACCCGCGGCCCCGCCGCCGAGGCCGTGCTCCACCCGATGAGCGTCGGCATCTCCGTCGTCCTGCTCGTCGTCTACGTCCTCTCCCTCGTCTTCTCCCTGAAGACCCACACCCACCTCTACACCCCCGAGGACGAGGGCTCCGAGGACGACCACCTGCCCTGGACGCCCAAGAAGGCCTCGCTCGTCCTCCTCGGCGCCACCCTCGGCGTGGTCGTCATGGCCGAGCTGCTCGTCAAGGCCATCGAGCCCGCCATCGCGTCCTTCGGCTTCACCCACACCTTCATCGGCGTCGTCGTCATCGCCATCATCGGCAACGCGGCCGAGCACTCCACCGCCGTCCTGATGGCGATGAAGAACAAGATGGACCTCGCCTTCACCATCGCCTTCGAGTCGTCGAAGCAGATCGCCCTCTTCGTCGCGCCCGTCCTGGTCCTCATCTCCATGCCGCTCGGCCACCCGCTCTCGCTCGAGTTCAGCCACATGGAGGTGCTCGGCGTGGGCCTCTCCGTCGGCGCGGCCACCCTCATCGCCATGGATGGAGAGTCCAACTGGCTCGAGGGCGCGATGCTCGTCGCCGTCTACGCCATTCTCGGCGTCGCCTTCTTCTACATCCCCTGACGCCGTGCCCGAGCAGCGCTCCCGGCCGACTCTCGGCGCCGACCTCATCCTCCTCTCCATCACCGCGCTATGGGGGCTCACCTTCGTCACGGTGAAGGACGCCCTCGAGGGCGCCGACCCGCTCACCTTCCTCGCGCTGCGCTTCGGCGTCGGCGCCGTCGCCGCCTTCGCCCTCGCCGGCCGCCGCGCCCTCGACCCTGCTGCCTGGCGCGCCGGCGGCGTCCTCGGCGTCTTCCTCTTCGTCGGCTACGCCTTCCAGACCTTCGGCCTCGTCGAGACCACGCCCTCGCGCTCCGCCTTCCTCACTGGCCTCACCGTCATCTTCGTCCCCTTCGTCTCCACCGCGCTCACCCGGCGCTGGCCGCCCGCGTCGGCCTTTCTCGGCACCGCCCTGGCCGTGCTCGGCCTGTGGCGCATGACCGGCGTCTCGCTCGACGGGCCGCTCCCGCGCGGCGATCTGCTCACCCTCGGCTGCTCCGTCGCCTACGCCTTCCACATCACCCTCACCGAGCGCTTCGCCAGCCGCGCAGCGCCCATCGCCATCGTCGCGGTGCAGCTCCTGGTCACGGCGACGCTCTCCGCGCTCGCGATTCCCCTCGGCTCGCGGCACTTCGAGCCGACGCCGGGGCTCTGGGCCGCCGTGCTGCTCACCGGCATCCTCGCCAGCGCCGTCGCCATCTCCGTGCAGACCTGGGCCCAGGCGCGCACCACTGCAGTCCGCGCCTCGCTCGTCTTCTCCACCGAGCCAGTCTTCGCCGCCGCGTACTCGGCGGTGCTTGGGCGGGAGCGGCTCGGCGTGGCAGAGCTCCTCGGCGGCGGGCTCATCCTCCTCGGCGTCGTCGTCGCGGAGCTCGGGCCTCAGCTCGCCGCGGCGGTCGGCCGCAGGGGCCGCTCGTGAAGGGTACCGGTGGGGGCGGGCACCGCGACTCCGCACGGTGCCCAGAGGTTCAGGTGGGCACGCTTCGACGCGCTCAGCGCTGAGGATTCATCACATCTGGACTCGCAACCGTTCAGCCCGAGCGAAGTCCTGTGCGTTCGTCGACTTTTCGAGCCTGTGAGGCGAGTACTTTCGATCACTTGGCGGCTCCGGTTGCGAGAGGTGGGCGCGCGTGATCTCTGAAGGCATGCCGACGATTCGCGCTTCCGAAATGACCTGGGGTGAGGAGGAGTTCGCCGCTGCGCGCCTTGGCAACACCGCGCGGACTCGGCGACTGGTTTCGATGGCGGGGACCGCGCTCGCCCGGCCCGCGGGGAAGATTGTCGAAGTCTTCGACAAGGAGGGACCCCGTGAAGGAGCCTACCGCTTCGTGGAATCCCCTCATGTCGCCCACCTGGACGTTGGTCACGCTGCGCACGTGGCCGCCTTTCGTCGAGCGGCCGAAGAGAAAGTCGTCTTCGTGCCCGTGGACGGCTCGAGCCTGTCGCTTTCCGCAGCGAAGGAGGATTCGGACTTCGGGCCGGTGGGAAACAAGTGGTCCGCCGCGCTCGGCTGCCACGCGATGAGCGCCATCGCAGTCGCCGAAGACGGCGCGCCCATTGGGCCCGTCGGGCAGGAATTCTGGGTGCGGCCCAAGCGAAAGCGCCGAAGCCGGAAGTCGTCGCTGGGCGAGGGGAAGCGGCAGCCTGCGCGATACAGAGATATCGAGGAGAAGGAGTCCAGATACTGGGGCGTCGTCACCGAGCAGGTGCTGGTTGCGGCGAAGGAGGCTGACTACCAAGGCCGTCTCTGGTTCCAGCTCGATGCGGGGGCCGACTTCTACGAGATGCTGGCGGTGCTTCCGACTCTTCAGGCCTGGACGACGATTCGTGTCGGGCATTCGCACCGGAACATGTGGGAGCCAGGCGTCGTCCTGCGTGACGCGAGCGAGCGAGCGCCGATTCAGGGAACCTACGACCTCGAGGTGGCGGCCGGGCCGTGCCGCGCGGCTCGGTGCGCGACGATGGAAGTCCGAGCGAGCCCCGAGGTCATCGCGCTGCGGTGGCGCGCCGACCAGAGACCGACTCCATGCCCGCTGTACGTCGTCTCGGCGCGCGAGGTGTCCAACGTCCCGAAGGGCGAGGCGCCCCTCGAGTGGATTCTCCTCACCACTCGCCCAGTCACCTCGTTGGCAACCGCGCTGGAAGTCATTCACGCGTACACCATGCGCTGGCGCATCGAGGACGCTCATAAGGCCTGGAAATCGACCATGAAGGTCGAGGAGAGCGCTCTCGAGACGGCAGACGGCTTCTTCGCCTGGGCCACCATTCTCTTCTCGGTCGCTCTCCGTCTCGAGCGACTCAAACCAGTAGGCGTTTGACGCGGTCGCTGTGCGCGCGGACGGCGTATCAGCGGCTGACCGCGTCAAACGTCGCGTTGAACGAAGCCGGCATGATGCCTGCTATTGGGCACCAAGGACTCGGGCGTCA
>JBBIOE010000136.1:0-21324 GCA_037443525.1 Archangiaceae bacterium | reverse complement strand
GAGGATCAGGTGGAGCGGCTGCGCGAGCTGTCGAAGCGCACGCGCATCGCGCAGAGCGAGTACCTGCGCGAGGCCGTCGACGATCTGCTCGGCAAGTACCACAAGCTCCCGGCGGACGAGACGTGATGGCGCGAGAGACGATCAACGCTCCGCGCCTCGACCGCTGGGTGGTTCGCAGCGAGACTTTGGGGCCCAAGGGCCGCGGCACGGCGACGCGCCCGGAAGCGCCCATGTTCGACGAGAGCACGGCGCTCGAGGCGGCGGTGCTCGCCTACCTCGAGACCGTACCCGTCGCGCAGGCCCGCTGACGGCGTCGCGCCGCCGTCACTGCGGCAGCGGCGGCGTCCACGGGCAGCTCGAGGTCGAGTTGCACGCCTCGAAGCGCAGCTCGGCGCCGCCGGTCTGGAAGTAGCGCCCCATGGCGTTCATCATGAAGGAGCCGAAGTCGAACGGCACCGAGGGATCGGGCGTGTCGAAGCCGTGGCGGCCCTTCGGCACCACCATGGGGAAGATCACGCCGGACCAGCCGCCCACCCGCTCGGAGGGCCGGTAGAGCCTCATCGGGGGATTGAGGCGCGGCACGTCGAACGTGTCGTCGGCGCCGCTGATCGCCGCGAAGTTCTCGATGTCCATGTGGACGTACTCGCGGTTGGAGTTCGAGTAGCGCCCCACCCGCTCCACCGCCTCGACGATGCCGGTGTCGATGAGCACGCGGTTGTCCGTCTTGCCGTAGCGCTTATCCACCTCGGTGAGGCCGATCATGCCCGCCGCGCGCGCGATGGCGGCGCCGGTCGCCACCGGCACGTTCATGTCGCCGTTGGTGTTGACGATCAGCATGCGCGTCGCGACTTCCTCGCCGGTGCCGAACTTCATCAAGCGCCGCTGCTCGGCGAACGGCACGTAGTTCACCGGGTCGCCCTTCTCGACGGCGAGCTGGGCCAGGTTCGCGAAGCGGCGCAGCTCCGGAGATTGGCGGCGCAGGCCGAAGCCGTCGCCGAGCGCGACCAGCGGGTCACCCACCGCGTGCGTCTTCGACTGCCACTTCACCTCGACGCCGAGCGTGCTCGTCTGCCACTTGGGCGTCTGATCGGACATCACCCTGCACCCCTGCAGCGGCTGCGGCATCAACGGGCCGTCGTAGACCGCGAGGGAGAGCTCGTCGCCCTCGTCGCTCGGCACCGCGGCGCGGAAGAGCCCGCCGGCGTTCACCCGGGCGCAGCGCCAGTCGCCGCTTTTCTTGTTGGTGAGCACCACCGTGTCGCCCTCGGAGAGGGTGGCGTCGATGTGGCCCAGGGTGGCGCGGCCGGTGTCGTTGAGGTTGGGGAGCACCTCGACCAGGTCGAGGCCACCCTTCCCGTCCGCTTTGCTGACGAGGAGAGGCCCGAGCATGCGCAACACCACCGCCTCCCGCACGCCGCCCTGAATGCTGCGCATGCCGATGTCGATGAGGCCCGCTCCGCCGGAGACTGGGACCGAGACGTCGAGCTGCGGCTCGAGGCCCGACATGAGCGCGCTCATGATTCCGCCCAAAGAGCCACCGGTCATCTGAATGGAGCCCGAGCCACCCACGTCGACCACGCCGTCTCCGTCGAAGTCGCCGGCCAGCCGCTTCTCCCACTCGTGGGTGGGGTTGCCTCGCCAGGCGCGCTTGCCGTCGAAGGACTTCAGGATGCGGATGAGCTGCATGTAGTCGACGGCCGACTGCCGCACGACGTCGCGGGTGTGGAAGACGTAGCTGGTCCAGAAGTCGGCGCCGGAGTCGATCACGCCGTCGAAGTTCTGATCGTAGCCCCGCGCGCTCTCGATGAGCCCGTGGTACAGGCCGCCGTAGCCCTTGCCGTCGAAGATCGCCTTCGCGAGCATGCGCGTGTCCGCGTCGAAGCCGAGGCCGTGGCTCACGTCCTCCATGCCGATGCAGGCGATGCCGTACCGGGCGAGGAAGCCGCCGTAGTAGAGCGGGTCGAACTTCGTGCCGGTGTAGCCGTGGCCGAGGATGGCGACCGGCGCCGGGCCGTTCGAGGGCCGCTGCTTCGGCACCGTGAGCCACACCGTGACCGTCTCGCTCCGCAAAGAAGGCGCCGCGCCCGTCACCGGGTCGAGGTTCCACACCTGCTTGTAGAGCGGCAGCCAGGACTTCGGGTCGTCGGTCGCCTTCGCGTCCTGCGAGCGGGGGAAGAACTGCGGCGACTGGAAGGTGAAGACGGCGTGGAAGGCGATGGCCTTCTGCGACTGAAGGATCTGGTCGGTCTTGGAGTCGATCTTCCCGTTGTTGAGCGACTTGAGCACGTCGGTGGCCACGGCCACGAAGTCGTCGCCGGGGATGATGCGCACGTTGACGCTCTGCCCCGGCTTCGAGTCGCGAATGGGCAACAGATCGCCGATCTCCGCGGGGTACTCCGTCGCGAGCCGCTGCATGGGCCCGAGGCCGTAGAGGCCGTCGCGCACCACCTTGAAGTCGCGGGTGATGCTCTGGGTGGTGTACGGCCAGGTGAAGGCGAGATCCTTCGGCGAGAGGGCGAACTTCGGCAGGCACTGGAGCAGGGGCTGCAGCGCTTGGGTCTGCGCGGCGTGGTTCACGTAGTCGAACGGCGAGCGCACCGGGCGGCCCTCCTCGTCGACCAGGCGCCGGGTGAGCACCACCGCGTAGGTCGTGTTCTCGCGCAGCGGCATCACCGGCTTCATCAACAGCGTGTTCGTCTCACGCTCGTACTCGGTCATGATCTGGAAGCCGCCGGCGCCGGGCGTGCGCACGTTCGGGTGATCGAGCACGCCGTCCATGTCCAGGTCCTCGCCGAGATCGAGGACGCCGTTGTGGTTCAGGTCCTCCTCGCGGTCTTCGAAAAGCAGGTTGTCGCCGGGGCGATCGTTTTCGAAGTAGTCGGCCTTCTCGAGCGTCACCGGGAAGTTGCCCTCGCCCATGTCCAGCGGGACGCGCTCGCAGAAGTCCGGCGAGTCGGGGGTGATGTCGATGAGGTAGACCGCGTCGTTGCGCGGATCGTAGTCGTCGCCGATGTGGCGCCTGGCGAGCTCGTGAAGGTCGAGCGGCTTGTCGAACTCCACGCCGATGGTCTGGTAGGTGCCCCAGCCGTCGAGGTTGTCGATCTCCTGGCGCGTCGCCTGTTCCCACCGGGTGTCGGCCACCATGCTCGCGTTGATGCGGCGACGGGTCGGCGACGAGGGATCGAAGCGCGTCGCGAAGTCGTTCGGCAGCGGCACGTCGGGCAAGGGCTTGTGGAAGACGTCGAACTTCACCATCGCGCCGGTGCCGGGCGGCGTGGGGGCGAGGCCCGTGCCCTCCGGCGCGCAGGCGGCGAGCGCGGCGGTCGCGAAGAGGAACGCGGTCAGCGTGCGAATCGAGGAGCTCACAGCGCCACCCCCAGTCGGATACGGCCCATGAAGATCGGCCCCATGTGCGCCCCGGAGGGGAACGCGAATGCGGAGCCGGGGAAGAAGACCCCGCCCTCGCCGGTGGCGGTGACGACGAGCTCGGACACCGGCTTGAACCGGGCCTGGGCGCCGACGTCGAGCTCCGTGCCGAGGTAGCTGCCGGGCTTCCCGCCGAGCGCGTTGCGGGGCGTGCCGCCGCCGACCTGCGTCTCGAAGGGGTCCGAGAGTGGCGCCGACGAGAACGCGAAGAGCGGGCCGCCGTAGCCGTCGAGCCAGTCGGCGAGCGAGATCTTCACTCGCGGGTAGAGGTACCAGGCGCCGGTCACCGAGCCGCCGGTACCGAGCTGATCGACGCCCTCCGGCGGCCGGCCCACCACCGACGGGTCGGCCGCGCGCACCGAGCCGCGCGCCGACTGATACGCGAGCACCTGATCGAAGAGGATGAGGCCGACCTTGTAGTCGCGGTCGAAGCGGTAGTTGTTGATGCTGCCGTCCGAGGGGTTCGAGTCACCCGAGGCCCAGCCGGCGTCGAAGTACACCGTGGTCAGGCCGAAGCGATACGACGACTTCAGCGCCGCGCCGGCCTGCCGCACCTGAAGGACGTCGGCGTTGAGGTTGCGCGCCTGGGTGGTGGTGCCGGTGATGCCCAGGGCCTCGAAGCCGACCTTCGCCGAGCGACGGCCGCGGCGCAGAAACTCCCACTGGCCCGCAGCGTCGATCACCCACACGTCGGTCTTCTTGCCGCCGTCGACGACGTCGACGTTGGTCTGGCTGCGGTAGACGACGTAGAGGCCGGCGTGGTGCTCGTCGTCCTTCTTGAAGCGCAAGGCGAGGACGCCCTGGAGCGCGCGATCGCCCCTGGCGAACTCGGCGCTCGCGTCGCGCACCACCATGTCCACCGCCACCGCCGTCTCGACGGCCCGCGCCGCGCCGCCCGCGCCGAAGAAGGGCCGGGCCGCGATCAGCGCCCGGTAGGCGAGCGTGCCGAACTGCTTCTGGCCGAAGTCGCCGGCCTCGGGGTCCTTGGCGCCGTTGTTGGCGAGCAGGCCGAGGCCCCAGTCGGAGGTCTGCAGGCCGGCGCGAAACGCGCCGGTGGCCCACTTGTACTCGAGGTAGGCCTTGCGCAGGTCCAGCGCCTGCAGGGCCGGGTAGGTGACCCTGGTGCCGACCACGGTGGAGCTGGGCACGCCCAGCGCCGCGCCGGTGGCCGCGTCGGCCTCGGCGATGAGCGCGAGGTTCTTCATGTGAATCTCGGGCGTCACCCGGATGCGCGTCATCAGCGGGTCGACGGCGCCTGGGAGCCCGGTGGCGTCGAGCGGGAACGCCGTGCTGCCCTGCCCGCTCGCGCGGAAGGAGGCCGCCAGCGCGGCGGTGAGCTCGAGGTCGGGGCTCGCCGGGGTGGCGGGGGCCTGGGGGTGCGCCGAGACCTCGGGCACGGGCGCCTCGGCCGCGGGCTTCTCCGGCGCCGGTGGGGGCGTCAGCTCGCGCGGGTGCGGGTCCTGCTTGGTGGGCGCGCCCTCGCCGGGCAGCATCTCGGGAATGCCCGAGGAGCGGATGAGCTCGGAGGGCTCGTCCGCGCCTCCCGGGTTCACGGCCTTGGGGGCCACGGCGCCCGCCGTGCCGCCGTCGAGCGCCTTGGACGCCAGGGGGCCGCCGTCGGTGGCTTGGGCGAAGGCGGCCGAGGAAGCGAGCCAGGCGCCCAACAGCCACGGGGAAAGACGCTTCATGTGGAAAGCCTCCCTCACGATTCGGCGGGCGCGTAGCACAGCCCCTGAGGGTCCAACAGGGGCATCGCTTGACAGTGAGGGAGGGGCCTCCTATGAGCGCCGAACCCAGCGCCATGAGGGCGGTGGGTGATGTTCACGCCCCGCTCCCCGGCTGCGTCCAGGGGGCAAATCCCAAGGGGAAACACCATGGCTGAAGCACCGAAGAGCGCGCATTCGATGCGCGAGTACGAGACGGTCTTCCTCGTGAAGCCCGATCTCACCGACGACGCCGTCGACAAGGTCAAGGACAAGGTCCGCGGCATCGTCGGCCGTGAGGGCGGCAAGATGCTGCGCTTCACGATCTGGGGAAAGAAGAAGACGATGTACCCCGTCGCGAAGCAGCCCCGCGCGATCTACGTGCACGCCCACTACCTGGGCGGCTCGAAGATGGTCGCGGAGATCGAGCGCAACCTGCACAACTTCGACGAGGTCTCGCGCTTCATGTCGAAGAAGATCGCCGAGCACGTCGATCCCGAGACGCGGCCCGTGCTCGAGGACGTGAAGCTCGCGGGCGACGTCGACGACAACAAGCCCTTCGGCGGCGCGGAGCGCGACGAGGGCGGCTTCGACGAGCCCGCTTTCGACGACGAAGGCCCCACCACCTGATTTCGTAAAGGACCAACGAACATGGCCAAAGATTTCGAGAAGTACGACAAAGGCAGCAAGAAGGACGATCGCGGCGAGGGCGACGAGAAGCGCGGTTCCCGCGGCTTCGCTCGCAAGCGCGTGTGCCGCTTCTGCGCGGACAAGAACGCCCACGTGGACTTCAAGGATCAGGCGACGCTCAAGTACTTCGTCACTGAGCGCGGCAAGATCATTCCCCGTCGCATCTCGGGCAACTGCGCCAAGCACCAGCGCAGCGTCGCCCGCGCGGTGAAGCAGGCGCGCGGCATCGCCCTCATCCCCTACCTCGTTCTCGCGGGCTAAAGGTCGACCATGAAAGTCATTCTGCGAGAAGACGTGTACAACCTCGGCAAGTCGGGCGAGCTCGTCAACGTGAAGGACGGCTACGCGCGCAACTACCTCTTCCCGAAGAGCCTCGCGATGCTGGCCAGCCAGGCCAACATGCGGCAGCTCGAGCACGAGAAGAAGGTCATCGAGCTCCGCCAGCAGAAGCTCAAGGGCTCGGCCGGCGAGCAGGCCAAGAAGATCGAGGGCGTGACGGTGAAGATCGCCCGCAAGGTCGGCGAGCAGGACAAGCTGTACGGCTCGGTGACCGCGCTGGACATCGCCGAGGGCCTCTCCGCCCAGGGCGTGAAGGTCGACCGCCGCCACATCCACATGCCCGAGCCCATTCGCGCGGTGGGCAACTACGACGTCGAGATCCGCCTGCACCGCGAGGTGACGGCGAAGATCAAGGTCGTGGTCGAGGGCCTCTCCCAGGGCTGATCGCCCGAGAGCCGCAGCACTTTCGGGCCGTGCCGGTCATGAAGCCGGCACGGCCCTTGGTTTTTTCGCTAAGGAAGCCTCATGGCCTCGGGTCTCGAGTCGCGGGTGCATGAAGATCTGGCTGCCGAGAAGGCGGTGCTCGGCGCCGTCATCCTCGACAACACGGTCTTGTCCGACGTCGCGGAGGTGATCACCGCCGAGGACTTCGCCAACCCCGGCCACAGCCAGATCTTCTCGGCCATGCAGGCGCTCGACCTCGGGCAGCGCCGCGTCGACCCGGTGACGCTGTCGGAGGAGCTCAAGGTGCGCGGCCAGCTCGCCACCGTGGGCGGCCCGACCTACCTCTCGCAGCTCGACCAGGTGGTGCCCTTCGCGCACAACGCGGTCGACTACGCGCGCATCATCAAGGACCAGGCGACGCGGCGCTCGCTGGCCAAGGCCGGCCGTGAGGTCATGGAGCTCGCCAGCCAGGAGACCGGCGACGTCCGCGAGCTGCTCGAGGACGCGGAGGCGAAGATCTTCCGCATCGCCGAGCGCGGCCGAACGGGAGAGCTCGAGCCCTTGTCGAACCTCTTGGACGCCGCCCTCGTCCAACTCGACAAGATGAAGCAGAACACGACGGGGATCACCGGCACCGCAACCGGCTTCGTCGATCTCGACAACCAGCTGACGGGCCTGCACGGCGGAGAGCTCATCGTGCTCGCGGCGCGCCCCGGCATCGGCAAGACGTCCTTGGCGATGAACATCGCGGTGAACGTGGCGGTGAAGGAGCAGCGGGCGGTGGCGGTGTTCTCGCTCGAGATGCCCTCGGTGCAGCTGGTCACCCGCATGCTCGCCACCCACGCGCGGGTCGACGTGAAGAAGCTGCGCGGCGGCGGGCGCCTCTCTCCGGCCGACGAGGAGCGCATTCAGCAGGCGGCGAACGAGATGTTCGGCGCCAAGCTCTTCGTCGACGACTCCGGCGGCCTGTCGTCGTTCGACCTGCGCGCCAAGGCTCGGCGCCTCAAGACCAAGGAGCCGTCGCTGGGCCTCATCGTCATCGACTACCTCCAGCTCATGCACCAGAAGGGCAAGGTCGAGAGCCGGCAGCTCGAGGTGGCGGAGATCTCGCGCGCGCTCAAGCAGCTCGCCAAGGAGCTCGACGTGCCGATCATCGCGCTCTCGCAGCTCAACCGAAAGGTCGAGGAGCGGTCGACCGGCAAGCCGATGCTGTCGGACCTGCGCGAGTCGGGCGCCATCGAGCAGGACGCCGACGTGGTGATGTTCATCCACCGCGAGGACCAGGGCGACGAGGACGGCGCGCCGAAGGACTCCCGCGCCATGCCGGTCGAGCTGATCGTCGCCAAGCAGCGCAACGGCCCGGTCGGCTCCGTCGACATGATGTTCCTGCCCGAGTTCACGCGCTTCGAGAGCCGCGCGCGCGACTGGCAGGGCTAGCGCGGCCTCTCGGGCAGAGGCGAGTGCTTCCCCCGCTTCGGGGCCGTGGCTAGAGTCGCGGCGATGTCTTTCGCAGCCGACGTCGCCCAGCGGCGCATTCTCGTGGTGGACGACGACGACCACACCCGGGTGCTACTCAAGGACCTGTGCGAGACGGCCGGCTACGCGGTCTCCGTGGCCGAGGACGGCAACCAGGCGTGGGATCAGATCGCGACGGACGCGCCCGATCTCGTGCTCCTCGACCTGATGATGCCGCGCCGCGACGGCTTCTCGGTGCTCAAGGCCGTGCGCGAGAAAGACGGGCTCAAGGATCTGCCCATCATCATCCTCACCGCGATGGGCGACATGGACGGGAAGATTCGAGGCATGGAGCTCGGGGCCGACGACTACGTCACCAAGCCCTTCAAGCTGGTCGAGCTGCAGACGCGCATCAGCTCGGCCCTGATGGTGCGGGAGTACCGCCGTCGCCTGCTCGCCGCCGAGGAGGAGCTGGCGCAGCTGAGGGCCATCGACCCGGTGACCGGCGCGGGCACCTACTCGCAGCTCAAGGTGAGCCTCGACTCCGAGCTCGCGCGGAGCCGCCGCTACGGCCGCCCCGCCGCCTGCCTCGTCTTCGGCTTCGACGACTACCAGGGCTTGCGCTACCAGCTCGGCCGCGACGGGTGCGATCAGTACCTGGGCCGGGTGTCGAACGCGCTCCGCGAGGCCTTGCGTGGCGCCGACCGCCTCTTCCGCATCGACAACGATCAGTTCGTGGCGCTCTTGCCAGAGACCGATCTGCCCGGCGCGCGGCTGGTCGCCGACCGCATGCAGAAGACCATCGGCGCCATCGAGGCCACCGGCCAGGACGGCAAGGTGACCGTCGTCATCCGCTTCGGCGGCGCCGTCTTCCCGCACGAGAGGGTCCGCTCCAGCGAGGACCTGTTGCGCGAGGCGCACAAGAGCTACGTCGAGCTCGCGACCCAGGGCACCCAGGTCGTCTTCGGCGAGTAGGGACGGCCGATTCGGCCAGAGGCCCCAGACTCAGCGCCACTCGTAGCCGAACATCAGCAGGACGGGGATGCCCGTGACTGGCTGATCGAGCTGAAGGCCCACGGAGCCACCCTTGGCATTCGCTTCGACCGCGCCGGAGCTCTGCTTCCCGAAGATCGCGCCGAAGTCGAGGGAGACGGTGAAGCCCGACCGGCGTCCCGTCACCGGATCCTTCCGGTCGCCCCCACCGACATAGCCGACCTTCGCCGCCACGCCAGGGATGAAGCCGGGCCCAGCGCCGTAGGCCGAGACGGTTCCGCCGCCCTGGTTGGCGCTCGCAGCGAAGCCCAGCCACCCGCCATTGATGACGGTGGGCCCGAGGGCGATGAAGAACCGGTCGGCGATGAGGACGTCGCCGAGCAACGAGAACTGGTTGTAGCCGACGAGGGAGATTGACGCGGAGGCGCCGGTGGCGCTCGCCGAGACGCCGAGCCCGAAGCCACCCAGCTGGCTCACCTGGAGGTAGGCCCCGAAGTACTTGTTGAGCTGAGCGCCGATTCGCCCCTCGACGGTGAAGCTCACGCTCGGGCCGGGAAAGAACAGGCCGAGACCGACGCCCAGGCCTCCGCGGAGGCGGATCTTCTCCTCGGGGGACGGCTGCGCCAGGGTGGGCGCGGGGGCGGCGGGAGCCATCGACTCCGCTGGGGGCGGCGGCGGCGGGGACGGCGACACGGGGGCCGGCTCCTGGGCCAGAGCCAACGAGGCAAAGGTCAGAACTCCGACGAGGCACGCGCTCCGAATCATGGTGACCCTCCTGACTGCGAACCTGCTTCGTCTGTTGCCGCGCTCAGTGCCGGCGATCCCTCGCGCGGGAAACGAAGGCGCGGAAGATGCCCAGCTGCGTCGGCACCGTCTCGATCAACAGCTCCGGGTGCCATTGCACGCCGAGCACGAAGGGGTGGTCCTTGCTCTCGATCGCCTCCACCACGCCGTCCGGCGCCACCGCGGCCGCGGTGAGCTCGCTGGGCACGACCTTGACGCACTGGTGGTGGGTCGAGTTCACCATCAGCTGCCCCCTGCCGACGCAGTCGGAGAGCAAGGTGCCGTCCTTCACGTCGACCGGGTGGGCGGGCTGGGTGCGGTCGTGGCTCTGCTGGTGAGGCTTCGCCTGGGGCAGCTCCTTCTCGATGTCCTGCACCAGGGTGCCGCCGAAGGCGACGTTGAGCAGCTGCATGCCGCCGCAGATGCCGAGAATGGGGAGCTTGCGCGTGAGGGCCCCGCGCATCAGCGCGAGCTCGAACGAGGTGCGCGTCGGCTTGAGCTCGCCCAGGCCCTCCCGGGGAGTCTCGCCGTAGAGCGGCGGCGGAACATCGAAGGCGCCGCCGGTGAAGACGACGCCCGAGACGCGATCGAGCCAGGCGTCGATGCACGAGCGATCGTCCGAGTACGGCAGCACCAACGGCAGCCCGCCCGCCTTGAGCACCGCGTCGGCGTAGGCCACCCGCAGCTCGTAGCGCGGCAGCAAAAGGGTCGCGTTGGGGCCGGCGACGTCGGGGGTGATCGCGATGTTGGGCCGGCGGGGCGCGGCGTGGAGGGACTTCATGCCGCCCCGGAGAATGCCCGCACGAAGGCCCGGGCGCGAGAAACCAAATCGTCTCCGGCGAACAGGTCCGACGCCACCGCGACGCACCAGGCCCCGGCCCTGACCACCTCGGGCACCCTCTCGAGGGTGATGCCGGCGATGCCGACGATGGGAAGCGGGCTCTGGGAGGCGATGGCGCCCAGGCCCTCCGGCCCCAGCAACGCGTGCGGGACGTGCTTGGTGCGGGTGGCGAAGACGGGCCCCAGCCCCACGTGGTCGGCGCCGAGGGCCTGGGCTTCGCGAATGCCGCCGAGCGTCCGGGTGGTCACCCCGACCAGCGCCTCGGGCCCGAGCAGCCGCCGCGCCTCGTCGGGCGGCAGATCCTCGTCGCCCAGGTGGACGCCGTCGGCCCCGCCCGCCAGCGCCAGGTCGACGCGATCGTTGACGATCAGCTTCGCGCCCAGGGGCCTGGCCCGCGCCAGCACCCGCCGCACCACCGCCAGCGCCTCGCGATCGGGCGTCGTCTTCATGCGCAGCTGCACGACGCGCACCCCACCCTCCAGCACCAGGCGAGCCTTCTCCTCGAGGGAGAGCTCGGGTCGCACGCCCTCGTCGATCAGCGCGTAGATCCCGCGGGGGAGCTTGTTCTGCATGGCGGCGTTGCTATAAGCCCGCCGAACGCCATTCAGGTACTGATTCGAAGAGGGAGCACCGCCATGTCCGACATCGATCTCCGCTACACCGACAAGCGCACCGCCGAGCGTTACGTGCGCATGGGCCTGCTCGACGAGAAGGCCTTCGAGAAGCACCTCAAGTCCCTGCCCGACCTCCTGGAGAAGGCCTCCAAGATCGAGGCGACCTTGCCCGAGGACGAGATGGACGAGGACCTCGAGAAGAACGAGGGCTGACGCGCATGGCCGGCGGGCACCGCGGCGACGGCTTCGTGATCTCCCCCGAAAGCGGCGGTGAGATCTCGTTCAGCACGTTCGTGCTCGGGCTCGCCTCCACGGCGTTGATTCACCTTGGGGAGACCCCCGATCCGGAGACGGGCAAAGCCGCCTTCGACGCTTTGATGGCGCGCCAGACGCTGGGGCTCCTCGACATGCTGCAGACGAAGACGAGGGGCAACCTCACCAGCGAGGAGGAGAAGCTCTTCTCCTCCCTCCTGGCCGATCTGCGCCTCCGCTTCGTGAAGAAGAGCAGCCCGTGACGCCGCCCAGATCGATGGCCCTGCCGACGCCGATGCGGGTGTCTGCCCTGGCGCTCGTCACCATCGGGCTCCTCACCTCCATCATGGCCGTCGCGGAGCTCGAGATGACGCTCCGCGCGTCCGAGCTCACTCCGCCCATGGAGATGCTGGCCTCCGCCGTCCTCCGGGCGCAGTTCTCAGGCCACGTCGTCGCCCTGGAGGCGATGCAGTGGGTGCGCGTGCCGGTGCTCGCCCTGCTCTCGGTGGCCTCGTCGGTGGCCTTCTTCACCGCGCTCCGGGTGCGCTGGCCCGGCAGCGGCCGCCGCGTGCCCTTCGCGGAGCTGATGGCGAAGGCGGCCATCGTCTCGGCGGTCTTGCGCACCGTCGACGGCGCGCAGCTCCTCCTCATCGCCAAGCGGGCGGCCGCGGCCGGGGAGCGCGCCCTGGCGCAGGGCCCCGCCGGTGATCCGCGCGCGCAGGAGACGGCCCTGGGCCTCGCCATGATCCCGGCGCTCTCGGTGGCCGCCACGCTGGTGGTCGTCGGCCTCTATGTCACCCTCGGTCGGTACTTCCAGTCGCCGCACGCGCGATCGCTCCTCGCCGAGCTCGACGCAAACGTGCCGGAAGAAGAGGAGTAGCTCCGCCCCGCTCAGCGGACCGCGGCGTACAGATCTACGGGACGCCTCGCGCGAACCGCGTCGGGGAACAGCTGCCACAACGGCTGCGGGTACAGCGGCGCGGCGAGATCGAGCAGCACCGTCGGACGGCGGGAGATGCGAATGAGCTCCTCGCGCGGCACTCCCAGCACTCTGGCCAGGTGCGACAGGGGCCAGCTGCGCTTGGCGCGCTCGAAGGCGAGCTCGTCGTCCTCGTCGAGGTCGATCGACTCGTAGCGCAGGGTCTCACCGCCCACGCGGCGGCCGTTGCCCCAGGCGACCACCTGCTCCAGCTCGTCGGGATCGACGGAGTACGCGTGCAGCGTCAGGCCCAGGTGCTCGGAGAGGCGCCGCGCCAGCGCGTGGTGCTCGACGTACCAGCGCGCCCCGGCCTTCCCGGAGGCGAAGGGCGCGTCCCACGAGAAGCGCACCAGGGTGGGCCCGTTCAGCACCGAGATCCGCAGGCCGACGTCGCGCCACTCCTGGCCGTCTTCGACCAGCGACAAGCGGGCCACCTGCTGGAGCCACGCCACGTCCACCTCTTCGTACCGGCACAGATACCCACCGTGCGATTCCACAGGTCCCCCCTCGGCATGGACCGAAGTCACGCGGCCCATTACACCACTGAACACCCGTGTGCAATGGCGCCCGGCCCCGAATCCTCCCGGTTTCACTGGGGATTCGATGACGCGGCGCGACACGTTTGATTCCCGGGTCAACGCGGCCACGCTGCCTTGCCAGTGCGAGGCGCCTTCTTAGCTTCGTTCCATGCGCATCGAAAAGTTCACGGTGAAGGCCCAGGAAGCGATTCAGGAGGGCCAGTCGATGGCCCGGCGGGCCAATCACGGCAACTACGAGCCGGAGCACCTGCTCAAGGCCCTGCTCGATCAGCAAGACGGCGTGGTGGTGCCGCTGCTCCAGAAGATCGGGAGCGACGTCCGCCTGATCGGCCAGCGGGTCGACGAGGCCATCGGCCGGCTGCCGGTGATGAAGGGCGGCCAGACCTCCCTCTCCAACCGGCTGATCGGCGCGCTCGATCGCGCCGAGGACGAGGCCGCGGCGATGAAGGACGAGTTCACCTCGTCGGAGCACGTGCTCCTCGGGCTCTCGCAGGACAAGGGCACCGTGGGCGAGCTGCTCAAGGCGTCGGGCGTCACCAAGCAGCGGCTGGCGGCGGCGGTGAAGGAGCTGCGCGGCTCGGCTCGCGTCACCAGCCAGGACGCGGAGGGCACCTACCGGGCGCTGGAGAAGTACGGGCGCGATCTGACCGAGATGGCGCGCGCGGCGAAGCTCGACCCGGTCATCGGGCGCGACGAGGAGATTCGCCGCACCATTCAGGTGCTCTCGCGGCGCACCAAGAACAACCCCGTGCTCATCGGCGAGCCCGGCGTGGGCAAGACCGCCATCGCGGAAGGGCTCGCCCGGCGCATCATCGACGGCGACGTGCCCGAGGGCCTCAAGCGCAAGCGCCTGGTGGCCCTGGATCTCGGCGCCATGGTGGCCGGCGCCAAGTTCCGCGGCGAGTTCGAGGAGCGCCTCAAGGCCGTGCTCAAGGAGATCGCCGCCGCCGAGGGAGAGATCATCCTCTTCATCGACGAGCTCCACACCCTGGTCGGCGCGGGCAAGGCCGAGGGCGCGATGGACGCGGGCAACATGCTCAAGCCGGCGCTGGCGCGCGGCGAGCTGCACTGCATCGGCGCCACCACGCTCGACGAGTACCGCAAGCACATCGAGAAGGACGCGGCCTTGGAGCGGCGCTTTCAGCCGGTGCTGATCGGCGAGCCCTCGGTGCACGACACCATCTCGATCTTGCGCGGCCTCAAGGAGCGCTACGAGGTGCACCACGGCGTGCACATTCAGGACACCGCGCTGGTGGCCGCCGCCACGCTGTCCAACCGCTACATCAGCGACCGCTTCCTCCCCGACAAGGCCATCGACCTGGTGGACGAGGCGGCGTCGCGGCTGCGCATCGAGATCGACTCCATGCCCACCGAGGTCGACGAGGTGCGCCGGAAGCTGATGCAGCTGGAGATCGAGCGCCAGGGCCTCAAGAAGGAGAAGGACGCGCACTCGCTGGAGCGCCTGGGCGCCATCGAGAAGGAGGCCGCGGAGCTCACCGAGACGCTCACCGGCATGAAGGCGCACTGGGAGGCGGAGAAGAACGCCATCGGCACCATCCGGGCGGTGAAGGAGAAGGTCGACACCGCGCGCACCGATCAGGCGCAGGCCGAGCGGCGCGGCGATCTCACCCGCGCGGCGGAGATCAAGTTCGGCACGCTCCCCTCGCTGGAGAAGGAGCTCACCCAACAGCAGGCGCGCCTGCACGAGCTGCAGAGGAAGCAGAAGTTCCTCAAGGAGGAGGTCGACTCCGAGGACATCGCCGAGGTGGTCGCGAAGTGGACGGGCATTCCCGTGTCGCGGCTGCTCGAGGGCGAGGTGCAGAAGCTGGTGAAGATGGAGGAGCGGCTCGGCCACCGCGTGGTCGGCCAGAAGAGCGCCATCGAGGCGGTGTCCAACGCCGTGCGCCGCGCGCGGAGCGGCCTGCAGGACCCCAACCGCCCCATCGGCTCGTTCATCTTCTTGGGCCCCACCGGGGTGGGAAAGACGGAGACGGCGAAGGCGCTGGCGGAGTTCCTCTTCGACTCGGACGCCGCGATGACCCGCATCGACATGTCCGAGTACATGGAGAAGCACGCGGTCTCGCGGCTCATCGGCGCCCCGCCCGGCTACGTCGGCTACGACGAGGGCGGGCAGCTCACCGAGGCGGTGCGGCGCAAGCCCTACGCGGTGGTGCTCTTCGACGAGATCGAGAAGGCGCACCCCGACGTCTTCAACGTGCTCCTGCAGATCCTCGACGAGGGGCGACTCACCGATGGACAGGGCCGCACGGTGGACTTCAAGAACGCCGTGCTGATCATGACCTCCAACGTCGGCGCGCAGGCGATTCAGGAGGGCCTCGCCGAGAAGAAGGCGCTCGACCAGGCGACCCGCGCCGAGGTGATGGACCAGCTCAAGCACTCGTTCCGCCCCGAGTTTCTGAACCGCGTCGATGAGATCGTCATCTTCGAGCCGCTGAAGCAGGAGGACATCTCGCACGTGGTGGATCTGCAGGTCGCGCGGCTGAAGCAGCTCTTGGCCGACCGGCGCCTCACCATCGCGCTCACGCCCAAGGCCCGCGCCTTCCTCGCCAAGGAGGGCTACGACCCGGCCTACGGCGCGAGGCCGCTCAAGCGCGCGATTCAGCGCTACCTGCAAGACCCGCTGGCGATGAAGATCCTCTCCGGCGAGTTCGTGCCGGGCGACGCCATCAGCGTCGATGCGGGGACGAACGAGCTGCACCTGACGGCGCAGCCGCGGGCCTGAGCTCCGCCCCCTCCGGCGCACCAGCTCGCCCTCCGTTCAACAGATCCTTGGCGGCGGCGACTGCCTCGCTGGTGCCGACCAGGGCCAGGACGTCCCCCTCGCGGAGCCGCTCGCTCGCGGTGGGGACGATCACCCCACCCTCCCCCCGGGCGATGGCCAACACCGACGCCCCGGTGGCGCCGCGCACGTTGAGCTCGGCGAGGGACCTGCCGATCGCCGCGCAGCCGGGGCTCAGGCGCACCGGGACCGGCTCGCCCAGGCCCGGCAGGAGCGTCCGAATCTGCGCCAGCCCCTGGTCGTCGGCCGGCGCCTGGCGCTTCCGCGCCTGGGTCATCAGCGCCTCGACGATCAGCTCGGCGCCCGCCTTCACGTGCCCCTGGAGGTTGGTGGCGCTGCGCCAGAAGACGACCCCCGAGACGAGCAGCGAGACCGCGAGAGTGAGCACGGCGGCCCAGGTCGGCAAGAAGGGCTGGGCCAGCGCGAGCATGGGCAGGCCGACCAGCAACACCCCGGCGAGCTGCAGGGTGACCACGAGCGCTCGCCGAGGCGCGGCGGCGAGATCGACCGTGCCCGCGGCGACCGGGGGAAGCGCCGACTCGGCCAGGGCGATGCCCAGGCGGCGGGTGATGCGCACGATGCCGAGCACCAGCGGCATCGCCAGCGCCAGGGAGCCGACCAGCACCAGGGCGCGCGCCAGCTGTTCCGAGAGGCCGAGCCGGGAGGCCGCGAACGCCTGGATCTCGCCGACCGACAGCGCCGTCCCGATGACGAGCACGAGGAAGACCGCCGCGTCCAGGACGAGCAGCCTGATGAGCCGCCGCGTGACGGTGCGCGCCCGCCCCTGGCCCGTGCGCACGTGTGCCACCCAGCTCCCGTAGAGCGCGGCGAAGGTCTGCAGGGGCCGCGGGAGCTTGCGATCGACGAACGCCGCCACCGGGTCCGCCGCGCGGATGAGCCAGGGCGTGGTGAGCGTAGTGACCGCCGAGACGGCGATCGCCACCGGGTAGAGGAACTCGCGAGTGGCGTTCAGCGAGATGCCGAGCCCCGCGATGATGAAGGAGAACTCGCCGATCTGGCCGAGGCTCATGCCGGCCTGAATCGAGGTGCGCGTGCCGTTGCCGGTGAGGAACGCGCCCACGGAGACCCCGACGAGCTTCCCGACGATGACCAGGGCGGTGAACACCGCGACCGGCAACCAGTGGCGCGCGATGAGCGAGGGGTCGATCAGCATGCCCACCGCCACGAAGAAGATCGCCGCGAACAAGTCGCGCACCGGCGCCACGAGGTGCTCGATGGTCTTTGCCTCCCCCGACTCGGCGACGAGCGACCCGGCGAGGAAGGCCCCCAGCGCCACCGAGTAGCCGAACGCCCGGGCCAGCAGCGCCACGCCGAAGCAGAGCCCGACGCAGGCCACCAGGGTCGTCTCCGCGCGCCCCAGGCGGCTGATGGCGCGAATCGCGCGCGGCACCAGGAGCAGGCCCAGCACGATCAGCCCGACCAGGAACGCCAGGAGCCGCGCCGCCGACGTGGCCACCGTCGTCGCCGACAGGCCGCCGCCGGAGGACAGCGCGGTGAGGATCGCCATCAGCAAGATGGCGATGAGGTCTTCGACGATCAGGACGCCGACCACCAGCTCGCGCAGCCTCCCGAAGAGGCCCTGCTCGTCGAAGACCTTGGCGATGATGGTGGTGCTGGAGATGGCGACGATCGCGCCGGCGAAGATGCTCTCTCTGGCCGTCCACCCGAAGGCCCGCCCGACGAGGAAGCCGAGCCACACCATGAAGCTCGTCTGGACGATGGCGGTGAGCCCGGCGGTCGGCCCCACCTTGACGAGCTTGACCAGGCTGAACTCCAGGCCCAGCGCGAACATCAGCAAGATGACACCGAGCTCCGAGAGCACCTCGACCGAGGCGTGATCGGCCGAGAGCGGGATCGGCACATAGGGCCCCACGATGAGCCCCGCGAGGAGGTAGCCGAGCACGACGGGCAGCCGGAGGCGCTGAAAGACGACGGTCGTCACCGCGGCGACGCAGAGGACGACCGTGATGGCCTTCAAGAGCTCGTGCTCCGAGTTCATTCGGGATCTCAGTAACGGTGAGGGGTGCCCCACGCGAAGGGGCGAGTCGCCGCGCGTCTCAGCAGGGATCGAACGTCACGCCTGGGCTGGAGGCCCTTGGGGCGAGCCGCACGAGAGGCGCCGGCCACAGGACGAGCACCAGTCCGAGATCGCGAGACGGGGAAGGCGCAAGGCCTGCGCCAGCGCGACGGTCGCCGAGTGTTGACGAGCCTGGAGCGCCTGCTGGGCCGCTAGGGCCGGAGCCCCGCCGCCCGCACCGGTCGCGCGCCGGGCGTGCACCGAGACGTCCCCTTCAGCGCGGTCGGCACGCCCGGCGGAGTCTGGGCGGAGCGTGGTCTGCGCGGTCAACGTCGGCGAAGGCTCGGCGCCCCCTCGCTGGGCGAGCACCGGAGAACTGCCGAAGCGCTGGGCCGTCGAGGCGTTCGTCGCCGCGGCGCACATCAGGAGCAGCGCGGGCGCCAAGGCGCACACCAGGGCGCCGGTGCTCCGGGCCCCTCGGCGCTCATGCCCTGGCGTTCCGCGGCTCAATCCGGCCGATCCTCGCGCGGCTCTGCACGGGGAGGGAACTCGCGCCGGCTCGGACCCACGTCGAGCAGGGCTCGGGACCGCCTTTCCCTCGGGAGGCTCAGGTCGGGCCGCCCGCTCCGGGGCCCGGCGGCCGGTCGGCGGCCGGAGCCCCGGGCTCGGCTGGCGTCGCAGGTGCTGCCGACGCTCCGGGACCGGCTTGCGGAGGAGGAGCTCCGAGCTTCTCGGCGTGCGCCTTGGCCTGCTCGACGGCGAGGGCCTCGGCCGCCGCGACGGCGCGATCAGCCGCCTGGGCACCGCGGTAGGCCACCGCCGTGTTGAGCACCATGCCGGCGAGCAGGGTCACCGTGCGCGCCACGGTGTCCTCGGTCGTGGGGAAGACGCCCTCGAGCCCCGAGCTCGCGCTGACCTTCAAGACGTCGAAGAGCTCCGCGGACAAGGGCCCCACGAGCCCGAAGGTCAGCGGGTCGCCGATGCCGAAGCGCCCGATCGGCCACGCCAACAGCGGCAGCACCACGAGGAGCCAGAGGCGGACGATCAGCCACTCCACGGTCAGGCTCACCGGCTGCTCAGCCTCGACCAGGCGGGCGATGATCAGGCTCGAGGCGTAGGTGCCGGCGACGTAGGCGACCATGCCCGCGGCGATCATCAAGCTCACGCGCCGTGAGCTGGTCTCCCCGCGCGAGAACAGCCCTGGCGGCTTCGGTGCTCTGGTGGCCTCTTCACTCATCGTCGCCTCCTCCGGTGTGCGGCCCGGCGCCGTACTGAATCGCCTCCAGCACGAGGCCCTGGGGCGGCGCGGTGGGGCCCGCCCGCGTGCGATCTTTCCCCTCGAGCACGGCCTTCAGCCACTCCGGCGGGTGCCTGCCGCGCCCGATGTCGGCGAGCGAGCCGGCGAGGTTGCGCACCATGTGCTTGAGGAAGGCCGTGCCCTCGAAGACCAGCTCGATGACGCCGCCGCTGGTGCCGTTCACCTCGGCGCGAAAGAGCTCGCGCATGGCGTGGGCGGCCTCGCAGTCGGCGGCGCGGAAGGCCGAGAAGTCGTGCTTGCCGACGAGGCAGGTCACGGCCCGCTGCATCGCGGCGACGTCCAGCGGTTGGTAGATCTCCCAGTGCGTCAGGCGCGACAGCGGCGAGCGAGTGCGGCGGTTGGAGATGCGGTAGCGGTAGCGCTTCTGCTTCGCCCAACGCCTGGGGTCGAAGTCGGCGGAGACCTCCTCGGCGCTCACCACCGCGATGTCCTCGGGGAGCAGGCCGTTGAGCCCCATCCAGTACGCCTTCATCGGGAGCTGCACGGGTGAGTCGAAAGCGACCACCTGTCCCTGGGCGTGGACGCCGGAGTCGGTGCGGCCGGCGGCGGCGGTGGTGATGGGGTGCCCGGTGAGCTCGTTCAGGGCGCGCTGGAGCCGTCCCTGGACCGAGGGTCCGTTGGGCTGAATCTGCCAGCCCACGTAGTTCGTTCCGTCGTACTCCAGCACCAGGCGGATCCGGGGCATCGGTCCTCCACTATCCCACATGGAACCCGCGCACGGGGTGCGGTGTCATGGCAGGCGCGATGCCTCCTGACGTCTTCCTCGCCCTGGCCAGCAGCGGAATCACCCTCGTCGCGTCCCTGCTCTTCTTCGTGAGCGAAGATCGGCCGCCGCGAGAGGTGGAGATCGACCCCGAGAACCAGGTGACGTTCTGCCTGCCTCCGCGCCCCGCGGGCGCCGTCACGGCCCCGCCGCCCCTGCCGGCCGCCGACTGCGAGCTCACCGTCACCTCCTGGGCGATCGCGGGCGAGCTCACGCTGCGGCACGTGCGGGGCGACGACTGGACCCTCTGCTTCGAGCGCGCGCCGCTGGCCGACAGCCCCGCGGTGCAGGTGGCGAACGGCGAAATCGGCGGCCCGGTTCACGACCTGCGCTTCCACGGGAAGGCGGGCGTGGTGAAGACGACGCGGGTGAGCTGGAAGCAGAAGCCCGGGCGGGCGTGACGCTCAGCGGTACTTGAGGAAAGCGCCGATCACGTCGCGCACGATGGTGTTCACCGGCACGTTGTGCTGCTTGGCGAGCGCCTGGAGCGCGGACGCCTGCTTCGGGTCGAGCTGGAGCTGCAGCGTCTGGGCGTCGCTGCCGAGCGACGGCAGGTCTCCGGACTCGGAGATCGCCTCGATGCCCGACATGATCTCCTCGGCCTCGTCCACCACCTCGGCCGGAGTGCCGGACGGGACCGAGCGCATCGCCGCCAGCCGGTTCTTCTCTTCCTCGAGCTCGTCGTTGAAGAGCTGCTTGAGGAAGTTCGACAGGTGGATGTTCGAGGGCGTGAACTCGTACTGGGACAGGAACTGATCGATGTCGTACTGCATGTCCCACGCGGTCTGGTACCGCTTGTCGCGGTCCTTCTCCAGCGCGCGCATGAGGATGTTCTCGACGCCCTCGGGGATGTCGGCCTTGAAGTAGCTCGGCGCGTAGATCTTCCCCTCGGTGATCGACTTGAGGATCGCCACCTCGGAGTCGCCGGTGAAGAGCTTGAAGCCGGTGAGCCACTCGTAGAGCACGGTGCCCAGGCTGAAGATGTCGCTCCGACAGTCGAGGTGCTTGCCCAGGGCCTGCTCGGGCGACATGTAGGAGAGCTTGCCCTTGATCTCTCCTGCCCGCGTCTGCTCGATCTGGTTGGTCGCCTTGGCGATGCCGAAGTCGAGCACCTTCACCGTGCCGTCGAAGCTGACGAAGATGTTCTCGGGCGTGATGTCGCGGTGGACGATGTTGAGGGCGTGCCCGTAGAGATCGGTCTTCTGGTGCGCGTAGTAGAGCCCCTCGCAGACGCTGGAGGCGATCTTCAGCGCGTACACCATGGGGAAGGGAATCCCGAGGGTGTCGGCCTTCGGGATGATGCGACGCATGTCGCGCCCGAAGATGTACTCCATGGCGATGAAGTACGAGTCGCCGATCTTCCCGAGATCGTAGATCTGCACGATGTTCGGGTGGTTCAGCTGCGCG
>JBBIOE010000135.1:0-21395 GCA_037443525.1 Archangiaceae bacterium | reverse complement strand
ACACGGCGGCGGCGCTGGAGCCCGTCGCCTCGTCGCCGCGCCGGCGCACCGGGACCGCGAGCTCGGCGGCGGTGAGGCGCCGCACCTCCGGCTCGGGCGGCATGCCCGAGGCGCCGCCGCGCCGCGCCTCCCAGGTGGCCACCCCGGCGGCAAAGGCGGGGGGCGCCCGGAGCGGCGTGGTGCCGAAGGCCAGCGAGGACGACCCGGTCGACATCACCGGCCTGCGCCGCGCCCAGCAGTCGCGCTTCAAGTCGGCCGTCCTCGCGGTGGCCGCGGTCGCGCTGGTGGTGCTGATCTTCGTGATGCGCGATCAGCTCACCGGCCTCTTTTCGGGTCGCGGCTCACACGATGGCGTGCCGGTTCGGCTGACGGTCTCGTCGAACCCCCGCACCCGGGTCCGCGTGCTGCCGCCGCCCAAGGCCCGGGGCCGGGAGGTCATCGACCTGGGCGACACGCCGCTCGACAAGGTCACCGGCGCCTACGTCGGCGACACCATCGAGCTCGTGAACCCCGATCGCGGCATTCGCTACGATCAGCTCGTCGATCCGTCGCGGCTGGCGAACGAGAACGTCGTCATCGACAAGACCTTCCGCGAGGGCACGCTCAAGGTGCGCACCAAGCCCCTGCTCAAGACGGCCACCGTGTGGATGGACGGCATTCAGCTCGGCAAGGTCGGCGTGCCGATCAAGATCTTCGAGGGCGCGCACAAGATCGAGCTCCGCGGCGACACGCTCACCCAGACCGTCGACTTCGAGGTGAAGCTCGGGCCCAACGAGGTGAAGGACCTCGAGGTCGACGTCAGCGCCGCGGTGATGAAGTGAGCCGACCGCTGGGCGGGACGGTGGCGCTCGTCACCGGCGCCGGCACGCGGCTCGGCCGGGCCATCGCGGAGGGGCTGGGTGCCGCCGGGGCCGACGTGGCGGTGCACTTCCACGCCAACCGTGCCGGGGCGGAGGAGACGGCCTCGGCGATTCGCGTCGACGGCAACCGCGCCGAGGTCTTCGAGGCCGATCTGACCAGGGCCGAGGCGCCGGCGGCGCTGGCACGCGCGGTGGAAGCGAAGCTCGGGCCCGTCGGCGTGCTGGTGAACTCCGCCTCGCTCTTGGTGCACGGCGCCTTCGAGGCGCTCTCGCCCGAGACGCTGGAGCGGCTGTGGGCCCTCAACCTGCGCGCGCCGGTGCTCCTCACCCAGGCGATCGTGCCCGGCATGCGCGCGCGGGGGCGGGGCGACGTGGTCAACATCGTCGATCTCGCCGGCACCTCGCAGGTGTGGAAGGACGCCGCGGCCTACCAGGCGACCCGGGCCGCGCTGTGGCACCTGACCCGAAGCCTCGCCTTGGAGCTGGCGCCCCAGGTGCGGGTCAACGCGGTGGCGCCGGGGCTCGTGCTGCCGCCTCCTTCGATGCCCGCGGCCTCGGTGGAGGCGCTGGTGGCGCGCATTCCCCAGAAGCGCTCCATTCCCCCTCGGGAGATCGTGGAGGCGGTGCTCTTCTGCCTGACCGGTCCGCGAGGGGTGACGGGGCAGCTGTTGACCGTCGACGGCGGGCGCAGCCTTTCGACTTCCTGAGGCGCCGCGCGCCTTTGCGGCGGGACCCCGGGACGGTATATGAGTTCCCCATGAACACGACCCCCACCGCAGCCTCGGCTTCGACCCAGACGACCTCGGCCGAGACGCCCGTGATGACGCTCACCCCCGGCGCGGTCGCGCAGGTGAAGCAGGTGATGGCGGAGCAGGGCTTCGCCGACGCCTACCTGGTGGTGCGCGTGGTGCCGGCCGGCTGCAGCGGCCTCGGGTACGATCTCAACCTGCTCAAGGAGCTGCAGAAGGGCGACCTCACCTGGGAGCAGGACGGCGTGAAGATGGCCACCGACGCGATGTCCAAGGGCTACCTCGCCGGCACCGTCGTCGACTTCTTGAAGATGGACACGCACGCCGGGTTCAAGTTCAACAACCCGAACGCGAAGTCCACCTGCGGCTGCGGCACTTCTTTCTCGGCGTGAGGTTCATCGTGCGGAGGGGGCTCTCGGCAGTGCTGATGGCGGTCGTGTGCGGCTGCGCCACGACCAAGGACTCGGTCGGCGGCGGTGACGCGCGCCTGGACGAGGCGGCCGGGAAGGACGCCGTCGCCAAGGCCACCGGGGCCGGTCGCACGTGCGGGCCCGACAAGGGCGACCTGGTGCTGATCGACGCGCGCACCGGCGGGCCGGTCACCTGCCTCGCGGTCACGGTCTCCAAGGAGCCGGGCGACTGCGCCATCGGCACCGAGTGCCCCTCCGATCAGCTCGTCAAGGGCTTCACCGGCTCGAAGGGCCACGTGACCACCAACGCGCCGTTCGAGAAGGTGCGCCTCGCCGCGGTCGCCGACGGCTACGGCCCGTCGTACCTGTTCAACGCCACCAAGTCGGCCGCGAAGCCTTTGGAGCTCGAGCTCGCGCCCGCCGACGGCTTCTGGCTCAAGGTGCTCGACGGCGACGGGAACTATCTCCAGAACGTGCTGGTGACGTTCAAGGAGGGCGACGCGGTGCTCGCCCAGGTGCGCTCCAACGTGCTGGCGAACGTGTTCTTCACCCAGCGGCAGCCGTTCGGGGGCCAGCCGGTGACGGTGGAGGCCGAGGGCTACGCGGCGATGACCGTGAGCTCGCAGTCGGAGCTCGGCGATGACGGGCACACGCTGACCTTGAAGAAGTAGGCGCTTCAGCGCGACACGAGCGGCATCCAGCTCTGCCCTTGGCCCTTCTTCGCGAGCCGCTCGGCGCGCCGGGCCTGGGCCTCCTTCGCGGCCTCCTTCTCCTCCTCGGTCTCGAGGAGCAGGGGCGGCACGGGCAGCCGCCGGCCGTCCTTGTCCAGCGCCACGAAGGTGAGCAGGGCGCTGGTGGTGAGCGTCCGCGTGCCGGTGAGCGCGTCCTCGGAGTGCACCGTCACGCCCACCTCCATCGAGGTGTTGAACGCGGCCACCACCCGGGCGCGCACGATGGCCGTCCACCCCACCTTGATCGGCTGGTGGAAGTGCAGATCGTCCATCGACGCCGTCACCACCGTCTGCCGGCAGTGCCGCTGCGAGGCGATGGCGGCGCAGATGTCGATCCACCCCATCACCGAGCCGCCGAAGGCCGCGCCAAGCGCGTTGGCGTCGCCGGGGAGGACGAGCTGGGTCATCTCCGTAGCCGAGTCGGCGGAGCGTCGTGGGGCGAGGGGCTCGCTCATGCCGCGAGGAAGGTGCTCACCTTGTCGAGGAACTCCTCGCGCCCCTTGCCCGAGCGGATGTCGAGCGTCGAGACGTCGAAGGTCAGCACGTCGATGCCGTACTTGCCCGACAGCACCATCGGGAAGGTGGCGTAGTAGCCCGACAGGCCGCGCAAGAAGGCCGACTGAATGCCCTTCTCCTCCTCGCGGCCGCGCTTCTGGATGCGCGAGAGCAACACGTCCACGCTCGGCACGTCGAAGCAGATGACCTTGTCGGGGTGCGCGAGGTTCTTGGTGAGGCGCTTGAAGTACTCGAAGTACAGCTCGAGCTCCGAGTCGCTCATGTTGCCGAGGCCGTGGAGGTACTTGGCGAAGATCTCCGGGTCCTCGTAGAGCGTGCGGTCCTGAATGCAGCTCTTGGCGATGCTGTGAATCAGCTCGTGGTGCTCGACGCGGCGGATCAGGAACTCGAGCTGAAGCGTGAAGCTCCACCGCTTCATGTCGCCGTAGTAGTCCTTCAAGAAGCGGTTATCGATCACCGGCTCGTCGAAGAGCTCGAACCCGAACTTCTGGCTGATCATCTTCGCGGCCGTCGTCTTGCCCGCGCCGATGTTGCCGGCCATGGCCACGAAGCGCTTCTTCGACGGGCCCTTCCTGGTCTTCGAGCGGGGAGGGCTCGTCTTGGCGCTCGCCGCCGCCTCCTGGGTCACCACGCGGGCGAGCTCGCGCAGCTCCGGGCCGCTCATCGCCGCCTCGGGCACCTTCTGCTCGGTGGTCTTCGGGCTCTTCGCCATCGCTTTCCTCACATCGTCCAGTCCAGCACGACCTTGCCGCTCTGGCCCGTGCGCATCACCTCGAAGGCGGCCTTGAACTCCGTGGCGTGGAAGCGGTGGGTCACCGCCTTCGACACGTCGAGGCCGCTCTGCAGCATCGCCGTCATCTTGTACCAGGTCTCGAACATCTCGCGGCCGTACACGCCCTTGAGGTGGAGGCCCTTGAAGATGACCTGGTTCCAGTCGATGGCCACGTCCGTCGAGGGAATGCCGAGCAGGGCCACGCGCCCGCCGTGGTTCATCGCCTTGAGCAGCTGCCTCAGGCCCGCGCCGTTGCCGCTCATCTCCAGGCCCACGTCGAAGCCCTCGGTCATGCCGAGCGCCTGCGTCACCGACTCCAGGGACTGCGTCGAGACGTTCACCGCGCGGGTGGCGCCGAGCGTCTTGGCGAGCCCCAAGCGGTACTCGTTCACGTCGGTGACCACCACGTGCCGCGCGCCCACGTGCCGGCAGATGGCCGCCGCCAGCACGCCGATGGGGCCGGCGCCGGTGATCAGCACGTCCTCGCCGACCAGGTCGTAGGAGAGCGCCGTGTGCACCGCGTTGCCGAGAGGGTCGAACCAGGCCGCGATCTCGTCGGGGATCTCGGACGGCAGCTTGAAGACGTTGAAGGCCGGCAGCACCACGTACTCGGCGAAGCAGCCCTGGCGGTTGACGCCCAGGCCGATGGTGTTGCGGCAGAGGTGCCGCTTGCCCGCGCGGCAGTTGCGGCAGTGCCCGCAGGTGACGTGGCCTTCGCCGGAGACGCGGTCGCCCACCTGGAAGCCGGTGACCTCGCTGCCCAGCTCCGCCACCTCACCCATGAACTCGTGGCCGATGGCCATGGGCACGTTGATGGTGCGCTGCGACCACTCGTCCCAGTTGTAGATGTGAATGTCGGTGCCGCAGATGCCGGTCTTCTTCACCTTGATGAGCACGTCGTTGGGGCCGAACGACGGCTTCGGCAGCTCCTCGAGCCACAGGCCCGGCTCCTTCTTCGACTTGACGAGCGCCTTCATGACACCACTCCGAGGTTCTTCCCGACCTTCACGAAGGCGGCGATCGCGCGGTCGAGGTGAGCTTGCGTGTGTGCCGCCGACATCTGAGTGCGAATGCGGGCCTTGCCTTGCGGCACGACCGGGAACGAGAAGCCGATCACGTAGATGCCTTCCTTCAGCATCTCGTCGGCGAACCGAGACGCGAGCTTGGCGTCGCCCAGCATCACCGGGACGATCGGGTGCCCCTCGCCGGCCAGGGTGAAGCCGGCCTTGGCCATCTGGGCGCGGAAGTAGGCCGCGTTCTCGCGCAGTCTCTTCCTTCGATCGTCGCCCTGCTCGAGCAGGTCGAGGCAGCGAATCGTCGCGTGCGCGATGGCCGGCATCAGGGTGTTGGAGAAGAGGTAGGGCCGGGCGCGCTGCCTCAGGAGCTGGACGACCTCCTTCTTCCCCGACACGTAGCCGCCCGACGCGCCGCCGAGCGCCTTGCCCAGCGTGCCGGTGAGGATGTCGACGCGCCCCAAGACGCCCCGCAGCTCCGGCGAGCCCTTGCCCTTCTCGCCGATGAAGCCGACCGCGTGGGAGTCGTCGACCATCACCTGCGCGCCGTACTTGTCCGCCAGGTCGCAGACGCCCTTGAGGTTCGCGATGATGCCGTCCATCGAGAAGACGCCGTCGGTGACGACGAGCTTGAAGCGGGCCTTCTTCTCGTCGGCCTCCTTGAGCCTGGCCTCGAGCTCGGCGAGATCGTTGTTCGCGTAGCGGTAGCGCTGGGCCTTGGAGAGGCGGATGCCGTCGATGATCGACGCGTGGTTGAGGGCGTCGGAGATGACCGCGTCCTCCTCGCCGAGCACGATCTCGAACACGCCGCCGTTCGCGTCCCAGCAGGAAGAGAAGAGGATGGTGTCTTCGGTGCCGAGGAAGCGGGAGAGCCGGCCCTCGAGCTCCTTGTGCACCGACTGGGTGCCGCAGATGAAGCGCACCGAGGCCATGCCGTAGCCGTACTTGTCGAGGCCCTCCTTGGCGGCGGCGATCAGCTCGGGCGCGTCGGCGAGGCCCAGGTAGTTGTTGGCGCAGAAGTTCAGCACCTCGGGGCCGCCCTGCACGCTGATGCTCGCGCGCTGCGGCGAGGTGATGACGCGCTCTGACTTGGTGAGCCCCTGCTCGCGAATGGAGTCGAGCTGGGTCTGGAGGTGGGCGAGGAAGGCGGTCGTCATGCGGCCCCCGGGCGTAGCACAACGCCGCGCGGCCGGAAGCGGGCACGAAGCCCGGCGGGAGCCCCAGTCACCGGGCCGAGAAGCCGGTCCGCTGGCCTCGCTTCAGAGCCCCGCCACCTTCACGCAGTCGCTCTGCTTCCCCGACACCGCGCCGCCGGGCCAGCTCTCCGCGGCGTAGGTGACGACGAAGCCCTCGTCCCAGCACTCGACGGCCGTCGCGCCCGCGTAGCTGCCCTTCTTCACCGTCATGACCGCCACGCCGGCGCCGCTGTGGAGCCACACGCTGCCGATCTCCAGCTCGGTCACGTTCGGATCGAGGGTGGTGAACAGGAAGCGCATCGCGCCCGAGCCGTCGGACTTCTCCCTCGCCGTGTAGCCGATGGACGACAGCCCGCTGACGGCGCCGGGGGCGACGGTGAACTCGAGGCGCGAGAGGCGCGGGTCCGAGTCCGTCACGTAGCCGATGGCGATCTGATCGAGCCGGGCGAGGTCGGGCGACACCTTCAGCCGATCGCGGAACTCCTTCACGTGCACCGTCATCGCGCCCTTGCCTTCCAGGAGAGAGGCGGTGGCCTCGAAGGCGCCGGTGACGATGGGGAAGGCGTCGCCGGTCTGAGGCAAGGACTCGATGGCCCATCGGTAGTGAGTGAGATCGAGCTGCGTGATGGTGAGCCGGAACCGGAAGCCCGGGTTGTTCGGGTCGGAGTACGGCCCCCAGGTGCGGCTGTCGGCGGTGCGGGCGCTCGGCGGCAGCGCGCGGACCTTCTCCACGACGCCCAGGAGGAAATCGAGGATGGAGTTGAAGTCGGCGGAGGCCTTGCGGGTCCGCGCGTACGCCTGCGAGGGGTCGCCCACGTTGAGCCCGTCGTGCCGCGTCGACACCCCGGTGAGCGGCGAGCCGGCCTTGGGCTGCGGCAGGTTCGAGGACAGCGCGTCGCGCGAGGGCAGGGTGCTCACGAACTCGAGGTCCTTGTTCGACCACGAGCCGCCGCAGGCGCACAGCACGAAGAGGGGGAGGAGCGTCGTCGTTCGCATGGTTCAGTCCCTCAGCTCGTAGTCGAGCACCAGGCCCAGGTCCGCCCAGCCCAGGCTCTTCTGCTCGTCGATGGTGTAGAGCAGGTAGTGCACCCGCGCGCGGCCCATGAGCGAGACGCTCCTGGTGACGCGCCACTTGAGGCCCGCGACGAGACCCGGCGAGGTGGTGCCGTAGCTCTGCTTCGGCAGCGCGGCGTCGGTGAACTCGCGCGTCATGAGCTGGAGGGCGAGGCGCGCGCCGAGGAAGGGCACCAGCGCGTCGTCCTGCCCCCACTCGTGGACGATGGAGACCCCCACCGCGGCCACGCCGTAGCGGTAGGCGAGCTCCTTGAGCAGCGCCGTGTTGAGCACGCCCTGCGTCGAGCCGAGCGCGCCGTCGAGGCCGAGCCCGAAGCCGCGGCCGAAGAAGTTGTGCAGCGTGCCCTCCAGGCCGACGTAGGGCGACGAGGGGAAGTAACCGCCCGCGGTGGTGGGCGCGTCGAACACCGCCTGCAGGCCGCCGGTCGCCGAGAGGCTCCAGTGCTTCGCGTAGAGCGCGGTGAGCCCGGTGCCCTTGACCGGATCGTCGGAGAAGTGCGCGTCCCTGAGCCTCGCCTCGTCGAGCTCGGTCACCTGCCCCTCGCGGACGTCGAGGCGCGCCAGCTTGAGGCGATCAGGGAGCCTGAGCTTCACCGTGTAGGCGCCAGGAGGAACCGCCACCATCCGCTCCGCCCCGCCCTTCACCACCTCGGCCACCACCACGCCGCGCCCGTCGACGAGGTACCAGGTGCCCGCCGTCGCCGAAGCGGGCAGGCGCACGCCCTCGCGCCGGGACGCCGTGTCGGTGAGCACCAGGTCGCCGTTCCCCGCGAGATCGAAGCTGTAGGTCGGGTGCTGCGCGCCGGCCGCGCTGTCGGCGGTGGACGCGACGGTGCGCTCGTAGGCGAAGGCGTAGGCCTCGGAGAGCGACACCCGCCCGTCGCCGCCCTGGTCCGCGCCGCCGAGCAGGCCCGTCGCCAGGTAGTACGAGAAGTAGCTGGCGCCGATGGCGTCGGACTCCTGCGAGTCCTCGTCGGCGGCGGAGGAGGTGAGGATGACGAGGCCCTTCACCTGCCGCGAGGCGTCGGTCTCCACCTCGAAGGCCGGCGCGTGGCGGACGCCCTTGGTGCGGGTGAGGCTGCCGGACCGGCAGGCGTCGAAGACGGCCACCCGGATGTCGGCGGGGCTCTGGGCCAGGCGCACCTTGAGCGCCTCGAGGGGCACGGCGCTCGAGCCCAGGCGCAAGGCGCCGTCCTTGGCGTGGCCCGAGTAGAAGAAGAACAGCGCGGCGCGCTCGTTCTGGGCGTGGCTCTCCCGGGCGCGGCGATCGAGCTCGCTCAACGCGCGGTCGACGTCGTGGGAGTCGCCGTCGAGCACGAGCAGGGCGTCCTCGCGCCGGACACCGCCGAGCCGCGTCATCACCTCGTAGAGTCGGCGCGCGTCGTCCTTCGCGTAGAGGAGCGGGCGGGTGCCGTCGCCGCCGGAGTCGTTGCCCACGAAGAGCGCCAGGCGGCGGGTAGCGCCCGACGCGTCCTGGGCCCGGGCGGGGAGGGTGAGGAGCGCCGATGCGGCGCACGCGACGATCAGCCCACCGCTCAGGCTGAGCGGAGTCGAAGCCTGCCGACTGCCACGGACTGAATTCGACACCCTTCGACTTCGCTCAGGGTGAGCGGAGGTCCATCCACCTCGACTGGCGGCCTGGGCGCTCACGGCTTCTGGAACGTGCGGTGAACCTGCACGGCGTCGACGGCGAGGGGCGCCATGCGCGAGAGATCGCCTCCCGCGGCGCTGAACGACTCGAGGGCGGCCTTGAGGACGTCGTTCACCCCCAGCGGCTCGTCGCTGTAGAGCGCGATCAGCCGCTCCAGCCCCGCGCCGGTGAGCTCGAGGCTGTCGTACATCCACGCCGCGTTCGAGCCAGGCGAGGGCGAGAGCTGCTGGCCGCTGGCCGCGTAGACCGGCGTCACCGTCCCTTGCGCGTCGATGCTCAAGAGCAAGGCGTAGGCGTGCCCAGCCGGGACGAACCCCACCCGGAGCCGCTCGCCCTTCGCCAGCACCTCGGGCACCGCCGGGTCCTTCGACGCCGGCCGGTGCGGCACGCCCTCGAGCCCCCCCACCACGATCTGCAGGTCCGCCCCGGGCAGCGCCGCCACGACGCCGTCCCCGCCGCCCTTGAGGCGATTCTCGTGCACCGGCGCAGGGCCCATCAGCCGCCCGAGCCCCACCACCAGCGCCACCGAGGCCGCCAGCGCCACCAGCACCGGCAGGCGCGAGGGCAGGGCCTTCTCCACCGCCCGCGGCGCCCGCGCCGCCCGCTCCACCCCCGCGGTGAACCGCTCCAGCGAGACGCCCTGCTCGAACTCCCGCTGCTCGCCCTGGAAGCGCGCGAGCCTCGCCTGGCACTCCGCGCAGCCGGCGGCGTGGCCCTTCACCTCGTCGCCCATCGCCTCGCCCGCCTGGAGGCGGCGCAGCGCCAGCTCTCCCGGGTGTCGACTCTCGGCCGTGCTCATCGCGCCACCTCGTCACCTTCCCGCAGCCTCTGCCCGGCCCGCGCGGCGAACGCCTCGAGGCGCTTGCGCACCGTCGGCACGCTCCGCTCGAGCACCGCGGCGACCTCGGCCAGCGTCATCTCGTCGATGAAGTAGTGCACCACGACGGCCTGCGTCTCCATGTCGTGCTCCGCCAGGGAGCGCCGGACCAGGTCGCGATTCTCGAGCTCTTGGGGACCGCCGTGCCCGTCGCCCTTGGCGCGCTCCAGCTCCACCACCTGCTCGCGCCAGGCCGCCGCCTTCGAGCGCAACAGGTTCAGGCAGTGGTGCGTGGCCACCTTGAGCAGCCAGGTGAGCGGAGACTCCACCTGCGAGAGGCCTCCCCGCACCGAGAGCGCCCTGGCGAAGACGTCCTGCATCGCGTCCTCCGCCAGGGTCGCGTCTCTCAACAAGAAGCGGCAGCGCCCGTACACCGCGCCGCCGTACTTCCCGTACCACTCCGCCAGGCGCGCCTGCCCGGTGCTTCGGCCACCATCGATGACGCCGAGAACCGGGCGCGGCACGGGCTCACCTTACAAGGTGGAGTACTCGGCCGTCGCGAAGGCGCACACCGACTCCTGCCCGTAGTTCTGCTTCACGTCGAACGAGGCGGTGAAGTAGCGCGACAGGAAGCCGGAGTCCCAGCACTCGCTCACGCTCATCGGGGTGGTGAGGTCGCCGCCGGTGCCCTTCACGTCGGAGCGGCCGGCGCCCGACTCCTGCCAGCGGCTGCGCACGGTGAGGTTCTCGATGCCCGCGCCCAGCACGAAGTTCTTCGCCATCGTGAAGTCGAAGCTGCCGCCCTGGCCCGCGGTGGCGCCGTACTTGTAGCCGGCGTTCACGCGCTGGCCGCTCTCCTTGTCCTTCACGTTGGTGAAGGTGGCGTCGATGGAGACCGGGGCCGCCGCCGTGTCGTGGGCGTAGGTGAACTGCGCGGTGCCCACGTTGTTGGCGTCATGCTCGGGCAGCTCCGCCGCCTTGTCCCAGTCGAGCAGGAACGAGCCGTGCCCGAACTTCTTGGCGACCGCGGCGTGATTCCCCGACAGCACCGCGCGGTACGCCGTGTCCGCCTCGGTCTTGCCCTTGCCCTCGAGGACGTAGCTGAAGTCGCTCGCGCCCGTCTTGGTGACGGTGAAGCGGTAGGTGTTGGGCGAGAGGGGATCGGTGTGCGGCCCCCACACGGCCACGTTGCCCTTCACCGACGTGGGCGGGTTGTCGGTGATCTTCTCCACCAGCGTGAGGATCAGCCCGGCCGCGCCGTTGACCATCACCGTGATGCCGCGGGTGAACGAGTAGAACTGGGCGGTCTCGCCCTCGAGGCCGTCCTGCCGGGTGCCGCTCGCGCTCAGCGCCTTCGAGCTGCCGGGCACGTTCATCTTCACCGTGTCGGAGTAGGGAAAGCCGCTGCGAAACGGCTCGCCCTTGTCCACGCCGCACGCCGCCGTCGCCATCACCATCGCCGCTGCCACGAGCTTCTTCATGTGGTCGTCCTTTCGAGTACCGGCCCCTTCGAAGAGACAGGACACGCTGGCTCGAAAAAACAGAAAAGGGGCGGCGGTAAAAAGTGTTTGGCACCTTCGAAAGTCGAGAGATGACGGCTACTTGGCGGACCCGGCATCCTTCGCCGCGGGCTCGTCGAGGACGTCCTCGGGCTTCCACGGCAGCTCGCCCAGGCGCGCGGCCTCGAGCTCCACCACGTCGCCGGTCGTCCCCAGCGCGTAGAGCGAGCCGGCCTTGCCGGGCACGTCTTTGCCCAGCACGAGCCGCGCGAGCTCCTGGCCGTCGGCGCCGACGAGCGCCACGGACCGCGCGGTGCCGTCGAGGCCGTACTGGGCGAGGCCCTTCGGCTTCTCCTCCACCACCGACGCGCTCTTGAGCGACGCGAGCTGCCACAGGGCCGAGGTGACCTTGAAGATCTTCACCGGGGCGACCTTCGGCGCCACCAGGTGCCAGCTCTCCGCGCCCGCGTCGGCCGACGGCTTCTCCAGCACCACGTCGGGCCCCCCACCGCCGTGGAGCACGAGCCTCGTCACCAGCTCCTTCTTCACCCGCAGGACGCCGTGATCGACGAAGTCCCGGGCGTTGCGATCGAAGCGGCCGGGCAGGCTGACGCTCGCCGTGGCGAGCGAGCTGCCCTGCGCGTCCTCCCGCAGCGCGACGTAGTGCGAGCCCGCGTCCCACTGCGACTGGCTCACCCGCATGCGGACCTTCTCGCCGCCGTCGAGGACCATCTGCGCGTCGATGAGCGGCTTGTCGAAGTTCGCTTCGCCGCGCGCAGCCAGCGTGTCGGGCAGAAACGACGTCACCGCCTCGCTGCGCATGCTCCCGAAGAGCGCGGTGACCTGGGTGGTGTCGGCGAGCTGCGTCCACGCCGGCGTGGTGACGACCCAGCTCCCGTCAGGCTGCCTGGCGAGGACCCACTCGTTGTTCGCCGTCTTCACCGAGACCTTCGCCACCTGCTCCTCCGGCACGGCGAAGAGCTGCTTGTCGCGCAGCTCGTCGGTCGACCGCTCCAGCGCGAAGCGCACGCCGCCCTCGGCCAGGCGCACCGTCCGCTCGGTGCCGCGGCGCATGTAGGTCGAGCCGTCGAAGGTGTTCTCCATGCCGCCCTCGAGCTTCACCGTCTCGCGCTGGCCGCCGGTGCCGTATTCGATCAGCGCCTCGAGCGAGAACTTCGGCGGGGCGAGGCCGTACTTCGCGAGCGTCGCGTCGTCGGCGTTCTCGGTGAGCACGCGGGTGAAGCGCGAGGTCTGCAGCTGGCTCACCATCGCGTCGACCACCACCTTGTCGACCCTGGCGTGCACCGGCGAGGTGATCACCCAGTCGGTGTCGGCGGTCCTCTCCAGCACCGTGGCGCCGCCCTTGGCCGTGACCGTGAGGCGAATCACGTCGCCGCGCAGGCGCCCGCCGTCGGGGGCCGCCGCGCCCGCCTTGCTCAGGGCGACGAGCTGCGCGTCGTCGGCCTTCTTCTTCTCGACCTTCTTCTCCTCTTCATGCACGCCGAAGAACGCGTAGAGCAAGAGCGCGCCGGCCACGATCACCAGCGCGACGATCTGCAACAGGAGCCGAGTCGTCTGCTTCACCGCGCGCGCCTCGTGAGCCAGATGGTGAGCCCCACCGCCATGAGCAGCATGGGCAAGACGTCCATCGCCATGAGCCGCAGGGAGACGAACTTCTCGGGCGTGATGTCGAGGGTGGAGATGTCGCGGTCCGGCGGGCGGATGGTGATCTTCATGCCTTGCTGGGTGGCCCAGGCGAAGAAGTTCAGCACCAGATCGCGGTCGTAGCTGAGCGCGCGGCCGAGGCAGTCGGAGTCGCCCACCACCAACACCCGCGCCTCGTCGCTGCGCTTGTTCTGGGCGGACTTGGTGTCGCGCGAGGAGGCGATGGCGAGCGGCATCTGGCCCGCCTTCTCGCCAGTGACGTCCTTGGGCTGATCGTCGGGGGCGCGCTTCACCACCGCCGAGGGGCTGGTGAGCACCAGCGGCACCGCAGAGACGCCCTGGAGCGCGCCCTCTCGGAGCTGGGTGAGCGAGCGCACGGTGTCGAAGACGGTGAAGGCCGACTCCGCCGCGAGCGGGCGCACCGTCTCGTGCTCGCCGTAGGAGGCGGTGACGATGGTGAAGGGCTTGTCCGGCTGCTCGCGGGGGTCGGCGACCAGGCCGTGGTCGATCTGGATCGCGTACTTGGCCAGCACCGCGTCCAGGCCCATCTCCGCGCCCTGCTCGGCGAAGTAGAGGAGCCGCCCGCCGGCCTCCAGGAACTGATCGACGAGGTAGGCCTCGCGCTCGGTGAGCGGCTGCTTGGGCCCCGCGATGACCAACAGCGCCGCGTCGATCGGCACCTCGCCCCGCTGCACCAGGTTCACCGGCGTGGGCGCGTAGCCCTCCTCGGTGAGCAGGCGCTTCAGGTTCGACAGCGACGCGTTGGGCGGGCCGTCGAGGGGCAGCTCCCCGTGGCCGGTGACGAAGTAGACGCCGGTCTCCTTGGTGAGCGTGATCTTCGAGAGGCCGTTGGTGAGCTCCTGCTCGGCCAGGCCTGGCGTCGCCACCTTCTGGACGTTGATGGCGATGCGCACCTGCGCCTGGCCCTGACCCTTGACCAGGTAGGTCGCGGGCTGGCCCTGCTTCACGCCGAAGACCTTCGCCGCCTCGGGGTCCTGGAGGGGATCCTTGTACTCGAAGGTGAACTTGTCCGAGGCCTGGGCGTACTTGCCGAAGAGGTCCTCGAGCTGCGGCGGCGCGCCCTTGAAGTCGGGGATGAAGGTGACGGCCTTGATCGGCTCCTTGAGGCCGCCGAGCACGTTCTTGGTCTGCGCCGAGAGCGAGAAGATCTTCTTGCTCGTCAGGTCCCAGGTCTTGTTCTTCTTCGCGACGATGTAGTTGAGCGCCACCAGCGCGGCGACGAAGACCACGGCCATCACCACCGACGAGCTCACGAAGAGGCTCGAGCGCGCGAGGTTCTGCACCTTCTCGCGGTCGCCCACGGCCCACACCACGAGCAGGAGCACGCCCAGGACGAGCTTGGCCCCGAACGCCACCAAGGACCCGCCAGAGACGAGCAGCGTCACCCACGACGTGGCGACGAAGAGCAGCCCCAACCCACCCGCGATCTTTCCGATCAGCTTTCCCATGTCGGCCTCAGGTCCACCGCTGGGCTTCGACGCTGCGGTGCGTGAGCAACAAGCAGGTCGCGATGAAGCTCAGGAAGAAGGCGAAGGGCTTCAGGTCCAAGACGCCCCGGAGCAGGTTCTGGAACTGGGTGTCGAAGGAGATGTAGTTGAGCACCGTGCGAAAGGGCTCGTCGGCGTTCGACGCCACGAACTTGAGCATCATCCACACCAGCGCGATCACGAAGCTCACCATCGCCGCCACCATCTGCGACTCGGTGAGCGACGAGATGAACAGGCCGAGCGCCATGACGGTCGAGCCCCAGAGCAGGAGCGCGACGTAGGACAGGCCGATGGTGCTCCACTCCAGCGCGCTGCCCGACTCCGAGCTGCCCAGCCGCGTGAGCAGCAGCGGGTAGAAGAAGGTGACCACCAGCGTGCAGGTCATGATGCCGACGCCGCCCAGGTACTTGCCGAGCACGATCTCCGAGGCGCGCACCGGCGTGGTCATCAAGAGCTCGAAGGTCTTCTGGCGCCTCTCCTCGGCGAACAGGCGCATGGAGAGGAAGGGCGCCACGAAGAGCACCACCACCAGGTCGCTGCCCAACACGTTCAGCGCGACGCCGTCGGTGAGGTTCCGGTACTGCGCGGCCTCCGGGCCCAGCCGCTCCCAGCCCACTTGAGCGGCGTACTCGTGCATCTGCATGAACTGGCCGATCGAGCCGACGAAGAAGAACGACGACAGGAAGGCCATGAAGGTGAACACGACCCAGGCCCAGGGCGTGGTCAGGTAGACGATGAGCTCCTTGCGAGCGATGGCGAGCACGGTGCGCATGGGTTCCCTCTAGTCCGCGGTGAGCGAGATGAACTTCTCGTCGAGGCCGTTCTCCGACGTGCCGGCGACCTCGCTCATGGCGCCGTCGGCGACGATCTTGCCGCGGTGAATGATGAGCACCCGCCGGCAGACCGCCTTCACCTCGGAGAGGATGTGCGTCGACAGCACCACGGTGTGCTTGCCGGCGAAGCTCTTGATCAGGTCCAGCACCTCGTGGCGCTGGCGGGGGTCCAGCCCCTCCGTCGGCTCGTCGAGGATGAGCAGCGGGGGATCGCCGAGCAACGCCTGCGCGATGCCCACCCGCTGCCGGTAGCCCTTCGACAGCACGCCGCACAGCCGCTCCAGCTCGCCGGTGATACCGGTGGCCGCCGCGACGCGCTCGATCTCCGACGCAACCTTCTTGCGATCGACGCTCTTCAGGTCGGCCACGAAGCGCAGGTAGCCCCGCACCGTGAGCTCCGGGTAGAGCGGCGGCGTCTCCGGCAGGTAGCCGATGCGGCGCTTCGCCTGGAGCGGCTCTTCGAAGACGTCGAAGCCCGCCACCTTCGCCGAGCCCACCGTCGCCGGCATGAAGCCGGTGACGATCTTCATCGTCGTCGACTTGCCCGCGCCGTTCGGTCCCAAAAAGCCGACGATCTCTCCGTCGGGGATCGAGAAGGACAGGCCGTCGATGGCCGTTCGATCTCGGTACTTCTTGGTGAGGTTCGAAACCTCGATCATCGCCATGGCGGTGACTCCCGAGCAGAGGGTGGGGGAAAGGGCGCGCACTGTGGCCTCGCAGTTCAGCCAAGTCAACGCGATTTCCCCTGGGATTCCAGTGGGTTCGTAGGTCTTGAGCGGGGGAATGCGCCCCTGACGGCCATCGTTGGCCACGACCGAGCAGTGCGCTAATCGAGCGCAGGGTTCCTCGAGGAGAGTGGTGATGGCGCGCATCGTGGTTCAGAAGTTCGGAGGCAGCTCGGTCGCCGACGTGGAGAAGATGCGCAAGGTGGCCGCACGGGTGAAGGCGCGCCGCGATGAGGGCTGGCAGCTGGTGGTGGTGGTCTCCGCGATGGGCGACACCACCGACGAGCTGCTCCAGTTGGCCAAGAAGATCTCCGCCGATCCCCCGCGCCGCGAGCTCGACATGCTGCTCACCTGCGGCGAGCGCATCTCCATGGCCCTGCTCTCCATGGCGCTGCAAGAGCTGGGCGTTCCGGCCATCAGCTTCACCGGCAGCCAGAGCGGCATCATCACCGACGACACCCACTCCCAGGCGCGCATCGTCGAGGTGAAGCCCGGCCGCATCGAGGCCGAGCTCGCCAACGGCAAGGTGGTGATCGTCGCCGGCTATCAAGGCGTGTCGCTGAAGAAGGAAGTGACCACGCTGGGGCGCGGCGGCTCCGACACCACCGCGGTGGCGCTGGCGGCGGCGCTGGGCGCGGACTGCGAGATCTACTCCGACGTCGACGGCGTCTTCAGCGCCGACCCGCGCGTCGTGCCGAGCGCGAAGAAGCTCGACAGCCTGACCTACGAGGAGATGCAGGAGCTCGCCTCCGCCGGCGCCAAGGTGCTCAACGCCCAGGCGGTGGAGTTCGCGCGAGAGAAGGGCATCGTCATTCACGCCAAGAGCACGCACGCCGCGGGCACCGGGACACGCGTCACCGCCACCGCCGGCGGGACGGGCAGGGTGAAGGGCGTGACCAGCGAGAGCGAGGTGTGGGTGCTCACCGCCGGCGACGAGCTCGGGGCGCTGCTCGAGGTCCTCGACGCGCAGGCGGTGAAGGGGAGGAACCTCCTCACCGACGAGAAGGGCCGGGCGGTGGTGGTGGTGCCCCTGCAGGACGTCCACGGCCCCGAGGCCCTGCTCGCCAGGCTGCCCAAGGGCGTCGAGGTGCGGCAGGACGTCTCCACCGTCACCTGCGTGGGCACGGCCTTGAACGCCGACTGGTCGGTGGCGCGCGTCGCCCACGCCAAGGCCCAGGCGCTCGGCGCGTCGATCGTCGCCAGCTACGCCTCGGCGCTGCAGCTCACCCTCGTCACCTCGCGGCAGCACGCCAAGCTCCTGACCCAGGCGCTGCACGAGGCGCTGGTCTCATGAGGGCGGAGCGTCACTCCCACTGCGGCTGGTGCGGCGCGCGCTTCACGAGCGCCTCCTGGCCGAGGCACTGCCGCGCCTGCGGCAAGACGACCTTCCTCAACCCCGCGCCGGTGGCGGTGCTGGTGCTGCCGGTCGACGACGGCGTGCTCTGCGTGCGCCGCGGGCCCGGCCCCGGCGAGGGCAAGCTCGCGCTCCCGGGCGGCTTCATCGAGGCCAAGGAGACGTGGCAGGAGGGCGCGGTGCGCGAGCTGCGCGAGGAGACCGGCATTCACGTCGAGTCGAGCGGGGTGCGCTCGCACATCGTGCACTCCACCAGCGATGGGCTCCTCCTCGTCTTCGGGCTCGCCGCCCCGATGCGCGAGCGCGATCTGCCGCGCTTCGTGCCCACCCACGAGACGACCGAGCGCGTCATCATTCGCGCGCCGCAAGGCCTCGCCTTCGAGCTCCATGAGCGCGTGGTGCGGGAATATTTTGCCGCGAAGCCGTGATGCATTGGCTGCGCGCGCCCCTTCCGGACGCGACGGTTTTTCGGGCTTCCGCGTGAACGCAATCAACCGCTCGCCGTTGTTCGGCAATCCTGAACAGGGGTTGCGTGTCGGGCCCTGTGCGTTACCCAAACACCATGCGTGGACTAGCTCCGAAGACAGCTCCTACTCGCGTCGTGGTGCACGGCGGCGCGACGCTCGTCGAGTCGCTCGCGGCGAGCTCTGATCAACTCATCCTCAGCCACGTGGAGACCAGCCTCGAGATCTCGGCGCGCGTGTCGCAGGCCGACGTCATCGTCGTCGACGTGACGCACGTCCCCGGCGTGCTCGACGAGGTGCGGCAGCTCCAGGTGCACAAGCCGGTGTTGGCCCTGGTGGCCCCGGGTGCGACCAAGGAGGCCTTCGACGCCGGCTGCAAGGGCGCCGTGGCCGCCAACTCGACCCCCGAGACCGTCGCCGCCGCGGTACACGCCCTGGCGCACGGCCTGTCCGTCGTCGAGGCCCGCGAGCTGCCGGGCGTGGTGCACGCCGTCTCGGCGCCCAAGACGCCGTCCGACGTCACCCTGACGCAGCGCGAGACGCAGGTGCTCACGCGCATCGCGGAAGGGCTGTCGAACAAGGAGATCGCCGCGGAGCTCGGCGTCAGCGAGCACACCGCCAAGTTCCACGTGAACTCGATCTTGCAGAAGTTCGGCGCCCAGAAGCGCGTCGAGGCCGTGGTGCGCGCGGCCCGGCGCGGCATGATTCAGCTGAGCTGACCGAGCGGCTGAATCGGTGTTCGGCAGGCTTCGACGAGCTCAGCCTGAACGGAGGACTTGCCGTTCACCCTGAGCCCCAGCGGCGGCCGTCAGCTCACCGCTAGCTCTTCGGCCCGCTCGATTCGGGCGCGGCGTCCGCGCCGGCGTACACGTGCCGGGCGGCGGGCGTGGCCTCGAGGCCCTTCGACGCCATGTAGATGATGTTCCGCGAGCTCTTCTTGCCCCGGTACATCGCCCGATCGGCGAAGTCGAGCAGGGTGTCCTTGTCGCTCGCGTGCTCGGGGAAGCTGGCGATGCCGATGCAGGTGGTGACGTTGAGCGAGTGCCCCTCGCGGGCGAGGAAGCGGTGGCTCTCGATGGCCCGGCGAATGCGCTCGGCCACCTTGAGGGCGCCGCCCGAGTCCGTACCGCGCAGGAGGAGCACGTATTCGTCGCCGCCCCACCGGCAGGCCACGTCCTGATCGCGCACGCAGTTCTTCAAGACCCGCGACACCTCGATGAGCAGCTTCGAGCCGACCACGTGGCCGTGGGTGTCGTTGATGCTCTTGAAGTAGTCGAGATCCATGAACAGCAGGGCGAAGGGCTTCGAGCCCGGCGTCACCGCCTTGAACTCGCGGCCGAGCACCAGATCGAGGTAGCGGCTGTTGAACAGGTGCGTGAGGTCGTCGAGGTAGACGAGATCCTCCACCTGCTCGAGGTGGCCCACGTTCTTGAGGCCGAGCGCCAGCTGCCGCGCCAGGAAGGGCGCCGCGTCCACGCCGTCGGAGGGGACCGCGTCGGAGAAGAGCAAGAGCGCCGCGCCGAGGAGCCGCTCGCCGTCCCACGCCGGCACCATGAAGGCCGTCTCCCACCCGGGCGGGAGGTCGGGAATGGAAGCGTCGCTGCCGCGGTGATCGAGCTCCGCCGCGCGGTCGATGACCCACGGCACCACCTTCTTCTCGAGCTCTTCCTTCGCGGTCTCGGGGACCTCGTGCATCAGCGCGAGCTCGAGCCCATCGTCGCCGCGCGCGAACAAGAGCACCGAGGCCGCGCGGCCGAAGCTCTTGAACGCGCCCGCCGCCGCCTCGAGCACCTTCTGGCGATCGAGCGTCGACGAGATGCGCTGGCCCGCCTCCATCAGCACCAGGTGGCGGCGCAGGTCTTCGTTCTCCTTGAGCAGCGCCCGCTGGGAGATGGCGCGGTTGGCCGCGTGCGCGAGCGTCTCCGGAGTGAGCGGCTTGACCAGGTAGTCGCTCGCCCCGGCGCGAATCGCGCGCACCGCCGGCTCCACCTTCTCGAGCGCCGTGATCACCACCACCGGCAGGTCGGGGTGCTTCGCCTTGGTGTGCTCGAGCAGCTCCATACCGTCGGACTCGGGCAAGAGCAGGTCCGTCACCAACAGGTCGAAGGGCTGCTTCTCCATCAGCTCCTTGGCCTGCTTGCTCGACTCGACCGCCGTCACCTGGTGCCCCGCACCGATCAGGTAGTCGCTGGCGAGCGTGCGGGCGAGCTTCTCATCGTCGACCAGGAGGATCTCCGCCATGACGATCGCAATAACAAATGCCCGCTGGGCGTGCGAGTGTTGAACGGGCGTGGACACGCTCGAACGGAAGCTCTTCGTCTTCTTCGAGGCCGGCGGCGTTCGCTACGCCCTGCCCGCGGTGTCCGTGATCGAGGTGGCCGTGCCCGACGAGGGCGGCGAGACGGTGCGCGGCCACCTGGGCCTGCGCGATCTGTCGGTCGTGCTCGGCGGCGAGCCGGAGCCGGGCGTCGGCGCGGCGCTGGTGCTCGACACCAGCCCCACCCGCGCCATTCGCGTGGGCAAGGTCCACGGCGCCTTCGACGTCGCGGGCATGCCCACGCCCGCGCTCACCCGCCGCATCATTCCGCTGCTCAGCCCGGCGGTGCGCGGCGCCTTCGTGCGCGACGGCGCGCTGGTCTTCGAGCTCGAGCTCGACGCCGTGACGCGTGGCCTGCCCAAGCAGACCCGCCGCGTCGAGCTCCACATCCAACAGCCCAAGGAGAGCGTGCTGGTCTTCGTCTCCAACGGCCAGCGCCTCGCGGTGCCGCTGCCCTGGGTGCGCCAGGTGGTGCCGACCACGCAGGCCTTCAACCGGGCTCCCGGCCGCGGCGGCTTCGTCGGCGCCGTCGAGCACCGCGGCGCGCTGTCTCCGGTCTTCCACTTAGCGGGCGGCGACTCGGCCGAGTGCCTCTTGGTGCTGCTCGAGGTGAAGGGCGAGGGGCTGGCCGTCTCCGCGGCCCTCGCGGAGGGGGTGAAGTCGGCCGAACGCCTCGGTGAAGCGCAGGTGCTCGACGTGGAGCGCATGTTTTCTTGATGGCGTCGCTGGCTGCCTCTTACACTGCACCTGCTGCCTCTCTCTTTGGTGGAAAGCGCTCGATGCCCAAGTCCGTTCTCGTCGCCGACGATTCGCTGACCATTCGCAAGGCCATTGGAATGGTCCTGCCCGCGGAGGACTTCACCCTCACCATGGTGGACAACGGGCTCGAGGCGCTCAACAAGGTGCGCGAGCTGCGGCCCGACGTCGTGCTCGCCGACTGCATGATGCCGGGGAAGAGCGGCTACGAGGTCTGCGAGGCCATCAAGGCCGACCCCAACACCCAGCGCATTCCGGTGCTCCTGCTCGCCGGCACCTTCGAGCCCTTCGACGAGAACCGCGCCAAGGCCGCCCACGCCGACGCGCACATCGTGAAGCCCTTCGACAGCGCGACCTTCATCGATCGCGTCCGCGGGCTGGTCGGTCTGCCCACGCTCGGGGTGCCGGGCCCGGTCAGCTACGCGCCGGTGTCGACCGGCCCCGCGCCGATGGCGGCCCCCGCGGCCCCGGCGGCGCCGCGCCCG
>JBBIOE010000134.1:0-21441 GCA_037443525.1 Archangiaceae bacterium | reverse complement strand
TCGGTGACGCGCTCGAAGGCCTGGGAGTTGAAGGCCGGGTGGTGCGGCCGGGGCAGCCCGTTGAGCACCCAGTTGCCGAAGAAGGCGGTGAGGCAGCTGGAGAGGACGGTCATCTCGTACCAGACGGGCACGAACGCCGGCAGCGAGAACAAGGGCTTGCCGCCGACGATGAACGGGTACGCGCTGCCCGAGGCCCAGCTCTCGAAGTACAGGCCGAGCAGCGAGCAGGACAGTCCGACGATCAGCACCGCCCAGGGCAGCTTGTTGGGCTTGAGGCCCATCGCCTTGTCCAGGCCGTGCACCGGGAAGGGGCAGCAGGCGTCCCACTTCGAGTAGCCCGCGTCGCGCACCTTCTCGCACGCGGCGTAGATGGCGTGCGGGTTCTCGTACTGGGCGAGCAGGCCCCACAGCTTCACGTTCGAGTCGCTCATGATCAGTGCCCGTACCCTTCCCAGTGCGGGTTGGCCTGCGGCATCACGCCCTTCACCTCGCTCATCGCGATGACCGGGAAGAAGCGAACGAAGAGCAGGAAGAGGAAGAAGAACAGGCCGAAGGTGCCCAGGAGGAAGAAGACCTCGGTGACCGGCACGAAGTAGTCCCAGCTCGAGACCAGCGCGTCGCGGTGCAGCGAGGTCACCGTGATGACGAAGCGCTCGAACCACATGCCGATGTTCACGAAGATGGAGAGGATGAAGCTCGCCGCCACGCTGGTGCGGATCTTCCGGAACCAGAAGAGCTGCGGCGTGATGACGTTGCAGCTCACCATGATCCAGTACGCCCACCAGTACGGGCCGAAGGCGCGGTTGATGAAGGTGAAGCCCTCGTAGGCGTTGCCCGAGTACGCGGCGACGAAGAACTCCATCGCGTAGGCGTAGCCGACCAGCGAGCCCGTCAGGAGGATCACCTTGTTCATGTTCTCGATGTGCCGGACGGTGACGATGTCCTTGAGGCCCAGCCACTCGCGCGCCGGGAGCATCAGGGTCTGCACCATCGCGAAGCCCGAGAAGATGGCGCCGGCCACGAAGTAGGGCGGGAAGATGGTGGTGTGCCAGCCGGGCAGCTGCGACACGGCGAAGTCGAAGGACACGATGGTGTGCACCGAGAGCACCAGCGGCGCCGAGAAGGCCGCGAGGATCTGGTACGCCTTCTCGTAGACCTCCCAGTGGCGCATCGAGCCGCGCCAGCCCATGGCCAGGGCGCCGTAGAAGAGCTGGCGCCAGCGCACCTTGGTGCGGTCGCGCAGGGTGGCGAAGTCGGGCACGAGGCCGGTGAACCAGAACAGCAGCGACACCGTGAGGTAGGTGTTCACCGCGAACACGTCCCACTCCAGCGGCGAGCGGAAGTTCGGCCACAGCCCCATCTGGTTCGGGAGCGGGAAGAGGTAGTAGTCCATCCAGATGCGGCCGGTGTGGAGCGCGACGCACGAGCCCGCCGCCAGCACCGCGAAGATGGTCATCGCCTCGGCGTAGCGGTTGATGCTGGTGCGCCACTTCTGCCGGAACAGATAGAGGATGGCGCTGATCAGCGTGCCCGCGTGGCCGATACCGACCCAGAACACGAAGTTGACGATGTCCCAGGCCCAGCCGACCGGGTTGTTGTTGCCCCAGATGCCCGGGCCGTTCCAGTACAGGTAGCCGATGTAGCCGCCGAACATGGCGAACAGCGCGCCCGCGAGCGCGATGCCGAACATGAAGGGCCGGGGCGTCTTCATCACCGGCGCCTCGTTCACCCGGCAGACGATCTCGGTGATGTCGTGGAAGGAGTGGCCGCCGCGAATGAGCGGCTCCCGGCCGGCCACCGGGTCTTCGAGGGGAATGTCGCCGCGGATCTTCGGATCGTCCGGCAGCGCGAGGGGTTGGGCGGTGGGTTCCATCAGACGAGCTCCCCGTTTTCGTTGCGCACGCGCGCCAGGTACGTCGTGCGCGGGCGAATGTTGAGCTCCTGCAACATCTCGTAGTTGCGCTCGCTCACCTTGAGCTTCGAGACACGGCTCTCGAGGTCATTGATGTTGCCGAACGTGATGGCCTGCGTCGGGCAGGCCTGGGCGCACGCCGGCGTGATGGCGCCGTCGGGCAGCGCCTTGCGATCGTGCCCCGCGCGCTTGGCGACGACCTTCGCCTCCTCGATGCGCTGGGTGCAGTAGGTGCACTTCTCCATCACGCCGCGGTAGCGGACGGTGACGTCGGGGTTGCGCTGGAGCTTGAGCGTGGTCATCCGCTCCTTCCAGTACGGCTCGACGTAGACGTTCCCGGTGTGGGTGAAGTCCAGGTAGTTGTAGCGGCGCACCTTGTAGGGGCAGTTGTTGGCGCAGTACCGCGTGCCGATGCAGCGGTTGTACGCCATGGCGTTGATGCCCTCTTCGTCGTGCGTCGTCGCCGACACCGGGCACACCGGCTCGCAGGGCGCGCTCTCGCAGTGCATGCACGGCAGCGGCTGGTGCACCGCGGTGGGCGTGTCGACGTCGCCGATGAAGTAGCGGTCGACGCGGATCCAGTGCATCTCGCGGCCGAGCAGCACCTGCTCGCGGCCCACCACCGGAATGTTGTTCTCCGCCACGCAGGCGATCGCGCAGATGTTGCAACCGATGCACGACGAGAGGTCGATGGTCATGCCCCACTGCTGACCCTCGTAGATGGGCGCGTCGGTGGGCTGCTTCGGCTTCGCCGGCTGCTGCTTCGGCGTGCCCAGCACCACCAGCTCCTCGGGCACGTTGCCCTTCTGCGCGAACTCCTTGTCCTTGCCCCACTGCGTGGTCGAGGCGGAGCGGAAGAGCGGGCGCTCACCCAGGCCCAGCATGCGCTCTTTGGCGCCCATGGGCTCGCTCATCATCTTCGCGAAGGTGAGCTCCTTGAACGGGTTGCCCGGCACGCTGAAGTGGTCCTGCGTGGAGCAGAGCGACTGGGTGTCGCCGGTCTTGGTGAGCTTCACCTTCTGCTCGACGCCCAGGCCGTTGGAGAGCAGCGGGTTGGCGGCCACGCCGATGCCCTTGGCCACCTCGCCCTTCTGGCGGCCGTAGCCCTGCACCAGCACCACCGAGGTGGGCGCGAGCGCCGGGAGCACGAAGGTGGGCGCCTTGAGGGAGCGGCCGTCGACCGAGAGCTCCACCACGTCGGCGGTGTACGAGTTCTTCCGCACGCCGCTCTCGATGGAGAGCTCCTTGGCCAGCGACGGGGAGACGAGCACCGCGTTGTCCCACGACAGCTTGGACATCGACTCGGGCAGCTCCATGATCCACGAGACGTTGGTGAGGCGGCCGTCCTTGGCGTGGCCGTGCACCGCGATGAACTCCAGCGCGTCCTTGGTCGGGGTGACGCCCTTCAGCGGGCCCACCGCCGCCGCGACGTCGGCGCGCTTGAGCTCGCCCGGCTGCGTCGCGCGGGCGGAGTCCTTGATCACGCCGTCGTGCAGCGCCCGGCGCCAGGCCTTCAGGTCGGCGAGCGGCTGGCCGGCGGCGCGCCAGGTGGCCTCCACCAGCTTGCGATCGCTGGTCTCCGCCTCGCCCGCCAGCTGGCCCATCAGGGTGACGATGGAGCGGCCGGTGAAGAGCGGGAGAATGAGCGGCTGCACGACGCTGGCGGTGCCGTTCCACGCCCGCGCGTCGCCCCAGCTCTCGAGGAAGTGCGCCAGCGGCAGGTGCCAGGTGGCCTTCTCGCCGGTCTCCTCGGCCCACACGCCGGCGTGGATGACCGTCTTCGCCTTGGCCAGCGCGTCGGCGAACTTGAGCGAGCCCGGCGCGGTGTAGACCGGGTTCACGTCCACCATCACCAGCGTGTCGACCTGGCCGGCGGCGAGCGCCTGGGTGAGCTGGGAGAGCGAGTCGAACATCGCGACCCGCGCGGTGCCGTCGCCCAAGGAGACCTTCTGCGCGGTTCCGCTGGCGCCGAGCGCCTCGTTGAGCGCGAAGGCCAGCGCATGCACGGCGGCGGGCTGCCGCTCACCGGCGATGATCAGCGCCTGGCCCTTGTGGGCCGCGAGGTCCTTGGCCAGCGCCGCCACGAACTTGGCCGCGGTGGCGTCGAGGGAAGCGCCCTCCACCGCCGGCGCGAGCTCGCCGAGGTCGACGCCCTGCGAGGTGGCCAGCGCCTTCGCCAGCGCCTTCAAGAGGTCGACGCCCTGGCCCGAGGCCAGGCGGAGGCGGTGATCGGCGTTCGAGCCGGTGACGGTGAGCGCCGCCTCGGCCGCGTACAGCCGCTTCATCTTCTCGGTGTCTTCGTGCGTGTTCACCACCCGCGAGGCGCCGAACTGCCGCGCCAGGGTGAGGTGGTCGGGCCCCGAGACCATGAAGTCGGAGTCCAGGGAGAAGACGACCTTCACGCTCGAGAGGTCGAGGTGCACGCGGGCGCTCGGGCCGAACGCGACCTGCGCGCCCATCGAGGCCTGGTCGGCCGCCAAGGGGTCCCACCGGTAGACCTTGGCCTCCGGCATCTTCGCGGTGAGCGCCTTGAGCAGCCGCTCGCCCGTGGGGCCCAGGTCCTCCTCGAGGAGGAACGCCAGGCCCTTGCCCTGCGCGGCGGCGAGCTTCTGGAACTGCTCCTTCTGGAAGGCGTCCCACTTCTCCCAGGTGCTGGCCTGGCCGCCGTTCTTGGGGCTCTTCGCGCGCTCCGGGTCGTAGAGCTTCAAGACCTCGGCCTGCGCCCAGATGTCGGAGGCGCCCAGCGACGACGGGTGGTTCGGGTTGCCTTCGATCTTGGTGGGGCGGCCCTCGTGCGCCTCGACCACCAGGCCCAGCGCGCCCTCGGAGCGCGGCATCGCGGTGGCGTAGTACTGCCGCACCCCGGGGATGAGGTGCTCGGGCTGCTTCACGAAGGGGAGGATCTCCTCCTCCGGGCGGCGGATGGGCAGCGCGTCGCAGCCGGCCAGGGCGCCCAGCGCCATCGAGGCACCGGCGAGCTTGAGCGCGTCGCGGCGGTTGAAGCCCTCCGGCGTGGTGATGCCCGCGGGGAACTCCACCTCGAGCGTCTCGGTGACGGAGGGGTGCTGCTCCTTGTGCTCGACCGAGCGCCAGTACTCAGGCTTCTGGCCGAGCTGCTCACCCAGCGGGGCGTAGGGATTGTTTTTCATGGGGACTTCCTCGGTCAGCGGTGGCAGCCGCTGCAGCTAGCGGTCGCGTAGGTCTCGAGCTTGCCGTTCACGGTGCGCGCCGCGCCCGACAGGCTGCCCGGCGGGTGCAGCGTCGCCGCGATGCTCTGCGCCTTGGCGAGCCACGCGAGGTCCGCCTTCCAGCCCATGGCCGTCACCAGCTCCACCGGCCGCAGGTTCGGCGCCGGGTTGGAATGGCACTCCAGGCACCACGACATGGAGAGCGGCTGCGCCTGCGCGACCTCCTCCATGGTGTCGATGCGGCCGTGGCAGGTCTCGCAGCCGATGGCCGCGCGGTTCTCGCCGAAGCCCACGCCCACGTGCGCCGAGTGGTTGAAGAAGGCGAAGTCGGGCAGCTTGTGAATGCGCTTCCACGCCACCGACGTCTCGCCCTTGCCGTCGGCCCAGCTCTTCAAGAGCACCTCGAGCTTGGGCGACTCCTTCTTCACCTGGGTGTGGCAGTTCATGCACACCTGGGTCGGGGGCACGCCCGCGTGCGGGCCGCGCTCGACGTAGGCGTGGCAGTAGCGGCAGTCCATCGCCAGCGTGCCCGCGTGCAGCGCGTGGCTGTAGGCGATGGGCTGCTTCGGCTTGTAGCCGACGTCCGTGTTGTACGGAGACGCCCACCAGTAGAAGGCGAACACGATGAACGACGTTCCAAGGAGCGTCCCCCACACCGCCAGGCGTGGGGTTTCGTTCATCTTTCGAGGGAAGATCTGGGCCATGGGGGGACCTCGGTCGGGCGGCGTGCGTTTACCAACTAATGATTGGGGAACAATGAATTTCTCAGCGCCGGAGCGCGCGCGTGTGCAGTTCTTGCGGCGCTCATCAGGAGCGCTTGTCTCAAATCAAGGGCTCGGACCGCGGCGCGTCAGCAGCCGCGCGGCGTTGATGGAGTTGCCGCGGCCGGCGACGTCGTCGCGCCAATAGCCGCGCACCGCGCCCTCCTGGTCCACGAGAACGACCGCGGGGAGGCGGAAGAAGTCGTCGACGGTGGCGCCGGCGTCGGTGTGCGCGAACTGCCACCAGCCGGCGCGCAGCTGTTGAGTGAGCGGCTCGAGCGCCTCGCGCGTGCCGGTGAGGGCGAGCCAGTCTCGGTGCGGCGGCAGCGTGGCCACGGCGTCCACGGCGCCGGGGTGGGTGAGCAGCACGAGGCGCGCGCCGCCGTCGAGGTCGTCCACGTGCCTCACGTCGCCGGCGAAGAGCGCGGCGCGATCGCGGCAGGCCAGGTCGCAGGGCGAAGGGACCAGCTCGGCCAGCCACACCGTGCCGCGCAGCTGCTCGGAGCCGACCACGCCGCCGTCGAGGGTGGTGAGGTGCCAGGGCGCCAGGGTGTGAATGGGCGGCGGCGCCTTGAGGAAGGGGCGCTGGAGCAAGGGCAGCGCGGTGAGGACGACGAGGCCGAGGACGAAGGCGATGGCGAAGGGGTTCTTCCAGAGCGGGGGCCTGGGCGCCGGCGGCGGCGAGGATTCGGCGGTCACGGGAGCGGTCCTTCGGGCGCGCCGCGAAGCTTCGATGCGAGCCGGCGCGTCACCTGGCCCGGCGGCTCGGCGGAATGAACACGTGTCATCGGTGCGACGAATGCCACGGAATCAGTCGACCGGCGAGTCCATTTCCTTCTCCCGCGCGGTTCCTCGACCGGCTCCTCGCGAACGCGAGGTGATCAGCGGCTCGGCTCGAGGGTGCGCCGTCGCCTGGCCTCGCTCGCGTCGATCGATCCATCGCACGGCTCGGGCGGAGCCCACCTCGGCGCCCTTCGGCTCCGCACCGGTCGGGCCTCTCGCAGGCTGAGCGGGGTGGGCCGACGAACGCGGTCCCCCGCCACGCGCGGGCCCGGTCAGGGCCGCGACGCGTCGAGCGAAGGCTCGAGCGCCTTCGGCTCCTCGGGCGCGGGCGCCGGGCTCGAAGCCGGCGCGACCGCCGACTCCTCACGCGCGGCGGCGCGAATTCGCAGGGCGATCCACGTCGCCACCCCGGCCATCATCGCCAGCGGCAACAGCGACATGATGCCCGTCATCACCAGGTACGCCCACTGGTTCTCGGGCGCGGCGGTCCCGCACACCGAGCACGCCCAGGCCCCGCTCGAGGCGAAGAGCGCGCAGGCGGCGAGCGGGCGGAGGCGGGACCTGATCAGAAGTACACCCGGGCGTAGATGACCGGCCACATCAGCACCGCGAAGTACCAGAACACCTGCGCGCCGAAGAAGAACGAGCCCGCCAGCGTGCCCTTGAGCAGCCGGGACCACGCCAGCAACAGCGCGCCGAGCGCCACCGCCGCGTGCAGCGCGTGGCCGCCGACGATGAGGTGGAAGAACGCCGCCTGCGCGCTCGAGGTGAGGGTCAGACCCGCGCCCACCAGCGCGCGCCACTCCCACGCCTGCAGGCCGAGGAAGGCCGCGCCCAAGAGCCACGCCGCGCCCAGCAGCGCGCCGGTCGCCTTCGACCGCTTGAGGAAGGCGCGGTTCGCGACCAGCAGCACCACGCCCGAGAGCAGCACCAGCCCGGTGCTCCACCGCGCGGCGTGCACCGGCAGGGGCACCGTGCCCGTGGCGATCCACAGACCGTTCACCGCCGCGCTCGCCTTGTTGATGGTGAGCGCGCTCATCAGCCCCGAGAAGTACATCGTCTCGGCCACCACGAAGATGAGCATGCCGAGCACCGAGCTCGGCACGACCTGCCTTCGGGTGGGGACGGACGCGGGCGCTGCGGCGGCGGCGGTGCTCATGCGGTGGCCCTCAGTGCCCCTCGCCGTGCGCCGGCGCGGCCCCGTGCTCCGTGTGCTCCGCCGGCGCCTCCTTGAGGCCCTTCTCCACCGCGGCCTTGGCGGCCTCGTTGGTCCAGTTTCGGCCCTGGTGCTGCATCACGTCGGGCGAGACCCCGCCGACCATCACGGCCATCAGCGCCAGCATCGTGGCCATGAGGTAGAGGATCCACTTCCGCTCGAGATCGATGTGCATGAAGTGCTTGGCGACCATGTACGCCTTCACCAGCGCGATGCCGAAGGCGGTGATCAGCGTCACCCAGCGGATGCCGAGGAAGGGGCCGGCCACCGAGATGACCAGGAGCACCACCAACAGGCCCCAGATCTTCACGTAGGCCTGGGTGTGGTCGACGTGCGCGTGCCCTTCGGCCGCGGCGGCGGTGCCAGCAGGAGCGGGATGAGAGGTGTCAGACATGGCGGCTCACTTCGCGATGTAGAGCAGCGGGAAGAGGAAGACCCAGACGATGTCCACGAAGTGCCAGTAGATGCCGATGTTCTCGACCCGCTGGAGCTCCTGGTTCTTCCGGGCGTCGGCGGCGACGATGAGCATGATGATCACCCCCGCCAGCACGTGGAGGCCGTGGAGGCCGGCCGCCGTGTAATAGAACGACCAGAACATGTTGGACTGCATGGTGAACCCGCTCTGAATCTCGTGGGTCCACTCGAAGCCCTTCACCGTGAGGAAGGTGAGGCCGCCCACGCAGGTGAGCAGGAGGAAGTTGGCCGCCTTCTTCCCGTTCTTCAGCTCCGCCGCGTTGTGCGCCAGCACCGCGCAGAGCGACGAGGTGAGCAGCACCAGCGTGTTGAACGCGCCGATCCAGGTGTTGGTGTGAACCGACTGGTGCTCCCACTCCGGGTGCCCCAGGCGGTGCATCAGGTACGAGCCGAGCACGCCGCCGAAGATCACGATCTCCGAGGCGATGACCCACCACACGGCGAGACGCCCGGTGGGAATGCCGGTCGCGCTGCGGGTGGTGGCGATGGGTCGAGTGGCCATGGCGCGTGTGTCCTCAGCTTGCGACGTTCTGCGGCCAGTAGTCTTCCTGCGGCCGGTCGGGGTGGTTGTACTCGTAGGGCCCGCGGTACACGGTGGGCAGGCCTTCGGGGAAGTTGCCGTGCGGCGGCGGCGAGGCGGCCACCCACTCCAGGGTGTTCGCCTGCCACGGGTTGGCCGACGCCTTCGGGCCCTTCACCAGGCTGTAGAAGAAGTTGGCCAGGAAGATGAACTGGAACGCCAGCAGCGTCACCAGCGACACGGTGGCCAGGACGCGGAGGTCCTGCATGCCCGGCTTCATCAGGTCGGGGAAGTTCGTGTAGTCGTAGATGCGGCGGTGGTCGCCGCGCACGCCCAGGATGAAGAGCGGAATGAAGATGAAGTTGAAGGGGATGATGGTGCCCCAGAAGTGAATCTTGCCGAACGTCTCGTTCATCATCCGGCCGAACATCTTCGGGAACCAGTAGGTCACCGCCGAGAACACCGCGATGAAGGCGATGGGGAAGAACGTGTAGTGGAAGTGCGCGAGGACGAAGTAGGTGTCGTGGAAGTAGATGTCCGAGCCCGACGCGCCGAGGAAGATGCCGGTCACGCCGCCCACCAGGAACTCGCCGATGAAGGCCAGGGACCACAGCATCGGCACCTTCAGGCGAATCGAGCCGCCGTAGAGCGTGGCGATGTACACGAACATCATCTCCGCCACCGGAATGGAGATGAGCAGCGTGGTGACGCTGAAGATGTTCGCCATGCGCGGGTCGATGCCGGCGATGAACTGGTGGTGCGCCCACACGAAGAACGAGAGCACGCCGGTGCCGATCGCCGTGTAGAGCACCGTCTTGTAGCCGAACAGCTTCTTGCGCGAGAAGACGGTGATGACCTCGGCCACGATGCCCACCGCGGGCAAGAGCACCACGTACACCTCGGGGTGACCGAAGAACCAGAACAGGTGCTGCCACAGCACCGGGTCGCCGCCCTTGGCCGGGTCATAGAAGCCGGTGCCGAAGTTCTGGTCGAACAACAGCATCACCGCGCCGGCCACCAGCGGGCCCACCGAGGCCATGAAGACGATGCTGGCGACGACGATCATCCACACCACGATGGGCACGTCGAACATCTTCATGCCCGGAGCGCGGCTGTTCATCACCGTGGTGACGAAGTTGATGCCGCCGAGCAGGAAGGCCACGAACTCCAGCGCCACCGCGACGAGCCACAGGCTCGCGCCCTGCGGCGTCAGGTTGTACACGCCCTTGGCGGAGAGCGGCGGGTACGCCGTCCACGCGCCGCCGAAGGCGCCGCCCTGCACGAAGAACGAGCCGATGAGGATCAGCGCCGAGAGCAGGAACAGCTGGTACGAGAGCCGGTTCAGCCGCGGGAACACCATGTCGTCGCAGCCGATCATCAGGGGAATGAGGAAGTTCCCCAGCGCGGCGATCAGCACCGGCATCGCCACCCAGAAGATCATCACCGACCCGTGGGTGGTGACGAGCGCGTTGTAGTCGGAGGCGGTCACGCGGCCGAAGCCGGGGACGCTGACGCCCGGGAAGGCCAACTGCATGCGGAAGACGTAGACGGTGAAGCCACCGATCAACGCCATCGCCATGCCGGTGAACAGGTACTGCATGCCGATCATCTTGTGATCGGTGGACCAGAAGTACTTGTGGAACCAGCCCTCTTCGTGGTGGCCCGCGGCGTGACCCGCGGCGTGTGCTTCGGCGCTCATGGCATGCCTCCGGTCGGAGCGGGCGCCGCTGGAGCCGATGCGGCCGCCACGCTGTTGGCCTTGAGCCAGTCGCTGTGCTGCTCAGGGGTCTCGATGAAGATGCGCGCGGGCATCAGGCCGTGGCCGATGCCGCAGATCTCGGTGCACTGAATGTCGAACTGCCCGGCGAGGGTCGGCTTGAACCAGCCCTTGATGACGCGGCCGGGGATGATGTCCTGCTTCAGGCGGAAGGCCGGCACCGAGAAGCTGTGCAAGACGTCCCGCGAGGTGAGCTCGAAGTGGTAGGTCTTGCCGCGCTCGGCGTGCAGCTCGTCGACCACCCGGATGTCGTCGGGGGTGTCGAGCTTCCCGTCGGGGCCGGGGTGCACGAAGGTCCACGCCCACTGCTGCGCGATGACCCGCACCGTCTCGTCCGGCGGCGGCATGGTCTGCTTCACCTGGTACCAGACGTGAATCGCCGAGTAGATGATGAAGACGTCGAACACCAAGGTCGCGTAGTGCGGCCAGGAGACCCACCTGGTCTCCTCGTAGGCCTCGCCGGCGACGTACTTCCCCTTCTGCCCCTCGCGCTCCCGGAAGCGGAAGATGAGCCAGAAGAAGACCACCTCGGCCAGGACGAACCAGAAGCCGACGATGGCGAGGATGGTGAGGATGAGCGAATCGATGTCGCCGGCGTAGGTCGACGCGGCCTCGACGTATTTCTGGATCATCGGATCACCCCTCCAGAACGAAGAAGAACACGGCGCCGACGAAGCCGAGGGCGCCGGCCGTGATGAGGATGAAGAGCTTGAACGACAGCGCGTCGTCGAGGGGGACCGTGCTGGTCTTCGCGGGTTCGGTGGACATGGGCTCTCTCACTTCGCCAACGTCGAGATGTGGGCCACCACGTTCAACATCGCCTGCTCGTCGGCGAGCGTCATGGCCATCGGCCGCATGGTGGCGCCCGAGGTGTCGGCGGGGTTGGTGCCGCGGATGCCGGCCTTGAACTTCTTGAGCTGCGCCAGCAGGTACCAGTCGGCCTGGCCGGCGATGGGCGGCGCCTTGAGCTGCTCGTTGCCCTTGCCCTCGGGGCCGTGGCAGGCGAGGCAGGTGGCGTAGCTGGCCTGGCCGGAGGCGGCGACGCCGCCCTTGAGCTTCGGCGCCACCGGCGTGCGGGTGAGCGAGGCGACGTACTTCGCCACCGACTTCACCTCGGCGTCGTTCGCCATCTGCCGCGACATCGGCCGCATGCGCAGGCCCTCGAGGTCGTCGGGGTGCGCGCCGCGGACGCCGGTCTTGAACTTGTTGAGCTGCGCCTCGACGTACCAGGCCGGCAGCCCCGCGATCGACGGGGCGGCGAGCGTGTCGTTGCCCAGCCCCTCGTTGCCGTGACAGGCCACGCAGGCCGCGAAGAGCTCCTTGCCAGGCAGCACCTCGTGCGCGCCCTCGGGTTTCACGCAGCCGGCGAGCGGACCCGCAATCGCCAGCACCAGGGCCAGCGACCGGCTTCGTTGGATGTTTCGGTGCATGCCTCCTCCACACCACGGGCGGAGTACCCACGCCTCGGGGCGTCGGCGTTTCGCACGATCCTCCATACGTGACAAGCAAAATGGCCCCCACGTATGAGGCCCGCTGATGCCCGTTCAGTCAGTTCGCGGGCATAGAAAAACCGAGGCGCTGTGCATGCTTGACGTAGGTCAAGACTTGACCCGCCGTTTGGTGGGGCGGGCCTTCCGGGGCTTCTTCGGAGCGCTCAGGGCCGAGCGGTGCGCGGCCTCCAGAAAGGGCCGGAGGCTCTCCGGATCATCGTGGAAGTCCTCCGGCGCGAGGAGCCAGGCGGTCATCGGTCGGTTGGCGTTGGGCGACCACGGGCGCGCGCCGGGGAGGGCGAGCAGGGCGTCGAAGCGCGGCCTCTCTGGGAGCTTCACGGCCACGCGGCCGTCCCAGATCAGGGTGAAGATGGCGCCGTTCGCGAACCAGGCGTCGCTGCCGAACATGCGGCGGGTGGTGACCTCGGGGAGCTCCTCCACGAGCCCCTCCACCAGGTCCTTCAGGTACGCGTCGAGGGAGCTTGCCGGCATGGCCGCGCATCATCGCGAACTTGTCGGGCACTTCCCAACGGTCTAGGCGGAAGCCATGGCGATCTTCGAAGCGAAGTCCGAAGTCCTCCGGGTCCTCCTCGAGCGCGGCTTCGTGCACCAGTGCACCGACTTCGAGCGGCTGGACAAGGCCTTCGGCGCCGGCGCTCCGGTGACGGCCTACGTCGGCTACGACTGCACCGCGCCCTCGCTCCACGCGGGCAGCCTGGTGAGCATCATGATGCTGCGCTGGCTGCAGAAGCTCGGGCACCGGCCCATCGTGCTCATGGGCGCCGGCACCACCCGGGTCGGCGACCCCAGCGGCAAGGACGAGTCGCGCAAGATGCTCTCCGACGACGTCATCCGCTCGAACATGGCGAGCATCCAGCGGGTGTTCTCCAAGTTCGTGCGCTTCGACGAGACGCCCACCGGCGCCTTGATGGTGAACAACGCCGACTGGCTCGACACGCTCGGCTACATCGCCTTCCTGCGCGACTTCGGCCGGCACTTCTCGGTCAACCGCATGCTCACCTACGACTCGGTGAAGCTGCGGCTCGAGCGCGAGCAGCCCCTCTCGTTCATCGAGTTCAACTACATGGTGTTGCAGGCCTACGACTTCCTCGAGCTGAAGCGCCGCCACGGCTGCGCGCTGCAGATGGGCGGCTCGGATCAGTGGGGCAACATCGTCAACGGCGTGGAGCTGGGCCGCAAGTGCGACGACGCCGAGCTCTTCGGCCTCACCTGCCCGCTGCTCACCACCGCCTCGGGCGCGAAGATGGGCAAGACCGCCGACGGCGCGGTGTGGCTCAACGCCGAGCAGCGCTCGCCGTGGGAGTACTGGCAGTACTGGCGCAACACCGAGGACGCCGACGTGGGGCGCTTCTTGAGGCTCTTCACCGACCTGCCACTGTCGGAGGTCGCGCGGCTGGAGGGCTTGAAGGGCGCGGAGATCAACGAGGCCAAGAAGGTGCTCGCCACCGAGGTGACCGCGCTCTGCCACGGCCGCGACGAGGCCCAGAAGGCGAAGGCCACCGCGGAGAAAACCTTCGAGAAGGGCGGCGCGTCGGAGAACCTGCCTACGGTCGCCGTCCCCAAAGCGCAGCTGGAGAAGGGCGTGCCGGTGTTCGAGCTGCTGGTGCTCGCCGGGCTGGTCTCCTCCAAGAGCGAGGGGCGCAAGCTGGTGCAGCAGGGCGGGGCGCGGGTCAACGACGAGGCGGTGGGCGACGAGAAGCGGCCGGTGGGCCTCTCGGACCTGAAGGACGGCGCGGTGAAGCTGTCGGCGGGGAAGAAGCGCCACGTGCTGGTGAAGCCGGAGTAGCGCGGTGAGCCCCCCCAAGCAGAAGGCGAAGTCTCCGAAGCCGGCGAAGGCGCGGCCGGCGGTCGAGGCCGAGCTGGCGTCCCCCGAGACCGCGCCCGACCTCGCGCCGGTGGTGGGCGGGAACCTGCGGCGCCTGCGCATGAAGCGGGGCCTCAGCCTGGAGAAGCTGGCGCAGGCCTCGGGCGTCTCCCGAGCGATGCTGGGGCAGGTGGAGCTCGGCCAGAGCGCGCCGACCATCAACGTGCTGTGGAAGATCGCCCGCGCGCTGGGGGTGACGTTCTCGGCGCTCATCTCCTCCTCGGCGGCGAGCGGCGCCACCGTGCTCAAGGCGAAGGACTCGAAGCTGCTCTCCTCGCACGACGGCCGCTTCGTGTCCCGCGCGCTCTTCCCCTTCGACGCGCCCCGCCGGGTGGAGTTCTACGAGCTCACCCTCAAGCCCGGCGGCGTCGAGGACGCGCACCCGCACCCGCCGGGGACGAGCGAGAACCTGGTGGTGGCCAAGGGCACGGTGGACGTCGACGTGAAGGACGCTCGCCACCGCCTCGAGACCGGCGACGCCTTGGTGTTCGAGGCCGACGTGCCCCACGCTTACCGCAACGCAGGCGCCGGCGAAGCGGTGATGTACCTGGTGATGACCTACGCCGAGGAGATCGGCGGAGGCTGAAGGAACGACGAAGGCCGGCCCCCCTCTTCGGAAGACCGGCCTCGGGCGCGGCGATTCCTCGCGGCGCCTACTTCGACGTGCAGGTCATCATCGGCGTGCCGTTCACCACCAGGGTGCAGGGCATGCCCATCGCCATCATCGAGCTCATGGCGTCGCAGCACTCGTTCATCATCTCCAGCCCCGCGGAGTCCAGCGGCGTCATCTTGCAGAGCATGCCGTCCTTGCTCATCTCGCAGGTCATCGTCGCCATCATCATCGGCCGCGTCATCATGGGCATCATCATCGGCATCATGCCGTTCATGCCCATCGGCATCATCGAGCCCGTCATCATGGGGTGCATGCCCATCGGCATCATCGTGGGCTGCATGCCCATGGGCATCATCGAGCCCATCATCGTGGGGTGCATGCCCATCATCGAGTGCATCGGCATCGTGGGCATCGAGGGCATCGGCATCGGCATCGACATCGTGTTCATGGAATTCTCCGGTGTGAGTGGGTCGGCCAGCAGGCGGGGATGTAGGGCCTGAGCCGCGTCAATCTCCACTCGTACGAGCGCGATCGTCCGGTGAAGCGGCGGTCGTGGGGACTTTAGCGGACGGCTCCTTCGAACGGATCGCTTCCGGCGAGCGCGGCAACACACCTCCAATCGCCGCAGGGAGGCCCCATGTCCGCCATCGTCCGAGCAGCCGTCGTCGTCGCCGCCTTGACCGCTTCCGCTCCCGCCTTCGCCTGCCACCGCGGCTTCCATTCGCACCTGGGCGCCGAGACCATCTCCATCGGCTTCGGCGGCTTCCCGTTCTTCACCATGGGCGTCGCCGTCGCCCACGCCCCGTGCCCGGCCTACGTCGCTCCTCTGCCGCCGCTGCCTCCGCTGCCGCCCATCGTGCAGCAGGTGCCGGTGTACGTCCCGGCGCCGCCGCCTCCGCCGCAGGTGGTGCAGGTGCCGGTGTACGTGCAGGCGCCGCCGCTGGTCGCCGCGCCCCCGGTGGTCGCCGTGCCCACGCCGACGTACCTCCCGGCCCCGGCGGTGGTCGCCGCGCCTCGGGTGGTGGAGCGTGAGGGACCCAACCACCTCGCCTTCAAGTACATGACCGGCGTCCTCGGCGACGTGAGCAACGGCGGGCTCTCCGTAGGAGGCTTCGGCGGGCTCACCAACCTCGGCGCCGAGCTCCGCCTCGCCCGGTGGATTGCCCTGCGCAGCGACCTCGAGTTCCGCCCCAACGGTCGGTCCATCGACTTCCTCGGCGTGAAGCTGTGGGTGGACAGCGACTCCGCTCTGCGCCCCTACGCCTCGGTGAGCGTCACCGGCGAGCACCCGGCGTCGCGTCCAGGCAGCTCCTACCTCGGCCTGGTCGGCGCCGCCGGCCTGGACCTCTTCCTCGGCCGCACCTTCTTCCTCGAGGCCGAGGCCCGCGTCCGCACCGTTCACGACTGCTGCGGCGAGTCGCTGCTCGCCTCGGGCACCGTCGGCGGCGGGTTGGCGTTCTTCTAGAGCGCGCGCCGCACCCGCTGTCGGCCCTTGGGCCGCTTCTCCACCACCGTGAAGCCCGCCTTCTCGAAGAGCGGCACCGTCCCCGTGTACGCGAAGGCCGCCGGGATCTTCTCGCCCGGCCGGGGCGGCTTCACCGGGTAACCCTCCAGCACCTCGGCGCCCTCGCTCCTCAACGCCTTCACCGCGTGCGCGAGCATGGCCGTCGCCACGCCCTTCGACCGGAAAGCGCTCTTCACGAAGAAGCAGGGCAGGGCGTGCACGCGGTCGGCGTCGTCGCAGGCGAGCGAGGGCGCCCGGTCGAGCTTCTGGAAGTCGCGGCGCGGCCCCGCCGAGAGCCACCCCACCGGCTCCCTCCCCGCGAAGGCCAGGAAGCCCGCCGCCTTCCCGCTCGTCACCAGCGCCTCGAAGCGCCGCTTCGCGGTGGCGCCCTTCACGTCCTCGAAGCGCTCGCCTTCCCCGAGCCGCCAGAACATGCACCAGCAGCCGGCGCAGGCGCCCCTCTCGCCGAACAGCCGCTCCAGCGCGGGCCACAGCTTCGGGGTCAGCGCCTTCACCTGAATTCCGTCGCTCATCCTGCTGGTCCCCTCACCGACCACCCTCGGTCTCCACTCGTTCGCTCCCGAAACCGTCGCCTGAACCCGCCCCACCGGCCGCTCTTCGGGCCGGAGTCTGCGCATCGTCTCGCGCGGGGCGCCACCGGACCCTTCCGGCACCCTCGGCGGAGGCTCGGTGCTCACCCCGGCTCGCCTCGCCGACCGGCGCCGCGGCCCTTACGATTCCGCCCAAGGTGTCCGCGCGGGAGAGGGGTCGCGCGTCGACGGACCTCGCCGCGCCCCGACAGGGTACGCTCGGGCCCGATGCGCGCCTCCTCCTCGTCCTCGTGCTTCAAGCCGGCGCGCCTGCCATGTAGAGGAGCCGCATGACGTCGCCCGAGGACTCGCCCGCCGTCGCCGACACCCGTCCCTCGGGCGGCGTGGCGCTGCAGCCGGGCGCGCTCATCCTCGGCGGGCGCTTCCGCGTGGAGCGCCTGCTCGGCGGCGGAGGCATGGGCCTCGTCTACATGGCGGAGCAGGTCTCCCTGGGCCGCAAGGTGGCGGTGAAGGTGCTGCGCCACGATTCGCCTCCGCTGCCCGGCGCCACCGAGCGCTTCAAGCGCGAGGCCCTGCTCCTTTCCTCGGTCGAGCACCCGGCGGTCATTCGCGTCATCGACTTCGGCCAGGAAGGCCTCGCCGCCTGCATCGTGATGGAGTTCGTGGAGGGCGAGTCGCTGGAGCAGGTTCTGGTGCGCGAGGCGCCGCTCTCGGTGGAGCGCGTGGAGCGCATCCTGGTGCAGCTCGCGCAGGGTCTGACCGCCATCCACGCCAAGGGCATCATCCACCGCGACCTGAAGCCCGAGAACATCGTGCTCACGCAAGGGCCCGACGGCACCGAGCAGGCGCGGCTGCTCGACTTCGGCATCGCCCGCCTCGCCGAGACCGAGGCCGCGGCCAGCGTCACCCAGATCGGCACCGTGCTCGGCACCCCCGAGTACCTGGCGCCGGAGCAGGCGATGGGCCAGACCCTCGACGCGCGCAGCGACCTCTACTCCCTGGGCGTGGTGGCCTACCGCATGCTCACCGGGAAGCACCCCTTCACCGGGCCCACGCCGCAGCAGTTCGTCGCCCAGCACGTGCACCAGCTGCCGCCGCCGCTGGTCGAGGCCGCGCCGATGCTCGCCTCGTTCCCCGCGCTCACCGGCGCGGTGATGGCCTGCCTGGAGAAGGCGCCCGACCACCGCCCGGCCACCGCCCAGGCCTTCGTCGAGCGCCTCCAAGCCCCCCACGCGCCCAGCGTGTCGGGCCTCATGACCACCATCCTCCCCACCGTGGCCAGCGCCGTGGGGCCAGGGCCGAAGAAGCGCTCCTCGTGGCGGCTCAAGCTCGCCACGGCCTTGGGCTTCGTGGCCCTGGTCGCCGCCGCCGGGGTGGTCGGCTACCTCGATCCGCAGCGCGTCGCGCGCCGCCTGGTGCAAGCCGGCCGCGGCCCGGAGGCCCTGCAGGTCATCGACGACGCCGGAGAGAAGGGCAAGGCGCCGGGCATGCAGCTGCTCCGCGCCGCCGCCTACCACCAGGTGGGCCGCCACGAGGAGGAGTGGAAGCTGCTCGAGGCCGCCATCTCTCCCGACGACCTGGAGGACGACGCGCTCTTCGGCCTGGTCGACGACTTCGGTCGCGGCGAGCCGGCGCGGCTGAAGAAGGCGCTTTCGGGCCTGCCGAAGTCGAAGGTCGTGCCGACGCTGCAGCGCTTCGCCAAAGGCGAGCAGTCGTGGGCGCAGTGGGGCGCGCTCCGCTACCTCGACGCCGAGCTGGCGGGCCAGGGGCTGCCGTTGGCCGAGCTGTACATCCGCGCGCTGGAGAGCCGCGACTGCAAGATTCGCGCGATCGCCGCCAAGCGGCTGTCCGACCTGCGCAACCCCGCCGCGGTCGAGCCCCTGCAGCGCCTCAAGGCGTCGCCGAAGAAGAAGGGGCTCGTCCTCGACGAGGAGTGCGGCCAGGACGCCGCCGCCGCCGCGCTGAACAAGCTGGAGCGCGAGCTCAACCCCTGAAGCGGCGGCATCAGTCGAGCGTCGGGGCGAGCACCAGGCGAATCCAGAAGCGCTCGTTGAAGCTCACCTCGAGCGGATCGGAGTCGTGCCGGTCCTCCGGCGCCTTGTCCGCGGCGACCTGCGCGTAGAGCCCTACCGAGCCCCAGAAGCGCTGGCCCTCGAAGGCGAGCGACGGGCCGACGTAGACCGCGGTGCCCTCGAAGGCCTCCTGCTGGAAGGTCTCGCGCACCAGCACCTCGAGCCCGGTGGAGAAGCCGTTCTTCAGGCGGAAGCGCGCCGCCACCGTCTCTTCCAGGCGCGTGTCGGCGCCGGTGCGCCCGCTCCAGAAGAAGGTGTGCAGGGCCGCGAGGTTCAGCCCGACCACGAAGGGGCCATGGACGCGATCGAGCGCGCCCCTCAGCTCGAGCTCCAGGGCGTCGAAGCCCAGCGCCCCGCGGCCGAGGAGGGACAGGCCCACCACGTCGCGCGGCGAGAGGAGCCGGTGGTGCCAGCCGAGCACCGCCCGGGGATCGACGGCGTGGCCCTGCGGCCCGATGGCCTCGATGGTGGTGCGCACGCCGGCGAGCAGCTCGCCGCTGCTGGTCATTCCGCGCACGAAGAGCAGCGAGTCGTCGGTGGCGAGGTAGCCCTGCGCCGTGGTCTCCACCCGCCGAAAGAGGCGCTCGGTGCTCTCGAGCTGGACCTCTTGCGTGCCGGCCGCCCGGGTCTCCGAGTCCCACGTCAGCGGGAAGGCGCGCGCGCCGGCCCAGGCGTGTGCGGCGAGGACCACGAGCCCGGCGGAGGCGAGGCGACGCATGCGGCGGGGAATAGCACAGCGCCCGGGCGGCTACTGCGCGGCCATGGTCTGCGTGTACTCCTGGCCCAGGAGGCCGTTGCGGAACTTGGCCGCGAAGCCCAGCGCGTGGCTCGGGTCGACCACGTGCGGCGCCGCCTGTTTGCCCACGTTCAGCCGGGTGAGCTCGTTCGAGAACAGGTCCAGGATCTGCGAGAGCTGCAGCGCGGTGCAGGCGTTCCGCTGGAACATGGTGCCCACGGTCTCCTCACGCGACAGCTCGTTCCGCGTCGAGCGCAGCGCGGTCATGAAGCCCTGGAAGGTGGCGGCGTCCATGGGGAAGGCGCCGTTGCGCTGCACCGCGCAGCCGGGGTCGGTGCCGGTGCCGCAGTCGCGCACCGGCTGGGCCACGGCCACCGGCGGAGGCGGGCGGCCGTAGCCTTGCGGCAGGCCGGGCGGGGGCGGCGGGGGCACCGGCTGCGAGGGCTGATAGCCCACCGTCACCGCCACCGGCTGGGCGTAGCCCGCGGGCATGGCGGAGGGCTGGGCGTAGCCGGCCGGCATCGCTTGGCCTCCCACCGGCTCGGCGCCGTGGGTGGTCGGCTGGCCGGTCATCACGGCCATGTAGTCGCGGGCGAAGATGGGGTTTCGGAAGCGCGCCGCGTACCCGATGGCGTGCCCCGGGTTCACCACGTGCGGCGAGGCCGTCTTCGCCACGTCGAGCCGGAAGGCCTCGTTCCCGAACAGGTCGAGCACGCCGGAGAGCTGCAGCGCGGTGACGTAGTTGCGCGAGAAGAAGGTCCTCGCCGAGTCCAGCTTGAACATCTCGTTCGGGTTCGCGCGCATCGAGGTGACGACGCCCTGGAAGGTGACGCCGTCGACGGCCCACTGCCCGTCGCGCGACATGGTGCAGCCCGGATCGTTGCCGGTGCCGCAGTCGCGGGCCGCGGGCAGCGCCGCCACCGGCTGCACCGGCGGGGCCTCGGGGAGCCGGGGCAGCTTCACCTTGAAGGTGGCCTCGCGGGAGGCGAGCTCCTGGCCGTTCTGGTCGAAGACCGTCACCAGGGCCACGAAGCGGCCGTCGGAGAAGTCGTCCTCCGCCAGCGCCGAGTAGCGCAGGAAATGGCTGAAGGCGTTCTTCCACACGAAGGGGTCCTGCGGCACCGACCAGGTCTGCGTCGTCACCCACTCGCTCCACTGGCCCTCGTAGGAGCGGTAGCGGGTGGCGATGTAGAAGCTCTGGCCCTGGAGGTGCTCGAGGCGCAGCTCCGGCACGCTGACCTTCACCGCGGGAGCGCGCTCGAAGAAGGCGTTGGTCTGCACCTGCAGCGGCGCGAGCGTGGCCAGGGCCACCGCCTGCACCGGCGGACGGGCGGCGCCGCCCTGCCGCTGGCCGTCGTAGGGGTCGCGGCCGTCCTCGTCGTCATCGTCGTCGCGGCGCTCGCGGCGCAGCACGGCGCGGGCCTCCTCCAGGGACTCCACCGCGTCGTGGAGCTTGTCGCCGACCGCCAGCGGGCAGCCGGCCATGGAGGCGGCCACGCCGAGCTGCTGGGCGTCGCTCTTGAGCTGCCACACCTCGCGGGCCTGGTCGGTCTTGCGCGAGGCGCTGACGCGGTCGGAGAGGTCGCGCAGCTGGGAGGCGATGGCCTCCCGGCAGGTGCGGCCGCCGCGCTTGGCGAGATCGCGCGCGTCGTCGAGGGCGTCCTCGGCGTTCCGCAGGTGCTTCTTGGGCGAGGAGTCGGCCCACGACACGGTGGCGAGCGCGAGAAGGGCAAAGGCGGCGAGGCGGCGCATGGGGTTTCCTTCGCGGTGAGAGTGCCCGTTCGACGACCACTGCCGGCGGACATTCATGGGCCAGGACCAGAGCACAAAGGCGCGGGCTTGCCACCGTTTCGCGAGCAATCTTCTCGGCTTGCCACCGTTCTGGGCGGGTGCTACTTCGCGCCCCGCCATGAGCGCCACTCCCCACGTGAACGGTCGCATCACGCAGATCCTCGGACC
>JBBIOE010000133.1:0-21690 GCA_037443525.1 Archangiaceae bacterium | reverse complement strand
ATTGTTCAGGTCCTCTCCGGCCTGGCGATCTGGAAGCCGGTGCAGTTTTCCGAGCTTGCCGCGCTGTTCGCTACCGGCAAGGATTTACCTTTGGGTGTCAACGTGTTCCTGGTCGAGCAGGTCTACCTCTCGCAGCAGGGCGGCATGGCGCCGCGCGGGAGCGGGGAGCTCTCCACGCGGGCGCTGGGCTTCGAGCCGCGAGGCGCCGGGAAGACGGGACAGGCGCCGGCGATTCGCCGGGGAGACGAGGGCGGCGCGCGGGAGCTCGGCGCCGAGGGCCGGGGGGCGAACACCTCGGGGCCGGTGCCGGCGACTCGGCGGGGCGAGGAAGGCAGCGCGGGCTCGTCGGGGAAGGTGCCGGCGCTCCAGCGAGGCGACGAGCTCGGCGGGAGCCATGCGGGGGCCGAGTCGCGCGCGCTCGGCGACGAGCTGGGTGGCTCGGGACGGACTGGCCGGCAGCCCGCGATGCGGCGCAGCGAGGAGGGCGGCGCGAGGGAGCACGGCGCCGAGGGCCGTGGGGCCAGCCCGTCGGGGCCGGTGCCGGCGATTCGGCGGGGAGAGGAGGGCGGCTCGAGAACGTCGGGGAAGGTGCCAGCGCTCCGTCGAGGTGACGACGCCGGTGGACGTTCCGCGGGCGACGAGGGGCGCGCGCCCGGCGACGAGCCGGGACGGACCGGGCGGGAAGGCGCGTTCCGTCAGGGAGAGGAGTCCGGGCGTTCCGCGGGCGGCGCAGCCCGCGCGCTCGGCGACGAGCCGGGAAAGACGGGGCGCGCGCCTGTGCTCCGCGGGGCGGACCAGGACGGCGCGCTCGGAGACGTGTCGCGGCCCGCGAGCCGCTCCGGCAGACAACCGGCGCTCCGAGGCCCCATCGACGACGCCCGGCTCATGGCGAGCCCTGCCCCGCGCGGCACCGGCGCGAGCGGAAAGTCGCCCACCCTGCGCCGCCCCGAGCCTTCGCCCTGGGATCAGGATCCCGACACGCGAGGCGACGCACCCGGCGAGGCCGCCGGCGCGTCGGACGAGGGCGCCGAGCCCTCACCCTGGGACGACGACAAGACCCACGGCAAGCCCGACCAGCTCGACGAGCCCATCACCGGCGAGTCGCCCGACGACGCCCGGCGAGACGAGCCCGACGCCTCCACCGGCGATGGCGAAGGCGACGAGGGCGACGGGCGCCGCACCAGCGAGCTGCCGGTGGCGCTGGGCGATCCGAAGACCCCCATCTCTCCGAGCTTCGGGCCCTCGCCGCAGCGCGCGCTCTCCGCCGAGCGGCAGGCGCTCTTCGATCACGTGCGCCAGCGCCCGCTGGAGGCCGACGGCTACAAGATGCTGGCCGAGCACTTCGACACCGCCAGCGACGCGCTCCGCTCGAGCCTGATGCTGGAGATCGCCCGCGCGCTGGAGGGCGACCCGAACGCCGCGCCGCGGCCGCCGAAGCTCATCCTCTCCGAGGGCGATCGCCTGGGCCTCAAGCACCCGAGCCTGCGCGGCGAGGAGGGCGAATTGCTCGCGCTGGTCGGCCTCGCGCTCTGCCGCCTGTCGCCCGCGAAGACGCCGTCCACCCAGACCGACGTCGAGTTCCACCTGGACTCCGGCAAGGGCGCCAAGGTCGCCGCCGAAGCGCTGCTCGCGGCGGTGCGCATTCTCGGCGTGCGCGCTCCCGACGTCTTCGTCACCGAGGAGCCGGGCGCGCCGTACACCGCGGTGCACGGCCTCGCGGCACGCCTGGTGGTGAGCCGGGCCGCCGTGAAGAAGCCGCAGCCCGACGCCGACCTGCGCTTCTTCGCCGGCCGGGCGCTGTTCTCGCTGAGCCCCGACCTGCTCGCGCTGCGCAGCGTGCGCAAGGAGCAGCTCGTCTTCGGGCTCCAGGCGGTGGCCGAGGCGGTCTCGCCCAAGCCCCAGAGCCCCGAGGCGAGGCTGGTGCGCTCGGCGCTCTCGCAGCGCGCCTGGGAGCGGGTGCGCGAGCTCTTCCCGCGCCTCGGCCGCTCGCTCGATCTCGCCGCGCTGGCCGAGGCCGCCCGCGCCTCCGTCAACCGCGCCGGCCTGGTGGTGTGCGGCGGCGTGGCGCCGGCCGTCGAGGCCCTGCGGGTGAAGAAGGCCTCGCCCGCAGAGATGGTGGAGCTCATCCGCTACGCGGCGAGCGAGCGCTACGTGCAGTTGCGCAACCGCCGCATCGGCAACAGGTTGTAGCTCGAAGCGCGCACCGAGGGAGAGCGCAGCTCGCGGGAGGCGTTACGGACGACACTCCCCAAAGAGGACGCTCAGCGCTGATGCCTGCACTGCCAGGTCGCGCCGGCCATCTCCGTTGAAGTCCCCGACGCGGGCCACCGCCCAGGGCGCGCTCCCGAGGTCGTAGTAGGCGCTCGGGAGGAAGGTGCCGTTGCCCTTGGCCATCAGCACGTTCATCCCGCCGCGCTGCGTGTCCGTCACCGCCAAGTCCGGGACGCCATCGCCGTTGAGGTCGCCGGCAGTCGCGAGCCCCCCCACCGGCAAGCTCACCTTGGCTTGAAAGACGCCGGCACCGCTTCCCAAGAGAAGATTCACCGCCTGCGCGGAGCCGACGGCCAGGTCGGGCACGCCGTCCCGATTGAAGTCAGCGATCGAGATGTTGGCGGGATTCGCCGCCGGGTAGTCGACCGGAGGTTGAAAGGTTCCATTGCCGACACCAAGTGAGACGCTCACGACGGCGGAGCCGGAGGCGGGCTGTTTGCCGACGACGAGGTCGAGTTTCCCGTCGCCGTTGAGATCGCCCAACGCGACCACGGCGCCGGCACCCGATTGAACCCCCGCCGTGGGCAGCTGGAAGTAGCCGTCGCCTTGGCCGAGCATCACCCAGATGTTTCCATCGGAAAGGACTGCGTCGAGCACGCCGTCTCCGTTGACGTCGCCGAGAGTCAACGAAGTCAGCTGATACCCCATGCGAGAGGTGACGGCCCATCGATCGAAGGTGCCGTCACCCTTTCCCAGGGATGACAAGACTGTCCAGGTTTGACCGACATACGTCGTGGTGACGACATCGAGCTTCCGGTCTCCGTCGAGGTCTCCCATGGCGATGAGTTGCGTTCCATTGCCCGGGTATTTGACTTCGGGAAGGAAAGTGCCGTTCGCCTGGCTGAGAATGACGCCAAAGCCGCTCTTGCTGCCGTCGACGCGCACGACGTCTGCTCTGCCGTCGCCGTTGAGATCGCCGGTATCGATGACTGAACTCCAACCCGCCCCGCCCGGCGCGACGTCGACCTTCGGCGCAAAGGTGGAGTTCGCATAGTCGGTGAGCACGCTCACGAGGTTCCCTGCCGTGATGGCCAGGTCAGCACGCCCGTAGCCATCGAAGTCAGCGATGAGCACGCCGTTGCCAGAAATTGGAGTCGGGAAGTCGACTCGCGGCTGAAAGGTGCCGTTCCCGTTGCCGCGGAGCACGCTCAGCACGGGCAGAACGCCGTTGGCGCGAGGCACTGTTCCGATGGCGAGGTCCACGGTGCCGTCGCCGTCGAGGTCTCCAGCCGCGGCCGAGAGCCCCCCATGACCGTCGGCGTAGGTGAAGTACTGGAAGTTGCCTCCGCCCGCGAAGGTGCCAGTGCCGTTCCCGAGCAACAGGCTCACCGAAGTAGGGAAGATGACCGCGAGGTCGACCTTCCCGTCGGTGTTGAAGTCGGCGGCCACGACCGAGGCCAGTCCAAACGCAGCCGGATAGTCGACCTTCGGCTGCAACGTTCCGGTGCCAGTCCCCAGAAGGACGCTCAGCGAACTCACCGAGGCTCCCTGGGTCCAATTGCCAACCACTACGTCTACCTTGCCATCCGCGTTGAGGTCTTTCACCACCAGAGATACAGGGCTGCCGCCCGTCGCGTAATCGACTTTGGTCTGGAACGTGCCGTTGCCGTTCCCGAGGAGGACGCTCACGAGTGAGTTCGCCCTCGCCGTCGCAATCAGGTCGAGCTTCGAGTCGTTGTTGAGATCTGCGATGGCGATCGCGCTCCAGTCGCCTTGAGCCGATTGAACGACCTGGGCAAGGAAAGTCCCGTTCCCAACTCCTAGAAGTGTTCTCACGCCTTGGTTGGTCACGGCCAGATCGACCGCGCCGTCACCGTTGAGGTCTCCTGCTGCCACCGGTCCGCCGAGAACGCTGCCGGTCGAGTAGGCGACGTACGCCTGAAAGCCTCCGCTGCCGTTGCCGAGCAGAATACTCACTGAGCCCGCCGATCCGACGACCAGGTCTGCCTTTCCGTCGCCGTTGAAGTCGGCGGTCGCGATGCCGCTGCTGATGCCTCCCACGGCGAACTCGGCGTGCGTGCGCACCGAAGACGTACACTTCGCCACGCAGGCGCCACCGGTCGCGCAGAGTTGTCCCGCAGCACACGCGGTGGAGCAACTCCCGCACGCGGCAGACGTCCCCAGCAGCGTGCACACACCACCGCAGACGTCCTGCCCCGCGGGGCACAGACAAACGCTCGCGGAACACCGTTGTGTCAGGAGGCAGGTGTGGCCGCAGGTGCCGCAGTTTCCGACGTCCGCGCTGGTGTCGACGCACGTTCCGCGGCAGGCCGCCTGGCTTCCAGGACAGGCGCAGGTCCCGGCCTTGCACATCGCGGTCGGGGCCAACGCGCTGCATGCGTTGCCGCACTGCCCACAGTTTTTGTCATCGCTCTGCAGATTGCGACAGACGCCACCGCAGTCGGTGGGCAGGCCCGCGGGGCAGACGCACGCCTCATTGACGCAGCTCGCGCCCGTCGGGCACTGCCGCCCGCAGCCTCCGCAGTTTGCGACGTCGGTCTTGGGGTTCACACACTGTGCGCCGCAGGTCAGCCCACACACGCAGGAGCCGCCGTTACAGGCTTGCCCAGTCCCCGCGGTGGAGAGGCACCATCGTGTCGCGGTTGGCTCGTCGTCCAGAATGCCGTTGCAGTCGTCGTCCTTGCCGTTGCACGTTTCCGTGGTCGAGGTGCATTGGCACACGTTGGTGCTCTGCCCGATGAGCGCGTTGCAGGACCAGCCGCCGACACAATCGGAGCCGGTCGAGCAGGAGGTGCTACAGACATTCCCGGTCCACCCCGCGTCCGCGGCTGGCGACGCGCCGCCGACTGGCAGGCAGATACCGCTCAGGCAGTCGGAGTTCCTCGAGCAGGGCTTGCCGGTTTCGCCCACGCGTTGCTGCACACAGACCCCACCCTGGCAGGTGAAGGGCGAGTTGCACGAGCCACTCGCGCAGCACGCCTGATCCAGGTCGCCACAGGCCGAGCCGCCACCGGCCCCTCCACCTGTCGACGCGCCGCCTCCGCCCCCGGTCGCGCTCCCTCCCGTTCCGCCGCCGGTGCCCGTCCCCGTCGGGCTGGAGCACCCGGCCGACAAGCACATCGCGACCAGGACGGCGCCCGCTGCTGCGAACTGGACGTTCCTCATACCCTGTGCCTCCGGTTTCGAGCTTTGGCCGGTCTCCCTCCGGGACCGATGCGGGCGAGCGTACCTTGAGCCACTCTGTCTGGTCTCTACTCCTCGGCCGTCTGCACCAGCCCGTGCTTGTGCAGGAGCGAGTAGAGGTGCTTGCGATCGAGCCCCGCGTCGCGCGCCGCCTTGGCGATGTTGCCTCGCGTCTTGGCGAGCAGCCGGGTCAGGTACTCGCGCTCGAAGGCCCGCACCAGATCGTCCTTCACGTCCTTGAAGGGGCCGGCGTAGTCCACCGGCAACGACTCGCCCTCCTGCGCGGTGGGGCCTGAGTACTCGCGCAGGAAGGACTCGCTGGCCAACTCGGGGATGTCGGCGACGTGCTTGAAGCGTTCGACCGCGTTGCGCAGCTCGCGCACGTTGCCCGGCCAGGTGTGCCCCAAGAACTGCTCGCGCTGCGCGTCCGAGAGCCGCTCCCACAGCCGCGCGCCGGCCAGCGCGTTCACCAAGAGCGGCACGTCTTCCTTGCGATCGCGCAACGAGGGCAGGGTGACGGTGAAGACCGAGAGGCGGAAGTAGAGGTCCTCGCGGAAGCGCCCGGCCTTGGTCTCGGCCCACAGGTCCTTCTTCGAGGCGGCGATGACCCGCGCGTCGAGCTTCTGCGGGGTGGCCGAGTTGCCGAGCTTGCGGAACTCCCGGTCCTCCAGCGCGCGCAACAGCTTCGGCTGCAGCTCGAGGGGCAGGTCGTCGATCTCGTCGAGGAAGAGGGTGCCGCCGTTGGAGCGCTCCAGGCAGCCCACCCGCTGGGCCACCGCGCCGGTGAAGGCGCCGCGCTCGTGCCCGAAGAGCTCCGACTCGATGAGGTTCTCGGAGACGGCGGCGCAGTCGAACACCACCAGAGGCCCGGTGGCGCGCGGGGAGAGCTTGTGAATGGTGCGCGCGGCGGCGCCCTTGCCGCAGCCGGTCTCGCCGATGAGGAGCAAGGTCGAGTCGGTGGCCGCGATGCGCTGGATGAGCGCGAAGATCTGCCGCATCGGCAGGCTCTTGCCGACCAGATCGCCCAGGCGATCGTCCTGGGTGGGCGAGACCTCCAGCGACTTGAGCTCGGGCTGGAAGCGCAGCTGCACGTCGCCCACCTCGAGCAGCGAGCCGGGGCGGAGGAAGGCCTCCTTCACCTGGGCGCCGTCGATGAAGGTGCCGTTGGTGCTGCCGAGATCGTGCACCAGGAAGCGGTCGCCCATGCGCCGCACCACCAGGTGCGCGCGGCTCACCGTGGGGTGATCGATGACCACGTCGTTCTCGGGCGCCTTGCCGATCTTCAGGCTCTGGCCGACGGGGAAGCTCTTGCCGGTGGCGGGCGTGTTCAGCAGCACCAGCGTGTACTCGGTCGACGCGATGCGATCGGCGCTGCTCTCGCGGGAGCGGACCACCGTGCGCTGCGGGACAGGGGCTTCGGCCATTCGGCGCGCGAGTGTAGTGCATGCGGCCCGTTCACGTGTTCATTACAGTCTGGCCCCATGACGACGCCGCCCCGTGAGCCGCCGTCCCAGGAGATCACCCCCGAGAGCGTCTGGAAGCGGCGCCGCGAATTCCTCAAGACCGCCGGGCTCTTCACCGCCACCACCCTCGCCGTTGGCGCGGGCTACGAGCTGCTCACGCGACGGTCGCCGCGGGGCAAGCGGGCGGGGCGGGGCGGGCCCGACGCGGGCGTGCCATTGGTGGTGGCGAAGCGGGGCGAGTACCTGGTGCCCGACGCGCCGACCGCCTTCGACGACGTCACGCACTACAACAACTTCTACGAGCTCGGCACCGACAAGTCCGACCCGGCAGAGAACGCCCACACGCTGCACGCCCGTCCGTGGACCGTCGAGGTCGGAGGCCTGTGCAACGCGCCCAAGACGTTCGACGTCGACGAGCTCCTCACGGCCTTCCCCCTCGAGGAGCGCGTCTACCGCATGCGCTGCGTCGAGGCGTGGTCGATGGTGATCCCGTGGCTGGGGTTTCCGCTCGCGGCCCTGCTCCGGAAGGTCGAGCCGCAAGGCAGAGCGAAGTACGTCGCCTTCGAGACGCTCCTCGATCCGAAGCAGCTCCCCGTCCAGCGGGCGCGGGTGCTCGACTGGCCCTACGTCGAAGGGCTGCGCATGGACGAGGCGATGCACCCGCTGACCCTGCTCGCTGTCGGGCTCTACGGGCAGGCGCTCTTGGGCCAGAACGGCGCTCCGATTCGGCTCGTCGTCCCGTGGAAGTACGGCTTCAAGGGCATCAAGTCGATCGTCCGCATCCGGCTGGTGGAGGACCGACCGAAGACCACCTGGTGGAAGGCGGCGCCGGGTGAGTACGGCTTCTTCGCCAACGTGAACCCCGACGTGCCGCACCCGCGCTGGAGCCAGGCCACCGAGCGGCGCATCGGAGAGCTGGAGCGGCGGCCGACGCTGCCCTTCAACGGCTACGGGGAGCAGGTGGCGTCGCTCTACGCGGGGCTGGATCCGGCCACGCTCTACTGACGCGGCCTGCCCACCGCCGCCAGCGCCTTCTCGTAGCGCGGCTTCTTCGCCAGGGCACAGGCCCGCTCGTAGTGCCGCCTGGCCACCTCCAGCTCGCCTCGGGCCTCGGCCAGCACGCCGAGATCGTAGTGGGCGCCCGGCTCGTTGGGCTGACGCGCGACGAGGGCCTCCAGCGCCGTCTCGGCCCCGGCGCGATCGCCGGCCAGCGCCTGCTTGACCGGCGCCTCGAGCGGCCCCTCGTCCTCGAGCTCGAAGCGCACGGTGCGCTCGGTGGGGACGAGCTCCTTGACGAACTCCCGCACGCACTCGTCGACGGCGTCGCGGAGGAGCCGGTTCTCGGTCGCGTCCTGGAGCACGCGGTTCGACAGCGGCTCGCCGCGCACGCCCGGAGTCGACTTCATCGTGTCGTGCCGTCGCGTCGCCAGCACCGTCCCGTCAGGGCGCACGATCTCGAACGCGAGCTCGACGATGACGCGGGTCTCGCCCTCGGGCAGCGCCAGGCCGGGCTCCGGAGCGCGCGCTGCCGGCGCACCCGTGACCGAGACCTGCGCGGCCTCGGAGCGGACGATGGCGTCGACCGGCGCGGACGGGGTGCCGTCTCTCTCGAGCGCAACCACCTCGAAGCGCCCCGACGCCGCGAGCGCCTGGCTCAGGCTCTCCGAGATCCGGTGCGTCATCGCCGGGGTGCCCTTCACCTGCACCGCCACCCGGCGCACCGGCCCGCTCGCCTCGTCGATGGCGCCGACGGTCCTCGTCACCACCAGGGTCGGGGCGCAGCCCAAAGCCACCAGGCCGAGCAGCGCGCTCGTCAAGGCTCCCGCTGTGGAGAAGCACCGCACGAGAGGACGGTAACGCGACGCCCCGCCGGCTTCTCGACGCAGCGTGCCGGCGCAGGTCGCGCGCCGTGGGACCGCGGAGCTCTTGCGCCGACCCATTCGCCACGCGCAAGGCCCTGACGCCCCGCCGCGTCCGTCTCCTCAGGCCGTCTTCGAGTCGAGCATGATGGTCACCGGCCCGTCGTTCACCAGCGCGACCTGCATGTCGGCGGCGAAGATGCCCTCCTCCACGGTGAGCCCGAGCGCCCGGCAGCGGGTGCAGAACAGGGCGTAGAGCCGCTTCGCCTCCTCGGGCGGCATGGCGTCGACGAAGCTCGGCCGGCGCCCGCGCGAGGTGTCGGCGAAGAGCGTGAACTGGCTCACCGCCAACAGCGCCTTCGAGGTGTCGGCGAGGGAGCGGTTCATCTTCCCGGCCTCGTCCTCGAAGATGCGCAGGCTGGGGATCTTGTCGACCATGAAGTCCACGTCGGCCTCGGTGTCGCCCTTGCCCACGCCGAAGAGCACCAGCAGGCCCGGGCCGATCTTCCCCGTCACCGTCCCCTCGACCGTCACGCTCGCTTCCCGCACCCGCTGCAGCACCGCTCTCATGGCGCCGCTGTTCACCACGTTCCAGAGAGCGTGAACAGCGCCGGCCGCCCGCTCGCCAGGGAGGCGACCGGCGCCGCGGCGGAGCCCGAGGAGGTGAGCTCGTACCCGATGGTGGACGCGGCCACCGGCAGCACGAAGGCCAGCGGCGTCGCGTCGGGCCCGCCGACGTTCAGCGCCAACAGCCCCACCAGGAAGCCCGCGAGGCCTCCGCCGAAGGTCGCCACCACCGAGCCGTCGCTGCCGCTCAAGCGCCCCGCGATCGCCACGCCCGCCGGCGCGAAGAGCGAGCACCCCACCACCGCGCCGCCCCACGCCGGGTCCAGGCCGCCCACCGCGCCGCTCGGCAGGCTCGGCGCCCCGATGAGGGAGCCGAGCACCGCGCCGGCGAGGCAGGCGCCCGCGCCCGCCAAGAGCTCGCCGCCGAAGTTGCGCGCCGGCTCCGGCGTCCCCGGCTGCACGGGCGCCTGAGGCGAGGTCGCCGGCGCCTGGCCTTCGGGCGAGAGCTTGGGGTTCGACAGCGGCGGCATCACCACAGGAGGCGCGGGCGGTGCCGGCGGCGGCGTCACTTCGGCCGGCACCAGCGGGGGAGCCGACGGTGGCTCCTCCTGCCCGAAGGCCGCCGAGGCGCCCAGAACGAGGGCCAGAATCCAGAGTCGTTTCATGCGCTTTGGCACAGACGGCCCATCTTCACACTTCTTCACCCCGAGCCGCGAGGTCGCTTCACACACGCTCCCTACGGTCTGTCCACGCACGGCGCCAATGACGGCGCCCGCGAGACGAGAGAGGCAGACATGTTTGGATTTCTGGTGGGCGGGTTGAGCTTGCTCGGGCTGTTCAAGATGCGCCGGTGGGAGCGGTACCACGCGAGCGGTGGCCACCGACGGTGGATGTTCCGCCGGCTGTTCCAGGTCCTCGACACCACGCCCGGTCAGGAGAAGGTCATCGCCGCCGCGGCCGAGGAGATCGAGAAGGCCGCCCGGGGCGCGCGCGACGCGTTCCTCCAGTCGCGGCAGGCCCTCGCCCAGGCGGTGAAGGGCGAGCGGTTCGACTCGGCGGCCGTCGACGGCGCGTTCGAGAAGCAGCAGGCCGCGGTCGACGAGGTGAAGAAGGCGGTCAAGGCGGGCCTGTCGTCGGTGCACGAGGCGCTCACGCCAGAGCAGCGCGCCAAGGCCGCTGAGCTTCTCGAGTACGGGCCCCGGGCGGCGAGGTACGGCTCGTGCGGTCACGGTCACTTCCACGCTGCGTGCTGAGAGGAGAACACACCATGTACCGTCCGTTCCGCTTCGCGAAAGTGCTGCTCATCCTCGGCGTGGTGCTGGGCTTCGGCTCGGGCTTCGCCTCCCTCGCGCACCACCACCGCTGGCACGCCTGCCACTCGGAGTGGAAGGGCGAGGCGGCCGCGGCGCCGCAGCCCGCCGTCGTGCCCCAGGCCGCCCCGCAGATCATCGTGGTGTCGCCGCCTGCCACGCCCTCGGCCGCGCCGATCATCGTCACCACCCCCGCCGGCGTCGCTCCCGTGGCGCCCGCCCGGCCGACTCCATAAGGTCCTTGCGGCCATGGCCTTTCGGGTGCTCCTCATCGACGACGACCCAAGGCTCCCCGAGCTCTTGTCGGCCTACCTCGGTCAGAACGGCGTGACGCTCACGCACGCGCCGGACGGCCAGCGGGGGCTTACGCAGCTCGAGGCGGGCGCCTTCGACGCGGTGCTGCTCGACGTGATGATGCCCGGCATGGACGGCCTCGAGGTGTGCCGGCGCATTCGCGCCCGGTCGTCGGTGCCCATCGTGATGCTCACCGCGCGCGGCGACGAGACCGACCGCGTGGTGGGCCTGGAGATGGGCGCCGACGACTACCTCCCCAAGCCCTTCAGCCCAAGGGAGCTTCTGGCCCGCCTGCGCGCGGTGCTGCGGCGCGCCCGCCCGGAGGTGGTGAACGAGCAGCTCACGGTGGCCGGGCTCTCGGTCGACGTGCCGGCGCGGCGAGCCACCCGCGACGGCAATCTGCTCGACCTCACCGGCATCGAATTCGACATCCTCGCGGCGCTGATGCGGCGGGCGGGGCGGGTGGTGCCGCGCGACGCGCTCCTCTCGGAGGCCGGGCGCGGCGACGTGGTGGTGGGCGAGCGCACCGTCGACGTGCACATCAGCCACCTGCGCCAGAAGCTCGGCGACGATCCCCCGAGGCTCATCAAGACCGTGCGCGGCATCGGCTACGTCTTGGCGAAGGACTGACGCCGTGCGCCCCTTCTCCCACCACCGGGACTGGCACCAGCGAAGGCGCCGCGGCCTCGGGCCCATCGGCCGCTACGTGCGAAGGAGCCTGAGGCGCCGCATCTTCACCTGGTTCGCCTCGGGTATCTTCGCCACCGCGCTGATGGTGGGGGCGGTGATGACGCTCGCCGCCCGCGTCGAGGAGCCCGAGTGGCGAAGCACCTGGACCAAGGGCTCGGCGTGGTTCGCGAGCGAGTTCGCGCGCGACTGGGACGACCCCAAGGCCCGCGACGCCTACGCCCGGCGCACCGCCGACGCGCTGGGTCTCGACCTCGAGCTCTTGGACGCGACGGGCGCCTCGCTCGTGCGCGTGGGCGGGCCGTGCCAGCACCACGCACTCGACACGAAGGTCACGCGCGACGGTCAGACGCTCGGCGCGGTGCGCGCGTGCTTCCGCGGCATGGGCGCGCCCCGGCCGCACTTCCTCCTCTTCATCGCCGCCGGCATCCTCGCGCTGTGGGTCGCCTCCGGGCGGGTGGCGCGGCGGCTGGCCCGGCCGCTCGATGAGCTGGCCACGGTGGTCAAGCGCATCGGCGACGGCGACCTCTCCGCCCGCACCCAGTGGTCCTGCTACGAGCCCGACGAGATCGGCGTGGTGGCCGACGCGGTCAACGAGATGGCGAACCGCATCGAGAAGCAGGTGAAGGATCAGCGCGAGCTGCTCGCCACCGTCTCCCACGAGCTTCGCTCGCCGCTGGCGCGGGTGCGGGTCATCACCGAGCTCGGCCGTGACGGCGGCGCGACGCCCAAGACCTGGGACGATCTCGATCGCGAGGTGGTGGACATGGACGCCCTGGTGGGCGAGCTGCTCGCCAGCTCTCGCCTCGAGTTCGGGCTCACCACCGTGCGCGCCCAGCCCCTCGCCGCGCTGGTGACGCGGGCGCTCGAGCGCACCGGCGTGGACCCGGCGAAGCTCACCCTCGAAGGCGAGGCCACGGACGTCACCGGCGACCCGACGCTGCTCTCCCGCGCCCTGGTGAACCTGCTCGAGAACGCCAAGACGCACGGCGGCGGTGTGGACCAGGTGCGGGTCGAGGCGACGGGGCCGGCGGTGCGCTTCTCGGTGCTCGATCGCGGCCCCGGCCTCCCCGCCGGCGGGGAGGCGGCGCTGTTCGAGAAGTTCAAGAAGGGCGGCGAGGGCCTGGGCTTGGGCCTGTCGCTGGTGCGCCGCATCGCCGAGGCGCACCAGGGCGAGGCCTTCGCCAGGAACCGCGAGGGCGGCGGCGCGGTCATCGGCTTCGCGGTGTGGACGCGCGGCGCACCTCCGTCTCCGAGTGGCGAGCGCGCTCCAGGCCCGACAGACTGAGCCCCATGCCCCGCGCCGTCGTCGTGCTCTGCACCCTCCTGTCGCTCACCTCTCACGCCGGAGTGACGGTGCCCGCCGACCTGGGCATCGGCCCCGAGGCGCTCTGGTTCCCCGGGCCGTTGCTCGACAACCGCGGGGCGCTCCCGCACTTCGCGCTGGCCTTCAACCTCTACGCGATCATCGACCAGCAGACGGTGAAGCAGAACTGGGACCGCATCCCGCCCAAGTACCGGGGCCTCGCGGCCGGGGTCACCGAGGCGCACGTGGGGCCCTCCATCTTCATTCCCCAGACGCTCATCATCTCGCCCAAGGTCGCCGAGCTGGGTGGGGTGGGCATGTACGGCGCGACCTGGGCGCCGCTGGGGCTGACGCTCTTGAGCAACCCGCCGCCGGATCCGCGCGAGTGGAACAAGAGCCGCGGGCGCTACTCCCTCGACGCGAACGTCCTGCTCACCTACCTGTTCATTCACTCCGACTTCGCCGACATTCCGCCCACGCACTTCTTGAGGCCGGGGCTCGAGCTCAAGCTCACCTTGCTGCTCAGCCTCTCCGAGAAGGTGCTGGTCTCGTTCGGCGGCGGCGCGCAGTTCTACGTGCCGCAGGTGATCGGCACCTTCCTCGACGTGGCGCCGCTGGAGCAGTCGGTGTGGCTCGCGGGCTTCGCGTTCTTGAAGCTCCACTTCCGCTTCCCCTACGAGGTCGCCCTGTGAGGCCCGTCAGCCGATTCGCTCGGTGACGCGCTCGCAGCCGTCGCGCGTCACCAGCACCGTGTGCTCGAACTGGGCGGAGAGGCTCCCGTCCTCGGTGACCACCGTCCACCCGTCGGCGAGCGTGCGCACCTCGGGGCGCCCCAGGTTGATCATCGGCTCGATGGTGAAGGCCATCCCGGCGCGCAGGCGCAGGCCCTCCCCGCGGCACCCGACGTGGCTCACGTGCGGCGGTAGGTGCATCGCCCGGCCGATGCCGTGGCCGCCCAGCGCCGTCACCACGCTGCAGCCCTCGCGCCGGGCGAGCTCGTCGATGGCGAAGCCCACGTCGCCCAGGAACGCGCCGTCGCGCACCGCGGCGATGCCGGCCTCGAGGCACTCTCGCGCCACCCGCAGCACGTGGCGGGCCTTCGCGCTCGGCTCGCCGACGGCGAAGGTGGCCGAGGTGTCGCCGTGGAAGCCCCCAAGCTCGGTGGTGACGTCGACGTTGACGATGTCGCCGGGCTCGAGCACCTCGCCGTCGCTGGGGATGCCGTGGCAGACCACTTCGTTCCGGCTGGTGCACACCGCCGCCGGGAAGCCGTGGTAGCCGAGCTGACTCGGGCGGCCGCCGAGGGCCTGGGTGTGCGCGCGCACCAGGCGATCGATTGCCCCGGTCGTCAGGCCGGGCCTGAGCCGCTCGGCCACGTGGAGCAGCGTCTGCGCCGCCGCCTGCCCCGCTCGGCGGAGCCGCCGCACCTCGTCCGGACTCAGTCGCTTCACCTTCACGCGCCGCATCGTTCCTGGGCGCGAGGGACGCTTCCAATACCGTTTCGATCTCGCGCCACCTCCGACGCCCCGGGCGCGCCCGAGCGCCGCTACACTGGGCCTCCATGAGCCTCTCGCAGCTGCGCTACTTCGTCGCCGTGGCCGAAGAAGGCCACGTGGGCCGGGCCGCGAAGCGCCTCCACATCTCCCAGCCGCCGCTCAGCCGCCGCATCCGCGAGCTGGAGGACGAGCTCGGCGTCATGCTCTTCGCCCGCACGCCGAAGGGCATGCGGCTGTCCGAGGCCGGGGCCACCTTCCTCCCCAGGGCCAAGGGAGTCCTCGAGGAGCTCGACGCCGCGGTGCGCGCCGTGCGCGAGCGCGCGCGAGCGAGCTGAGGGCCGTGCGCTACGGCGCCGGAGGCAAGGGGGACACCGTGGCCAGGAGGCGGTTCAAGCGATCGAGGCTCACCGGCTTCGCCAACAGGTGCTCGAAGCCCGCCTCGCGCGCTCTCGCCTGATCGGCCGCCGAGGTGTAGCCGGTGAGCGCCACCAGCACCACCCCGCGAAGCGCGGCGTCGTCGCGAATCGAGCGCGCCACCGCGAGGCCGTCCATGCCGGGCAGGCCGATGTCGCAGAGCACCACGTCGGGCCTGAACTGCCGCGCCAGCGCCAGCCCCGTGAGCCCGTCGCCCGCGAGCGCGACCTCGTGCCCGTCGAGCTCGAGCAGCTCCCTGAGCGCGGTGGCCGCGTCGGCGTGATCCTCGACGAGGAGCACCCGGCGCCCGCTGCTCTCCACCGTGGGCGCCGGCCGCCGCACCTCGACCGCCGCGGCGTCCGCGAGCGGGAGCGTGACCAGGAACTCGGACCCCTTGCCGGGGCCCTCGCTCCTGGCCTTCACCACGCCGCCGTGCAGCTCCACGAGCTGGCGCACCAGCGCGAGGCCCAGGCCGAGGCCGCCCTGGCTCCGCGCCAGCGTCTGCCGCGCCTGCGAGAAGGGGCGAAACAGGCTCTCGATGAGCGCCGGGTCCATGCCCGCGCCGGTGTCGGCGACGCGCAGGGTCGCCGTCTTCTGGTGGGCGTCGGCCTCCACCGCGATGTCGGTGGTGCCGCCCTTGAGGGTGAACTTCGAGGCGTTGTGCAGAAGGTTCCCGACGATCTGCGACAGGCGCGCGCGATCGCCCGCGACCACCACCGTCACCTCCGGCAGGCGCACGCCGAGGCGCACCCCGGCGCGCTCGAAGCCGGCCGCGTGGTCCTCCACCGCGTGCCGCACCACCTCGCGCAGATCCAACGGCTCGCGCACCAGGCTGATCTTTCCGTGCGTCACCCGCGTCACGTCGAGGAGATCGTCGACCAGACGGGAGAGCTGTCCCGTCTGGCGACCGATGATCTCCATGGCCTTCGCCTCCTGCTCGCTCCCGTGGGGCGAGCGCCGGGCGAGCTCGAGGCTGCGGTGAATGGCGCCCAGGGGGTTGCGCAGCTCGTGCGACAAGACGCCGATGAAGTCGTTCTTGCGCCGATCGTCCTCGCGAAGCTGCGTCACCAGCTCGACCTCGGCGGTGATGTCCTGGCTCAGGCTGATGACCTTCTGCACCGTGCCGTCGCCGTCGAGCACCGGCGCCAGGGCCATGCGGCGCACCGACCGGGCGCGCTCGCCCAGCGCGGGAATCTCCAGCTCGTAGGTCAGGCGCTCGCCGGTGCGGAGGACCTCGGCCACCTTCGCGCCGTGGATGGTGCCGTGCGGTCCCGGCCAGGCGTCTTCGATGCGCCGGCCGACGAAGTGCGACTCGGGCTCGTGCATGAAGGCCACCAGCGCCGGGTTGACGTAGACGATGCGGCGATCGGGCCCGTAGATGGCGAGCCCCAGCGGCATGGTCTCCACGGTGCTGCGGTGGAGAGCCTCGCTGTGGCGCAGCCTCTCCTGCCACTCGGCCCTCGCCGCCCACTGGGCGCGCTCCTCGAACCACCGCGCGCGCTCGATGATGTCGGCGGTCTGACGGGCGAGCAGATCGAGCTGCTTGGTCTCGCGCTCCCCCAGCTGCAGCGGGCCCTTGCCGTGCGTGGTGAGCATGCCCACCACCTTGCCGGAGCGCGTGGTGAGCGGGCTCGACTGCACCGAGCGCACGCCGGCGGCGAGCACCACGTCGCGCGCCGGGCTCTGGGTGAACAGGTCGCTGGTCGCCACGTCCTCCACCACCACTCGGGTGTTCTGCCGGAGCGAGACGTGGCAGGTCGGGCCCTCCTTGCAGTTTCGGCAGTAGTCGAGCAGCGGCGCCTCGTAGCCCTTGCACTGGGTGAGCCGGAGCTGCCCGCTCGCCTCGTCGAGGAGGCGCACGTTGCCCATCTGCGCGCTGGTGATGGCCATGGCCGCGTCGAGGATCTCACCGAGCAACGCCGGCAGGTCGCCGTCCTGCATGAAGCGGGTGGCGATGCGGTGCAGGCGGGTCATCGAGGCCAGGTCGTCGACGAGCTGGTCGCGGGTGGCGGCGAGCTCGGCCTCCATGGCCTTGCGCCGGGTGATGTTGCGGGTGACCACGAGCCCCATGGTGCGCTTGCCGGCCTCGTCGTAGACCGGCGTGCCGCTGTAGCTGAAGACCCACTGCTGGCCGGTGTCCCGCCGGCGGCAGTTGAGCTCGACGTCGGACAGCGTCTCGCCCCGCAGCACCCGCGACATCGGCCAGCGCTCGAGGGTCAGCACTCTCCCCTCGAGGTCGCTCAGCTCGAAGAGGGCGTCGAACTCCTTCAGCGTGCTCTGGAGCGCCGACGCGTCGGGGAAGCCGAGAATGCGCGCCAGGCTGCGGTTCGCGAGCACCATCGCGCCAGACCGGTCCATCACCATCAGGCCGTCCTGGACCGCCTCGAAGACCGCCTCGAGCTGGCGCCGCACGCGCTCGGCCTCGTCGGTGGCGGCGCGGCTCTCGAGCAGCGTCTCCTTGCGCTCCAGCTCGACCCGCTTCAGGGCGGTGAGGTCGGTGAAGCTGATGCCGAAGCGGCCGGGGCTGGTCTCGAAGACCGACACGCGCAGCGAGCGCTCGATGCGCGGCATCCACACCTCGCGCTCGAGCGACATTCCGTTCGCCGCGGCCTCCTGGAGCAGGAAAAGGTGCTCGGGCCCACCCGGCAGCGACCCGAAGGGGCGGCCGATGCGCTCCTCGCGCGGCGCCTCGAACAGGCGCTCGTAGGCGGGGTTCACGTCGACGTAGACGGCGTCCTTCGGCCGGCCGCGCTCGTCCCGCACCAGCTCGAGCAGCGCCAGCGCGTCGGGCGAGGCGCGGAACAGCTCGCGCATGGTCTGCTCGCTGGCCTTGAGGGCCCGCCGCTGCCTCGAGAGCTCCGCGAGAGAGCGCACGCGGCAGAACAGCTCGCGGTCGCGGAAGGGCTCGCCCAGGCACTCCACGCCCAGCGCGTCGCCGCAGGCCTCGAGCTCCGGCATCTCCTGGAGGGGCGACAAGAGCACCACCGGGGTCCCCGGGAACTCGCCGCGCGTTCGCACGGCTCGCGCGAAGGCCAGGCCGCCCCGCGACCCGGGCAGGCCCGCCTCGCAGACGGCGACCGAGGCTCTGGCGGCGAAGCGCTCCAGGGCGAGCTCGGCGTCGCCCGTCGCCTCCACCCGGCCCAGGGGCGAGAGGACCTTCTCTACCCGGCGGCGCACGGCCTCGTCGTGATGGACCACGAGCAGCAACTCGGGCTCACCCGCCAGCTCGACCCGCCCCGCGAGAGGAGGAGGCACTGTGTCGGGTCGCAACGAGGCGCGCATCCCTGAGCTCCACTGGCGAGACGTGGGGGTCCGAAGGGAAGGTCTAGCCCCGCCGGCGGGCGGCGTCCGCTCGACACGGTTCGCCCCGATGGCTCCGCCTGATGCCGCGCATGGGGTGAAGTGCTGATCGGCGTCAGGCCGGTGTGGCCGGGGGCACCGCGCTCAGCTCGCCCGCGCCGCGCCGAGCAGCTCGAGGAGGCGAGCCTCGGAGACGGGCTTGGGGAGGAAGCTGGCGTTCTGGGCGGCGACCCTCTTCTCCACGCCCCGCTGGCCGGACGCGACGATGACCGGGAGGCGCTCGATCGCGGGGTCCTTGCTCCGCTCGGCGAGGAAGCCCCAGCCGTCCATCACCGGCATCGCGAGGTCGATGATGATCACCGTCGGCGCGGGGGCCTGACGCAGGCGCTCCAACGCCTCCGCGCCGTTCTCCACCGCGTCCACCTGGTAGCCGTGGCTCTCGAGCAGCGCGCTCAGCGCCTCGCGAACGTCGGTGTCGTCCTCGGCGACGAGCACCGAGCCCTTCAGGCCCACCTCGGGCTCCCGTGCGCGGCCAAAGCTCTCGGGCGCCTCCTCCGCCGGGCCAAGCGCGGGCAGGGTGAAGGTGAAGGTGCTGCCCGCGCCGATCGTGCTCTCCACCCAGAGCCGGCCTCCGTGCGCGTCGACGATGCCCTTGACGATGGAGAGGCCGAGGCCGGCGCCGCGGTGGTGCAGGTCGGACTGCCAGAAGCGATCGAAGAGGCGAGGGAGGTGCTCCGGGGGAATGCCGCTGCCGGTGTCGGAGACCCAGAAGCGCACCTCGGGCCCCGACGACGCCGCGCCCAGGGTGATGGTCCCTCCGCTCGGCGTGAACTTGGAGGCATTGCCCACCAGGTTCTCGATGATCTGGAACACGCGCTGCCGGTCGGCCCAGACCTCGGGGAGCCGCGGGGCGACCGCGAGCTCGAGCCGCAGCGCGTGCGACGCCACCAGGGGGCCCTGCGCCGCGGCGATCGCCTCGAGCAGCTCGCTCACCGGCAGCGCCGAGCGGTCGAGGGTGAAGCGCCCGGACTCGAGCATCGTCACGTCGAGGAGATCCTCGATGATGTGGTTCATGCGCCTCGCCGCGCCGGCGATGGCGTCGGCGGACTTCAGCGAGCGCCGCTCCGGCCCGCCGTCGTGCCGCCGGAGCAGCCCCGCCTGCAGGACGATGGCGTTGAGCGGGTTGCGCAGGTCGTGGGCGACGAGGCTCAGCACCTGGTCGCGCGCCTCGACCGCCTGCTTCTCCGCGCGGTACAGCCGCGCGTTCTCGAGGAAGACCACGCAGCGGCGCGCGATCTTCTCGGCGAGGCGGAGATCGCGCAGATCGAAGGGCCGCCCGCTCGACGTGAGCGAGAGCACGCCGACGCAGCGTCCAGCCAGGATCATGGGCACCGCGAGCGCCGAGCGGGGCCGCCCAGCCAGGAGGGCGCGCAGGTGCTCGGGGCTCTCCGCGAGGCCCGGGTAGTCCTCGGGGGTGAGCTCCTGAATGACCGGCTTCGAGGTCTCGACCGCGCGCCACACGATGTGCTCGGGGCGCGGCTGCAGGGGGTTCGTCATCAACAGGTCGACCGACCAGGCGAGGGCGGGGTCCTTGCTGGCCGCCGCGACGCGCTTGAGCTTCGGGCTCTCGTCCCTCACCAGGAACAGGCTGGAGAAGTCGGCCAGCGAGCGCACCGCCACATTGGCGACGTTCTCGAGCATCTGGTTCGGATCGAGGCTGGTCAGGGCCGCCCCCACCTCCGCCAGCACGCGCTGCTCGGTCTCGGCGCGGCGCTCCTCGGAAACGTCCCGCAGCGCGACCGTGCCGATCACTTCGTCCCCGATCGCGACCTTGGAGATCGCCGCGTCGGCGGGGAACTCCTCGCCGCTCTTGCGCTGCCCGAAGATGGGCGCGCGCAGCGTTCCCATCGCGTGCGAGGTGGCCGGGCCCGCCAGGAAGTCGTGGACCTCCTTCCGGAGCGCCGCGTGGTACTTCTCGGCCACCAGCCGCTCGAGGGGCGCGCCCAGCATCTCCTGCGCGGAGTAGCCGAAGATTCGCTCCGCGCCCTGGTTGAACATGGTCACCCGCTGCTGGCGATCGATGGAGATGATGGCGTAGACCGAGGTGAGCAGGATGCCGGAGGAGATGGCCTGCGCGCGCCGCAGCGCCGCTTCGTTGCGTGCCCGCTCGCTGATGTCCCGCACGAAGCCCTGCCAGCGGCCGTCGGCGAGGATCTTCGCGCTCACCTCGACCGGGAGATACGTTCCGTCCTTCTTCCTGAGCTTCCACTCCGCGACGTGGACCTTGCCGCCGAGGAGCTGGGCCTTGGACTCGGCCAGCTTGGGCACCTCCTCGGGCAGGATCAGATCGAGGATGGTCTTCCCGATCAGCTCGTCGCGGTCGTAGCCGAGCATGCGGCAGCCGGCCTCGTTCACGTCGGTGTACCGGGCGTCGAGATCGGCGACGAAGATGCCGTCGGGGGCGTTCTCGACGAGGGACGCCAGCCGCGCCTGGGCCTCGTTGGTCTGGCGAACGGCGAACAGGTTCGCGACGCGCGCCCGCAGCTCCTCCGGGGAGAAGGGCTTGGCGAGCCAGTCGTGCGCCCCCGCTCGCAACAGCCGCACGCGCAGCTCGTCGTCGGCCTGACCCGTCACCGCGATCACCAAGGTCGCCGCCAGCTCCGGGCTCTGGCGCATCGAGCGGACGAGCCCCTCGGTGGCCCCACCCACCAGCCCCGCGTCGAGGAGGACGAGGTTGGGACGCAGCGCCTCGGCGTCTCGCAGCCCCGTCGCCGCGTCCGGCGCCGCGAGCAGGCGAAAGCCGGTGGGCAGGGCGTCGGCGACGAGGCGCCTGAGGTCGTCGGCGGCGACGATCAGCAGCAGCGGCGCCCCCTCGCCGGGCGAGGCCCGGCCGCCAGCGGAGTCGAGCGCTGCTTGCAGCTTCGGAGCCATTGGTCTGCCGAGAAGCAACCGGCCAGCCAACGAAAACCCGGCGGCGCTCGTCGGTCCGTGCGCAGGGGTTACCGCCTCGGCGCGGGCCGTCGGTGGGGGCACCCTGGGCGAGCGGGCGCCCATTTTGCGCGGTTCTCTGGGAGACTCGGGGCGTGAGTCGCTTTCGCTCCTTCCTGCGCGACCTCTTGGGCCCGGACGGCGCGCCCGTGCCTGACGCTCGGCGGCGTGGCCCCGAGGGCGACGAGGTGCGCGACACCTTCGAGCCCGCGCCGGCCAAGGACCGCGAGGCGCCGGTGGCCAGGCCCGCGCCCGCGCCACCGCCCCGTCGAGCGGCGCTGGTGGAGGCGGTCGACTCCTTCGAGCCCGCCCGGCGCGCGCCGGTGAGCTCGAGCGGGCGCGCCATTCGACCGCCGCCGGTGGAGCGAACGCCCTCGCCGCCGCCGGCGATCGCGCCGAGCGACTTCGTGGCCTCCCTCGAAGATCTTCAAGACGTGGGGCCGGCGAGCGCGCCTGCGCCGGCCGACGTGGCGGCGGCAGCGACGGGTAGCGAGCCGGGTGGGGGAGCGGTGGAGCAGAGCGGAGTCGCTCCGGCCGCGGGTGAGTCAGGCGCCGAGGGGACGACGGCGTCGTCGAGCGCGGCGCCCGCGG